>JBDRFA010000151.1:0-4308 GCA_043819235.1 Candidatus Omnitrophota bacterium | reverse complement strand
TTCGCTTTCCTGTATATCGATCCCTATCACCGACACCTTATCCTTGTTCGCCGAATAAAAGGCGTTCACTTCCGGGATCTCTTTCACGCAATAAGGACACCACGACGCCCCGAATACCAGGACGGCCTTTTTGTTTTTCAGTTCGTCCGACAAGGTTATCTCTTTTCCGTCAACAGTCTTTAACGTGAATTCGGCCGCTTTGGTCCCGGACGGACCGGCCTGGCTCTCGATCCTCCCGCACGCGCTCAAAGAAAGCGCCATGACCATCACGCACAAAAACATTTTCTTAATCCTCATCGGTCCTCCTATTCCAGCTATGCTTGTTTCATCTTCGCGTTATAAACTCACATGTCCGGGATTACCTTCGCATATATAAATCTTCCGGTAACGCCAGGCGTTACCCGTCACCACACTTCACCCCTCAGATACTCAACACCCCCGCCTTGAATATATAATATTCACCCAGAAGTAGCATCAACAGCGCGAATATCTTCTGTACCATGCCCATTATTTTTTCGGACCTGGGGATGGAAGCTGCTATCCCGGTAAAAGTCCCGGCCACTATTAATACGGCCCCGAGACCTGTAGCGAAGGTGAAAAGAAGCGAAAAACCCAGCACGGCGTTCTGCGTTGTGGCGACGTATGCCAGAATGGCGCCCAGGATAGCCGCCGTACACGGAGCGGCGACGATCCCGGAAGCCAGTCCCATTAAAAACGCGGCAAACATGTTCCCGCCTTTTACGACCTTCCCGGCGCCCGCCCGGTTAAGTAAAAATGTCGGCAGAGGGATGACGCCAAGAAGTGCCAGGCTGAACAGGATCATCGCGTTCCCCAGGAGAAGATGCGCCCACGGGCTCGACTGTACCTGCCCGAATAGCCTCCCTGTCAAAGCGGCGGCCACTCCCAGGGCGGAGAACATAAGGGCCATCCCCAGCACATAGCTCACGGATATGAGAAAATTCATCATACGCGACTTTTTCCGTCCCGCCCCCGCCACTCCCATTATTATCGGTATAAGAGGATAAATACACGGCGTAAAAGAACCGGCTAACCCGCTTATAAAGACCACAACATACGTAACGAGACTTACGTTCTCCAGATAATGCGAGATGTTTTCCAATGGGGCCTCCATAATGTTATTTCGCGGAGACTATCCGCGTTCGTAAAAACTGATACAGTATAATTGCTAAAAGCACTGCACCCGCGCTTTCACCGGCCCATGCGGGCATGAGCGCGTAGTGATGGAGCATGATACGCGCCGGGGCCGTTTGCCCCATGTAAAAATATACTTTATCCAGCATGAACCCCAGCCCTATACTGCTAAAGACGATGGACCCCAGATATATCACAAGCGCCTTCCAGCCCATGTCCCGGAACACGACCGTCATGGTCACAATGTTGGTAGCCGGGCCGGCTACCAGAAAAACAAAAGCCGCGCCCGGGCCCAGCCCTTTAAGCATAAGCGCGGCGGCTATGGGTATGGAAGCCGTAGCGCATACATACATGGGGATGCCCACAAGCAGCATCAGGAACATGGACCTTATCCCCGATCCTATATACGTCTGGAAAAAATCCACCGGCAGGACATACGTGATCACACCGCCTATTAATATGCCTACCAGCAGAGATGGGCCGCTGTCCTTCAAAATGTCCGAAAACGCGTAACTGAATACCCCTCCTGTTTTTTTTAGAATACCGTGGCCATGCTCTTTCTCCTCGTGGCACAATCTGCACGCGGGCATAACGGGCACGGGCCTATTCTCACCGTCCCCGATAATGAAATTAGCGGCGATGCCGGCAATGACACCCGTCAGGAACGACGCTGCGATCCTGTACACCGTAAAGATCCAACCTAACAGAGAATACGTGGCCAGTATCGAATCCACGCCAGTCGTGGGCGCAGATATGAGAAAAGAAAGCACGGCCCCGCGGCTGGCGCCTTCCCTCCGCAGCGACATGGCGGCCGGTATCACGGAACATGAACACAGAGGCAGCGGCATGCCGAACAAAGAAGCCTTGACCACCGAAAAGAAACTGTTCTTGCCAAGGTGCCTGCTGACCGTCCTCGTATCGATGAAAATATGAAGTATCCCGGCGAAGAAAAAACCGAACATAAGGTACGGCGCCATCTTGTTGAGCAGAAGATATGACTCTTTCAATATGCCGGTAAATATCCCGAATAAGTTCGTTGCCACGGAACAGCTCCTTTTTTCACTCCTCTATTTAAACACTTCCCCCGTTTCCATGGACCAGAACAGGAGGTCCAGTTCGGCCATTGGGATCTTTATCTTTTTCGCGAATTTCCTTACTTTATCTTCCAGCTCAAGATATCTCGCCATCGAAATACTTCCAGGGGTTTCTTTTATGATCCCGTACTTTACCATATTCTTCAGTATATGCACGTCGAGTATCGCCAGGTCACTGCCGAAACCCATGTTCCTCAGGAAATGGCTGCTTTCCTTCATACCTATGCCCTTGACGTTCCCGGCCAGCCATTCGCGCGTGGCGAAAATATCGAATACGTCGATCTTGTCTTTTATCCGTATGTCCCCGTCCACCGTGAAAAGCTTCCGGGCCTCGACGATGTACGCGGCTTTATTGTCAGGGAACCTTACGCCTTTCAGCCCGTCTTTTATCCGGTCCCGTCCGCCGCTGAAAAGCGTGCCGCTCCTCTCCATAGCGGAGACAGCTTTGTCGCAACGGACGGCTTTCGACTGCGGGGTGCATATGCAGAAGCAAAGTTCGCTGAACACCCTTCTTTCCGGCTGTTCCCACACCTTCCTGAACTGCCGCAGCCGCTCTTTTATGACATCTTTTCGTTTTCCGTATTCCGCGGCCAGTATCTTCATCCCGACACGTAGCTTATAAGTTGTTTAGCTATCACGATATGTTATATTCCCCCGGCTTTTTCCGCTTCCAGCCCGTCGCTCTGCCTGACCATGGCCTTCGCGAAATTCGCGAAGAACGTCACCATACCTTCCTCGACGTATATCAGCTCCTCGAGACCCGCTATCAATCTGTCCCTGCTTATCATGTCCCTACCCGCTTCGCCAGATACCGGTAAGCGCTGAGCGTAGCCTTGGCGCCCTCTCCGGCGGCTATGATTATCTGTTTCTCCGGCACATTGGTCACGTCGCCCGCCGCGAATATACCCCCGACGCTGGTCTCATTATAACAATTCACCTTTATTTCTCCGGACTCGTTCTTTTCTATATCGGATTCGAATTCCGTATTTGGGATAAGGCCTATTTCCACAAAGACCCCTTCGATGGGTATGCTTTTTGCCTCGCCCCCGCTTTCGACCCCGATCTCATTGACAAACCTGTCCCCCAGTATGGCCGTTACACGGCTGTCGTTCATAACGGTAACATTTTTCTCCCGGACTATTTTATCGCGCATTACAGCGTCGCCGCCGAGCTCGGGAGCAATATTGATGACATATACCTTCTTCGCTATCCTGAACAGCTGAAGCGCCGCTTCGAGAGCGGAATTGCCGCCGCCCACTACGGCCACGTTTTTTCCCGCGAAAAGAGGCGCGTCACATGTAGCGCAATACGCTATGCCCCTCGCCCTGAACTCCTTCTCCCCCGGCACCCCAAGCTCTTTCGACTTCTTCCCCGAAGCTATTATAACCGTCCTGGCCTGATACCTGCCGTCAGCCGTGTCCACGTAAATAACACCGTTCTCCCTTTTCACCTTTACCACTTTTTCTTTTTCCCTGACATCGACGTTGTACTTTTTCATGTGCTCTTCGAATTTCATCACCAGCTCGGCCCCCGATATGAACTGGTAGCCGATGTAATTTTCGATATCCCCGGTCCACCCGGTCTGCCCGCCGATATCGCCGGTAAGTACCAGCGTACTGAGACCCTTACGCACCGCGTATATAGAAGCCGTTATCCCCGCAGGCCCGGCGCCCGCGATTATCACATCGTATATCCTCTCTTCCATAACGAAAATACCTCTTTTTAGTGTCAGAGTGTCATTGTGCCGGCGTTCAGCGGTAACACTTCGCGCAGGTGTTCCCTAAGGGGCATCAAATGTCCGAACGAACATGGCATTCCGTCAGGGGTGTTCCGCTATGCTCCTACCAGGGCCCCTCCGCCCGGTGTGGATCCTCCCTGTACGGAGCATAGCGGAACACCCCTGACAGGATGCCATGCTCGTTCGGACGTTTGATGTCCCTTCGGGAACACCTGCGCGAAGTGTTACCGCAGAACGCCGGCACAATGACACTCTGACACTAAAAAGAGGTATTTTCGTTATGGAAGAGAGGATATACGATGTGATAATCGCGGGCGCCGGGCC
>JBDRFA010000150.1:0-17005 GCA_043819235.1 Candidatus Omnitrophota bacterium | reverse complement strand
CCAGGAAATCCAACTGTTCTTCCAGATACACGTTCACTGCGTTGCGCTCCGAAAAATACGTCTTCGCGAAGATACCCCCTGCAAGTATCAGGACAAGAAGGGATCCTACGGCAAACGCGGGTTTTCTAACGCGCAACAGGTTGTTCAGAAAGTCCGCGATACTTTCACTGACACTTTCGCGCTCAGGCCTTTCGATCGCCCCTTTGATCCGTAACCATACCTCTTCCGGAGGCTTAACGTGCCCGGTCCGCCGAAGAGGCGCGATGATCCTTTCTTTAACGCGTTCTTCAAACTCCCGGCAGCCCGCGCACGTCCTTATATGGTCCGCCACTTTTCGGCGGTTGGGCCCGGTCATTTCCCGGTCCGTGTAATCGGCAAGGATCAGTCTTTGTATTTTTCTGCATCTCATGGCTTCCGCTCCTCCCCCCCATATCGGGAAATCAGTTTTTCCCGGGCTCTCTTAAGCCGGGACCTTACGGTATTTATATTTATTCTGAGCGCGTGGGCTATTTCCCGGTACTTAAGCCCTTCTATATCTTTAAGAACTATGCAAGCGCGCTGTTCAAGCGGTAAACTATCGAGCATGCGGTTTACCATCTTCTGCCTGTATTCTTCGTCAATGCCGCTTACCTCCGGCGCTTTCTTATCTTCCACGGCTATCCCGTCGTCATATGGCATCATTTTCCCGCGTTCCCTTGATCTTTTCCTGTAAGCGTTGATCGCCATATTGGCGGTGATCCTGTACAGCCAGGTCTTAAAAGAAGACCTGAACTGAAACCTTTTAAGATTTTTGTGAATGCTGATAAATACATCCTGTGTAACCTCCTCGGCATCCTCCCTGCTCCCGGTCACTTTCAGGGCAATAGTATAAACGTACCCGGAAGCCGTCCTGTATATCTCCTCGAACGCTTCCATATCTCCTTCGGAAGCTTTTATTAATGTATTTTTGGGTATGTCCTGCATCTTCCTGTCCGCTGTTTTAGACAACAAAAAATAAAAAAAGTTCTACGTTTACACGTATTATAACATAACCATGTGAAAGCGCCAGAACGAGCAGAATTATCGATATTTTCTTCATGGCGCACTTCCCTTTTCCACTATCTTAGACAAAACTTCTTTTAAAATAGTTCCGGGGAAGTGCAGGAGGGTACGGGATCAAGGCTTGTTGCGGTTTAATAATTTAAGTTTCGACCTGCTGAACTCCGCTTGCTGGGCCAGGTCATTTTCCGTCATTAACTGGTCTTTGAAATACACGGGTTTTTGTGTTCCGCTTTCCGGCTTTTCGGAAGGAAGTGTTCCTTCCTGAGGCGGTTCGGCCTGGTCTTCCGAGGTCACTATGAATGTGCCGCCTTTCGCGGTACCGGCAAGGTGTTCCATCCCGGGATGTTTTTCCGCGAGCCCGCTGAACGCGCCCGATGCCCCGGAAAGCGGGATCGTCAGCCTGTATTTTTTATGTTTTTCTTTATTCTCCACGACCAGGTTAACGGCATCGACCTTCCCGCCAGCCTCGTCAGTAACGTTGAATACGCATATCTCGCCGGTTATCTCGCCTTTTGCCTGCGCGGTCAGAAGCCCGAGCCCCGCGGCCATACCGGCTTTATCTATGCCTCGGGCTATTTTGCCCTGCCCCCCGGTCTCGCCACCCGCAGGTTCACCGGTTACCGGGCATACGCCCCCGGAAGAGCAGGAAGAGGAATACCTTTCATACTGGCTGCCTATGGCCGCGAAAGCGACCGCGGCGGGTCTGCGGAAAACGGATTCTTTGGCCCCGTAGAATTTATCTGAAACCGCCGCCCTGATAAGGTTATTACCCGACTTTAATTTGATATCCGTTATTTCCCATTTACGGAAATCGGCGCCTTCCCCCACGGCCATGGCCGCTATGGTGACCTCCTGCCCGCCGGGTACGTTCTTATATAACACGCCTACGTCACACGCGACACCGTCTTCTGTTACCGTCCGGTACTCCAGGTTTTCCTGCGGCTGGTCCCCCTGAGCCTGGCCATTGACGGCAATGACCGTGATCAGGACAAATAGAAAAACATTTATCTTCATAGTTTCCCGCCTTTTCTGCGCATATCAAACAGGGGAATATTAAACCGTTCCGTATCAACATCTTATCCGGAAAATTAGTAACTACTCAGGTACCCCGGGGAATGGGATAAAGGCCGGTTGGCATGTCTCCGTACAGGGAGCCTCCACGCCGGGCGGAGGGGCCCTGGTAGTAGACATGCCAACCGGCCTTGTCGCGGATTACCTGAATAGTTACGAAAATTACGCCTTACAAAGTTTAACGTCAACATTTGAACTCTTTTCGCGGTTCCCGGAGCCCGGACATTCTCCTGTCCAGCAGTACGTGCACAACTGTTCTCTTGGAAGCCCTATGGCCGCGATCATGTCTTCGAGTTTCTGGAACCTCAACGTGGTCACATTCAGGTCTTCGGCGATCCATTGCACCATTTTTCGATATTTTTCGGTACCGTGGTCCACATACTCGGACACATCTTCTATGTCATGGCCTTCGAGGCTTTTTATAGCCTTGCGAGCCGCAAGTTCGTTTATGTTCCGTGTGGACAGGCAGAACTTGCATGGGAACATGAGCGGAGGGCACGCGGCCCTTACATGTACCTCTTTTGCCCCTCCTTCCCATAACTTGTTAACGGTAAAGTTCTTAAGCTGCGTACCCCTTACTATGGAATCCTCGCATATCACTATCCGGTTCCCGTTGATAATATCCCTGATGGGGATAAGCTTCATCGTAGCTACAAGATCACGCGTCGCCTGAGCCGGAGGCGTGTAACTCCTTCCGTAGCCGGGAGTATATTTAACCAACGGACGCCTGAGAGGTTTCCCGGATTCCATGGCATATCCCAGAGCATGCGCGACGCCTGAATCGGGAATACCCGCGACCAGGTCCGCTTTTATATCCTTATCCTCTTTCGCGAGATACCGGCCGCATCTTTCCCTTACTATCTCGGTATTGATCCCTTCATAGCTTGAGGCCGGGAACCCGGTGTATATCCATAAAAACGCGCATATTTGCTTGACCCCGTTTCCCGGACTTTTGCCGGAAATGCCCTGTTCATTTATCAGTATTATTTCTCCGGGGCCAAGCTCTTTTACCGGCTTGAACCTGTTGTTCGGAAAAGCGCTGGTCTCGGAAGTAACCGCCCATGCATCAGCGCGGCTGCCGACGATCAGAGGCGTATATCCCAACCGGTCCCTCGCGGCGTAAATACCGTCTTTATTCATCACTAGTAACGAACATGACCCATCTATCTCCTCAAACATCTTTTCTATGCCATCGATAAGATCGGTTCCCCGGTTGATCATTTTGGCGATAAGTTCCGTGATATTGACCGCCTTATCGGTCATTTCGCTGAAAGAGATACCTTCCTTGAGAAGCTTGTCCACCAGCTCCTCCGAGTTCTCTATCAAACCGCTGGTAACTATGCAAAAAGGCCCGAACCTGGAATTCAGGTACATCGGCTGTTCGTTGCTGTCGCTTATAACACCTATGCCCTTGTTGCCGGACATGTTCTTGCAATCCTCGTAAAACTTGGATTTGAACTGACTCTGGCTGATGCTATGTATCTGTCTCTGGAAATTTTTCCCGAGGACCGCTATCCCTCCGTATTCAGTCCCCAGGTGGGAATGATAATCGGTACCATATAACAATGTCTCCGCACAATCTCCCTTTTCAGAAACAACGCCGAATATTCCGCTCATGACAGGTTTACCTCCCTCATTGGAAAAACTTATTAACCGGCGTCATCCGCACTATCCCCGCCTTATCAACGTATTCGCGGACGACAAAAAGAACAAGGGTATTTTATCACAATAGTGCCGAAGTTACAATTGAGGTGAAAACAAAGCACGGGTAAAGACAAAGCAGGGTTCCGGTTCCACTTCTGGATCTCGGAATAGAATATGTGAAAACGTCCCTCCTTACCTGAAAAATCTTTCTCTTTTTAGTTCCTCTATTAATTCCGTCTCTGTCGGTAAATATAATTTATATCTTGAAGCGAATATTTGCTTATTATCCTTGGGCAACGTATATCGTACAACCGCGTCTTTTTTGTCTTCGCACAAAATAAGTCCAACTGTCGGATTATCATCTTTCTGTTTCACGGAGCGGTCGTAATAGTTTACGTACATCTGCATTTGCCCGATATCCTGATGGACAAGTTTTCCGCTCTTGAGGTCAATAAGAACAAAACATTTCAGAATGGTATTGTAAGAAACAAGATCAACATAAAAGTGATCCCCTTCCAGTGAAATACGTTTCTGCCGTCCGACAAAGGTAAATCCCTTCCCGAGTTCAAGCAGGAATTTCGACAGGTTATCGATCAGAGCCTGCTCTAACTTGCTTTCATACAGTTTTAAATGAGGGAATAATCCTGTAAACTCGAGCACATACGGATCTTTTATCATGTCTTCATATGCCGCGAGTTCCTGTCCTTTTCGGGCTAATTTCATAACACCTTTTTTGTCCCTGCTTAACGCGAGGCGTTCATAAAGAAGGGTGCCTTTCTGTCGTTCAAGTTCTCGTGCCGACCAGTTATTCGCGACGCATTCCGCCGCGTAGAAAGACCTGGCTTCCGGGTTATCAACACGCATCAAAATTCGATAATGTGTCCAGCTTAATTCGTGACGCAGTGCGTCACGTTTCGGATAATTAAGATAGAAGATCCTGATATTACGCAAATTTGACTCATCAAAACCTTTACCAAAATCAGCTGTTAATTTTCCAGAAAGATGTTTTAATACAGCTTTTCCATAGCCAGCACGTTTCTTGCCTCTCTGTTCTTCTTCGACGATCTCTTTACCAATATCCCAATACGCTAAAACCATCTCCGTGTTAACAATACGAGCAATATTGCTTCTGGCCTGTTCAATAATCGCGCGTATGCGGGCATAGACTGTTTGTTTTTTTGAAATTACCTCCTTTTTAGAAAACCTCTTTTTTGCATTCTTAGATTCCATCACCATTTACACCTCACCTCAAAGGACGAAGGGGCAGACCTCCCTCTGCTGTCTTTAAACTTCTTATTTACTGCTATATAAGACAACTTTTGGAGGTATTTTCTTTCAACTTTTTTTAATTCTTTAGTATGCTTGAACCGTTTGCAATTCCAAACCTTTAAGGTGCCCCCTTTAGCAAGTTTAAAGCTGCCCCCTGAAGGTTCCGGTTCCACTCCTGGATCTCAGGACAGAATATGTAGAAAGCGGCAGGAGCCGAAAGGCCGACCTGCCGCTTTACACCTATAAGGGCACAGGGCTTAATTGCCGTATAACGCCGCGAGTTGTTCGATCGTCGGATGTCCCGGGTAATATTCGCCCTGGGGGCCGATGTACCCGTTCCCTGCCCTGCGTAAAACAACCGTAATGTAACTACCGTTGGCATTGGGAATGTTCACGGTTACACTATCGGCCGCGGGAGTGACCGGCATCTGCCGCACGACCACTGTATTCGAAGGGGTTGTTACCACCACCGGCTGGACATACGTTACCCTGTTCTCATATCTGTAGCGGCCCAGGCGCGCGAGGCTCCGGAATACAGCCGGCACGTACCACTCCGGTGTACTGATCACGGCATGATGATGCCGTCCTCCTTTAGGATAAGGTTTCCATCGGCGCCCACGGTCAGCGAACGCCGGCGCGGCGCAGGCAAGCGTGAAAACACTTACAAGAGCTATAACAATGCTTGTGTGAACTATTGCCTTAGACATCTTGCCCCTCCTTTCCATGTCTTAAACATGGTTTTGTGTGAAATATTGTTTTAGACATCTTTTGCCTCCCTTCAATGCTTTAGACATGATAAGGAGGAAAAAAGTTCCACTTGTACCGTTTGGGGTATTAAAGATCCAGGGTAGTACGCTGTACAAGTAATTTCTGTCCATTGTCATTCCGAGCGAAGTTCGCCGAAGGCGAACGAAGTCGAGGAATCTAACTTGTCGTAACGGAATTTCAATACGTTAGATCCCTCGACTCGGTCACTTCATTCCCTCGCTCGGGATGACAATTATCGGTCACTTCACTCCCTCGCTCGGGATGACAATTATCAGAAATTGATTTCACAGTGTAGTAGTCTTTTTGGCGAGATTAAGGCTGTTACTTGAAGGTTGTGGTCTTATTCCCGGATGACCCTACTTACCATATCGCAAAGCGAGGACGGTGATATCGTCCGACTGCGGCAGGCCGGATGAGAATGAATCTACCAGGCTGAACGTCCCTTCGACAAGCTCTTTGATGGTGTCACGGGAGCGGGCGGACATTTCTTTTTTCAGGCGGCCTTCGGTGAACATCTCGTGATCTTTATCGGCGGCTTCCGTGACGCCGTCGGTGTACAGGTAAAGCGTGTCGCCCGGCGCGAGGAGAAGTTTCCCGTTCGAGAAGACACTATCATCGAACGCCCCTACGATGGTGCCCGTAGCGGCGCCGACAAATTCCGGCGGCCCGTCTTTCCGGATCAGCAGCGGCGGGTTATGCCCGCCGTTGGAGTATTGGATCTCTCCCGTCTTTACGTTCAAAATGCCGCAGAAGACGGTAACGAACATCGCGTTAGAATTATCGCGCGAGAGTTCCCTGTTTGCCACCTCGAGCATTCGCGCGGGGTCCTTGAACATGTCCGCGGCCATTTTCAGGACGGTTTTGGTCATGGCCATGAAAAGCGCCGCCGGCACCCCTTTGCCCGACACATCCCCGATGCTGAAACAAAGAAGGTCGTCCCCTGTGAAATAAAAATCGTAGAAATCCCCGCCCACCTCCCTTGCCGGCCGGAGTTCCGCGTAAACGTCGAATTCTTTCCTGTCCGGGAAAGGGGGAAATGTCTTCGGCAGGATGCCCATCTGGATGTTATGGGCGACCTTCAGTTCGCTCTCTATCTTTTCCTTGGCCGCGGTCGTCTTCTCGAGGTCCAGTATGTAGCTCTTCAGCTCTTTTTTCATGCGGGTGAAAGCTTCCGCAAGGGCCCCGACCTCATCTTGTGTCCGTACCGGAGGCAGCTCAAAGTCGAAATTACCCTTCGCGATATCGCCGGTTTTTTGCGCGAGGACGCGCAGCGGCCCGGTGATCGAATTCGAGATGAGGACTATCACTATGAACAGGAATACAAAGCCTATTATCCCGAGAATAAGTACGGCCCTGTTAAGATCGGTTATCCCCGCCATCATCTCGTTCTTCGGGAAAACGATAGCCAGGGACCAGCCGGTCGAAGGCACGGGCGCGTATGACATCCAGCTTTCTTTTCCATCGGCTGTATCCCCGAAAGGGGCGAATCCGGAATGCCCCTTTACCATATCTTCCCCGATCTTCTCTAAACGCGGGTCTTTTTCGGCCGTGGCGATATCGAATATCGTTTTCCCCATAATGAGGGTTTTATCGGGGTGCGTAACTACCGTCCCTTTCCGGGAGAAGAGGGCCGCGTAACCCGTTTTCTCTATCTTGATCGACGAAACGATGTCCTGGAGCCAGGATAAAGAGATATCCGCCGTGACGACCCCGGTGAACGTTCTTTTCCCGCCTATGCCCCTGTAGAACGGGACGGAATAAGTGGACATAATGATATTCCCCCCGCCCTTGTCGAAATAAGGTTCGCTCCACACGGGGCGGCCGAGCTCTTTCGGGGCCTTATACCAGTCCCAGTCAAAATACCCGTAAGAGTCCGTTCCCAGGTCGGCGTATTCTATCTTATCGCCCTTTCTGTAGAAATACGGCGCGAAGTAAAAAGCGCTTTCATCGAAAGCGTAGGGTTCAAAAGCGGCGGTTGTCCCGTATATGTCAGGATCGTTCTCGATGACAAGCTGCAGCATGTCGTCGATCTCATGTTGATCGAAAGGCCTTTCCCCCAGCAATTGAGCGATGTATTCAGGGATCTTTTCGACAGGAAACACTATCGTCTCGATCTTGTTCACCGTGCCCAGGGTAAGGTCCTTCGCGTTCTCTTCTATCTTTTCGATAATGATCCCGCGGGAGACGCCGTAATTATAGAAGAATATGGCCGCGAAAATGACCGTGCAGCTGGCGAGGATGAAGAAGCTGAGCTTGAACGCCAGGCCTCTGTTTTTTGTTATGGACAACATAGAATATTATTGTATCCTCCGGCAAATATTATTACAAGGATTTACATCGGATACTCAAAATCTGTCCCAGTATGGGATTTGGGGTCACCTATTGATATAATAATTCCATTCTCTGGAAATAGTCCCATGCGGCGGCCATATAATAAACCACTTTGGATAGAATTTGTACCCTCTCGATCGGATCTTTATTTTCAATGCTTTCCCAAAAATTCGCGAAGTTATGAACAGCTTTATTTCCCCATGGTGATTGTATTGTATAGTTATTAAAGGTGTCTACTCTATCAAAAAAATTACCCCAGGCTTTAATCTCATATTTCGTCGCGCCCCAGTTTTCTTTCCAGCTTTGGTCCTGAAGAGATTTTTGCCAACCTCTAAAACCTTCAGAGTTTTTATCAAGTTCGTTCCGGAGTGCTGTATCCGACCAATTCGGAGAGGCAAGAAGGGCGTATTTTTTTGCGGCATCGATTTTTCCGACACATGCCAACGCTTTGTATAAGGACTGGTACAATTCATCTCTCCGTTCGTATGGCTGGTCTTTCAGCTTCCACGTAACAGCAAGCTGTTCGGCTCCCCTTATGTCCCCCATTTCAACACGGGCAGCGATCAATGCCCCAATTGCCTGATACATCCGCCAAGATTTAATTCCTAACCCATCAAATTCTTTGAGCGTATTGGAAGTCATCTTTTCTGTGCTCTCTATTAATTTCCATACACTTGCTTCGTATTTGACCAGCAAATCATCTATCCTTTCCTGGACATCTCCGGCATTATGAGCTTCGGGTTTAACGACAAGATAGGCCTTAAACCAAACCGCGGCGGGAAGAAGGGCATCCGCTTTGTCATAAGCAAGCGCCAAATTGAATAACACTTCTGAATCCTCCTGTGCCGCTTTCTGCGCTTCCTCAAAGTATTTTATAGCCAGTCTCCACTCCTGTTGTCTTGCCGCCGCCAACCCTCTATTAAAGGCTGTTTGTGCTTCCGGGGAAAGTGCTGATTCTGCCGACTGCGCAAATAGAACAGGTGCAGTGAACAAGCCTAAAACTAAAAGAATAGATAAAACACATTTAACCGATCTTAACCCCGCATTATTATATAATATATTCAGCATGACACCCTCCCTGCCTTGTTCAATGGCTTTTTATTGACTCTTCCGTCAGTTCCTTAGCTTTGTCGAGAGTTTCTTCGGCCGTTTTTTCAGTACGCTCCTCATATGCTCTTACGTAACCACCTCTATCATAGGGGCTCGCTGCTTCCTTCGCGCCTTCTTCAACGCCCCGCATAACATTTTTGTAAAGATTCACCGTGTAAGCGCGTATGCCCTGGAACATTTTTCTTGCATCATCCCTTATCGACTTCAGTTTAGAAAGTCCGGGAATACGGCCAAATGTCATATTATATGTTTCAGTTTTGGTCCAGGCCACAAACATTTCTCTGGCTTTAAATAATACTCCTTTGGCTTCTTCCTCCGGGAGAAGATCTTTCTGGATCCGGGGTGCGGGCACTTCTTCGGCCACATACACTTCTTCTTTTATTTCTGTTACGCTAAGACCCTCCGGGAGTGGTGGTTCACTTTGCTTCATGAATTCAAGAGAGCGGACAGGCTTAGCAGCACCCGCTGTTGGGCCAAACTCAAGAGATGAGGAAGCGCTCGTCTGGGGGCTGTCAAAATCCGTATTTACAATGCGCGCTATTTCATCTTTTGTTTCGTCGAGTTTACGCTGTATCTCTGCTTTCTTCTCTTCCTCTTTCCTTCTCTGTTCAGCTAAATGTTCTGCTTTGCGAAGATTATCCTGCATAACCGCATTGCCCGGATAGTACTCCAGTGCTTTCCGAAAATATTCAGCGGCTACTTCCCATTCGGTTTTTTCCCAGTATTCTATACCAATCGCATTTAATTCCTTAGCTTTATTTATCTTTCTGCGCCTTTCTAACTCTTCGGGTGATGGACCGGTATAAACCGGCGGCCTCCAGCCATCCACCTGTACAGTAGTCCCGGTACCGCCTCCGCCATGGGTAAAATCGTGGCTGGCGGGCATGTCCCTGCCGCAGATCGCACAATATCCTCCATAAACCTGCCCATCATCAGCACCAACAACAGATCCGTACAACCCGTTTATTATCAGAAAACCTATACTTACCAATACCGTTTTAATTGTTATCATCTTCATAAGTTGTTTAAAATGCTATCTTTATGCAGAAATAGAATGCCCACAGGTTAGAATTGTGTCATAACTTTAGATGAAATGGCTATACCTCACACACAAAAACTAAATAGCTTCCATAGTTGACGGCGGCTTGGAAGTCACATTGTATGTAACACTTACCACGCCGGGGACATCATTGACCATTCTGTCAGACAACTTAAACAGTTTATCATAAGGCAATTCTGTGGGTTTTGCGTTCCTGGCATCAACACTTTCCCAGCATCTTATTTCGATCTGTAAACCGAAATCGCGTTTCCCGTCACGCATGCCCGTAACTTTATCCTGATGCAAGATCGCCATATACTGAAAAGCGCCCGAATCCGCCAGTTCTTCTTCAACAATAGAAGTTGCTATCCTGACTATACCTATCTTTTCTTCCGTCACTTCTCCTATCACTCTTGCCGCTAATGCCGGACCGGGGAAAGGCATCCTGTTATAAAAATATTCCGGCAACCCTGAAGCCTTAGCGACTTTCCTCACCCCATCCTTGCGAAGCTGGATCAACGGCTCGATGATTTTATACCCGAAAGTCTCCTGTGGATCAATACCCAGCTGCTCAAAAACATTATGTTGTCTTTTGATCCCGGCAATAGTCTCGTCGACATCGGTTAAGATCGTGCCCTGCAAAAGATATTTTGCCCCGCTGTTTCTTACAAGTTTACCGAAAACGTCTTTATAAAAAGACTGTGTGATCGCCTCTCTTTTTTCTTCGGGATCGGTTATGCCTTTTAACGCGCTAAAAAATGTTTCTCTGGCATCAACTATCTCCACATGAACACCCTGTTCCTTGAATAATGCCACGATCTTCCGTGGTTCGCCTTCTCTCATTATTCCATTATCAACAAAATATGTTTTAAGCCTCTCCCCTAAAGCTTTATGGCCTAACATGGTAACTACGGAAGAATCAACTCCCCCCGAAAGAGCGTTAATCGCCACGCCATCGCCGACCAAAGCGGATATTTCCCGCGTTTTTTCCTCGATAAAATTCTCTGTATTCAATTTACCTGCTTTAATTTCGTTAATACTTCCCATTTCTCCTCCTTTTTAAATATGTTTCTCCACACGGAATGCATCATCAATTTTTCCCAGTCTCTCAACCACTTACGTGTAATTAAACTTCACATCCAGAAATTCATCTTTTTTTGCAATATCCAGATCGCGCAATGCATTCTTAAGATTTTTGTCAACCTGTTCTTTTGTGAATTTGAACTTTGCAAAATATTTATCGTCGAATTTCATTAGATCACCTCAATATGTTTTTCTTTGAAAACAGTTTCAATAAAAGGATCATTTTTCTTTTTTCTGTTTTCAAATTCTTTTTTGTCCATATTCACAACATTGATCTCCCTGCCTGTTTCTTTCTGTAATTTACTGATCTCTTTCTGCAAAGCCATGATCTTATGATCCCCCACCACCAAAAGATCTATATCGCTATGTGTATCCATTGCGTCTTTAGCATATGAACCGAACAGGTAAACCTTTTCGATACCTTTCACCTGTTTAACCATGGTCTTTAACTTGTTTTCAATACCTATCGTCTTAAAAACTATTTTTCTGTATTCTTCATACAGCGGGTACAAACGATTTATTGAGTATATTTTTTGATTTCCTCTTGTCTCACTTGCCAGAATTCCCTCTTCTTCGAATTCTTTGAGCTTTTTAACAAGATTCCTTTTGTCCAAATCCAGTTTCCGCGCTATCTCATTCACAAAAAGACTCTCCCCGGGATTTAGAAAAAAATAGTTCAAAAGCACTTTTGTTATTTTTGATCTCATCGATATCATAAGGTGTCTCCTTTTACACCGATAAGTGTAACATACTACACCGATATAGTCAAGACTATGGGGCGAGGGGTCAGTTCAACACGCCCAGCCGTCTGGCGACACTTATTATCGACGGCCCTTGTATCAATATCGACACGAATACGATGCAAAACACTATGTTGAAGAGCTCCTCCGCCTCCGGAACCCCGGCAATGAGCAAAAAAGTGACCAGTATGATCGGAACTGCGCCCCTGAGGCCCACCCAGGAGACCATGGCCTTCTCCCTCACGTTCAGCTTTGAGAACACCAATGTCGCGAAAACGCCCGCCGGCCTTGCGACGAATATAAGAAGCGACGCGATCAGGAGCCCGGGCCCTATGACAGGAACGAGCTTCGACGGGAAGACCAGAAGGCCCAGCAGCATGAACATGGCGATCTGCATCAGCCATGAAAACCCGTCATGGAATTCGATGATGTTCTTCTTGCGAACAAACTGGCTCTCCGCCACTATGATGCCCGCGACGTATACGGCCAGAAAGCCGCTCCCGCCAAGCGTCGCGGTCACACCATACGTCAGCAATACCAAAGCAAGGGTCAGGATCGGATACAGGCCTTCATGTTCCAGCCTGAGCCTGTGTATCACAAAAACTATCACCTTTCCGGACACATAGCCCATGACAACGCCGAGAAACAATTGCCGGATGAATATCAAAAGAAGCGTCACGACCGGGGCCGACGGGTTCTTCGCCAGATGGATGAGCCCCATAGTAAGGAATACCGCCATCGGATCGTTACTGCCGGATTCGAATTCCAATAGCGCCGGCAGCTTCCCCTTAAAATGCATGTTCTTCGCGCGCATTACGGAGAAAACGGCGGAGGCGTCGGTCGATGATACTATCGCGCCCAGGATCAACCCATTGATGAGGGGCACGTGAAATATCACAAATGTGGCCCATCCCACGATAAGCGCCGTGAACAGGACGCCGAAGATCGAAAGGGCCGCGCCCTCCCAGAAAACGTCCCGGATATTCTTCCATTCGGTCTGAACTCCGCCGGTGAAGATTATGATCACCAGCGCGAAAGTCCCGACGATCTGCGCCACCCTGGGATCGTCGAAATATATCCCACCCAGCCCCTCGGATCCCGCGGCCATCCCGACGGCTATAAAGATCAGGATGGCGGGAAGGGCGAATTTACTGGCGACTTTGCCCACAATGATGCTCAGGATCAGGAGTATCGAAACGACCAGTATCAGTTCTTCTACCGGATAATACATTTTTTCTCCCATGCACATAAACAGGGACCGACCTCCCCGCTGGACAAAACCCACCCAACTCCATACACCACAGTCGGCGTCATTATTATACGCCGGATATGGGGGAATTGAAAGAATTTGGCCGGAAAAAGTGTCTTATATACGCGAAGGAAAAACAAAAATCGTCATTCCCGCGGAAGCGGGAATCAAATAAAAATGAAAGATTTTCACATCTACATACTTACGGACAAGCTCAACGGAACATTATATACTGGAATGACTTCAAACCTCCCCCCAACGGATATGTCTACATAAAAACAAATTACTACCTGGCTTCACAAAACAGGGTTGTAATTTCATCAGGCATGGTGCACAATTAAGACATGTTAGTTAATCGGTAGATTCGCACGGAATAATCGGTAGATTATCGGTAGATTTTTTATTTACTTCTTCGACATACTTCGTTGTTCGTCCGCGGCCGGTCTGTTTATGAATCTTCAGACTACTTTCTATACAACTTTTGTACGATCCGGACTATAGATCTTTAAACCTGTAATATGCATTCCGCCCTCTTCCTACGAGCTCTATTAATCCGGCATCAATAAGCTTGGATATTTCCTTTAAAACCGCCTGGCGTGACACACCTAACATACCCTGCAATTCTTTGTTGGTTATCTTTCCTTTCTCCTTAACTTTTTGAAGTATTTTTACCTGTTTCGGGGTTAACTCTATTTGCTTCCCTTGTTTTTCTGAATTTGATATACCCAGTTTTACAATTGTTTCTTTAACTCTATTTATTGAGAATAAAACTCCATCCGTAAAGTATTCAAGCCATTTTGTTATATCACCCCGGGCTTTTTGTACTGTTTTTAATGCATTGTAATATGCCTGTCTGTCTTCATCATAATAATCATCTATAGCAAAAAATCTTCTATGGTCAAAGCCACTTTTATATAACATAAACGCTGCCATTAGCCTGGCAGTCCTTCCATTACCATCTATAAATGGGTGTATCCTTGCAACTTCATAATGAACGATCCCGGCAAGAAGAACCTGGTTTACTGTTTGTGCTTTGTCCGAATTGAGCCAGTCCAGAAATTCTTCTACCAGTCGCGGCACATCCTTGGTATCAGGCGGCATATATTCTACTACCTGCTTGAAACCGGTACCATCAAATACTCTCCTGCCCACAAAAACCTGTTGTTTTCTAAGTATCCCTGCATTTTTGTTATCTTTTAAAGTACCTTCTGTTATAGTTTTATGAATTTCAAGAAACACCTGCTTGCTTATCGCTTTTATACCAGCATATTCCGGTATAGAATCCATAGCTTTCAAATAATTAATAACTTCTTTTTTATCTTTCTGCGTCGCTACTACTTCTCTACCCTCCGAAAGATCTTTGACCTCTTCCAGAGTTAATTTATTGCCTTCGATACTGGTAGAAGAATGAGCATTATGTATGCGGGCCTCTTTTTGCAGTTTTAGTTCCCCTTTAGGAATGATCTTCGCCCTTTCGATAACTTCCCTTCCGGCTGTTATCTGGGCGATATTATCCAGTATTTTCTCTGTAATAGTATATCTCGGCTTAAGCATGATACTTTAAGTATATCAAACGACAACCTAAATGACAACCTAAATGACAACTTAATTTGTGTTATTTCAAGGTTAGCCCTTCTGGTGACTATGAGATCTAAAATGGCGGAGAGGGAGGGATTCCTTTGAAGGGATTCCCTTATCTCCTTTGTTTGTATATGTTTTAGAGATTAAGTGCCTGTAGGAGAAAAGTTTATGGATTCCACACGTTATACAACTTTTATACACATATTCACCTTGGATGGGCACCATTTGGGAACACAACTTAAGCCAGAGTTAAAGAAATCTTAGTGGCCATATTATATGAAATCGGTTTTTGTTCTTCCGTTTCTTTATATGGCTCTTCTTCGTGAGAATATCTCGATATTTTTCCACAAGTGAAATCTTTAAAATAATCTATACAGTAATCCATTACTTCCAATTCTTCAGGAGAAAAATTGTTCTTCTCATCACTTGTTACAGATATCACCTTTTCTCCAACAATACCTTTTTCTTCATCAAATATAACTTCCTCTTTTTTGACTAACCCCTCTCTTGCCATTAAAGCAATTATTTCATCGTAATTATCTGGAATGGGACCATATGGCAAGTGAATATATCTACTCCCACTCATCGAAACGGAGTTTGTTTTAAAAAATAAAAAATCGATGTACCACATTAGTTTATTTATTTTTGTCTTCATTATTCCGTCATTTTTTCCCAGCATATAAAGAATTATTTCTTTTACTTTTTCTAAATCAAACTTCTTATAACCAGTATATTCGCTTATTTCTTCAAAATCAGATAAGAACCCTTCAAATAGATTGATAAAAGTTGGCTTCATCTCTTTAGCAATCAATTCCTTAAGTTTTCGTTCAAGGGTTTTCCTCTCGTTGGGCAACAACTCTTCTTTATTCTTTTCATAAATTTTTGACATATTTTCAGGGTCTTGAATTAGCTCTAATACTTCATTATGTGCATTATCTTGAACTGCACCATTTTCATATCGAGTATACGTTACTTCTCCCCACTTCAATAACCTACTCATTGCTCTCTGGCTTAATCCATATTTTGACCTTAATGCTTTTATTTCATCAGGCATTAACAATTCGTTCGTTTTCCTATAAGAATCATATAGCTTCATTAAATTTTTTGTGTCCATTTCTTCGTCAAAAATGTCTTCGCCACATTTTTTGCAAACATAAATCTCGGCATTAATAGAAAATTTATCTCCCCTCACCTCATATTCTTCTCTTTTAGAGATAAGATCAACTTCTTGAACCTCATCACATTTTGGACAATATAAAGACTTCATTTTTTTCTCCCTCTTAATATGGATATTTACATTCAATTTCGGGTTCGTGAAATGATATGCATTTTGCCACGTCCCCTTTAAAATTATCACTTAATTTAACATAAAACTCGATACCATCAATTTCCACTCCAAATATCCACAAACAACAATCTTTTTTATCTCTGTCTTTAACCGGTCCTACAATGTAATTCTTAAAAGTTAACCCATAAATCGCAGTTTTTACATCTTTGATAGTTAATCCACGCCTTGATATAGACAACATATTTTTCCCACGTGGAATCAACATAAATTGTTTTTGTGCCATACTTTTAAAATGCAAAAGAAACAGTGTTATGTCATTTTTAGCTGAAACACTCAATTCATACTCCACTCTTCTAATTTGTTATCATATGATAGCACTTCTTACACATAAAGTGTATCATATGATACACCCATTGTCAAGTCAAACATCAATTGGAATCTTATACCTCAAACATCCTTTACTGGGAGTTTATCCCTTCTTTTCCCCACCGAAAAAAACCAGCTGGTTTTTTCCATCGCGGCTTTAATGGCTTGGTTTATGGGCAGTAATTTACCGCCGAGATCAGGGTTTATACCCCTCATCCGCATAGAAAAAGAGGTAATAACGGGAGCTTTATAGCCTGAGTCCAGTAATTCCTGGGCTTTTTTGACTTTATCCGGATGGTTTTTCTTTAAGATCGAACATGTGGCCAATCTTAAGTTCCCATATTTATCTTTTAAAGCGGAAAAACCGAATATCCTGCACACCATCCCCCTGAATGGATAAACCAGACATCTGCCCTTCCCAATAT
>JBDRFA010000149.1:0-7694 GCA_043819235.1 Candidatus Omnitrophota bacterium | reverse complement strand
ATACAAATGGAGCAGTTACCGGCATTACGCTTACGGAAAAATTGACCCTCTGGTCGATAATAATCCTTTTTACGGCAATATGGGAAATTCGGATGAACCCTGGCCGAAAAATATTGGGATGATGGCTGCGTAGATTGGAAGATCTGAAAAACGTAAAATGTCGTGTTGTAAGTTGTTGTGTTGCAAGTATTTGCAATGGGGTGAAACGTCCCCTAAAAGAAACGGGGCGTCGCCCTTTCGGGTGGCGCCCCGGTTCTTTAGAGATGCGGGAAGGTTACGTGTGCATCCCTATTTGTCGGTTAAGACAACTCCTCTGGTTTTTTTACACCTCCTTTCTGGTTAGTTTGTTCATACTATTACGCCTTCACAAGTACCTCAAGCATGTACCGCTGGTAATTGCGGACTTCTGCCTCGAAGTCTATCGCTTTCGCCTGCGGGATATAGATGAATAACAGGCCTCTTTCTCTCTCGAGACCCTCGAACTTTTCCGCCAGGCTTTTCGCGTCACCCGAGAGCAGCAGGTTTACAAGTATCTCGTACTGGTTTATGTTGTTTAGCGCGCCTTCGGCAAGCTGTACCTGCAACAGCCCGCGGCTTTCCGCTTCTTTCCCATACGTCAGCGCGCCCGCGATACATCTTATACCGGTATTGCGCGCGTCCGACTTTTCGTCGAGCGACTTCATCTCATCGTATATTTGATGCGTCGCGTATCCTCCTTCGACATTGTCCAGTATAACGACATCGTCGGGCGACACGACCCCCTCAAGCATCCAGCGGTCCACTATATGGGACCTGAATAACTGCCTGCCTTCAGGCGTCGTAAGGTTCTCAGGCGCCATGACGAAGAACTTGTCATGTTTGGTATCCGTATCCCTCGTCACATTCATCGATCCGCGTCTTTTCTGTATCTCAAGGCCGACGGGCACTATAGCGGTTCTATCCTGACTGAGGACCTCATCGCCGTCCGCGTAATGTATGAGGTAATATTCTTCTTTTTTCTCCAGGGTGTCCGGAAGGTACTGGACCCTGTTTTTGGATTCCCGGATATCTTTCTGGAAACTATTGAACGAACGTTCCACCCTGAGCTGGTATATACTCTTCTCGCTCAGCCTGTAAGAACGGCCGTCCGGGAGCATCCTGGCCACCAGGGCGGTGATATCCCGCATCTCTTCGACACCTTTTATCCTGCCGATAGTTTCGGCGTTAAGCGCCGCTATTTCAGGATGGGTAAGCTCTATGATGTTCCGTACCGCGCGCGTCTTGAGCTCGGATATTATATCCTCGATCTCGCCGACAGAGGTTTCCTCGCTTATATCGAGAAGCGCGGCTATACTCCTGCGGCCGGCTGTCTTCGCCTCAAGTTCCCTTATCATGGCTTCCTGGTCCCCGCTGGCCGTAATCGGGGTAATGCTGACACCGAGCGCCCTTTCAAGACGCTCGATCGCACCCTCGCCCAGTTCCATGAAAATATCCGAGGGCATGCCTACCATAACATTGAACTCCGATATTTCCCTTTCGAGCGTCTCTCTCTCCGCGAAACGCTCCCCGATACCACGGACCGCTTTACCCGTTATGCGGTCATAGAAAGCGAATATCGTTTCGGCGCCCGGGAACATCGCCGCGAGGCCTTTGTAGTGGGAATACTTTTCATGCGTTATGACGAGCGCGGCCGTTTTCGGGTCGTTTTCGATAAGGCCAAGGAACGCGTCTATCTGGACCTCTGTCAACTGTCCCTCCTTATCGATACTCTCCAGTATGCTCCTTTTATTTTCGGGGGATATCTCCGGGTTTAAAAGTTCGTCCGCGCGGGTATGATAAGGCACGCTGGATATCGCTATCGCGTAATTACGCGCGTTTCTCGCGGCCGCATCGGATGTCTGGCCCTCTGCGCTGAACCGCCGCAGAAGCGCGTCCTGCACCGACATGCCCACTCTTAAAAACCTGTATGATGCCCAGGCGAAATATATCCCCGACAAGAACGCGAGTCCCGCGAGGCCCAGGCCCAGGAAGTCCCGCGAGCCGGGATGCCCCAGTAAGAGGCTAAAGATCACGGATGAGATACCCGCGCAACCTATGCCGCCCGTAATGATACTCATCACGTAGCCCGATACGGCCTTGAACGGGTGCGGGCCGGGAGCTTCCGCCGGCGGAACCGGATAAACGGCGCCTTCCTCGGGTATCGCGACAGGAACAGCCCCTCTCCGCGTTATCGCTTCCTTCGCAATGCGTATCCCGGCCGCGATCTTTGTCACCGCAGCTTCCGGTATTATTTCTTCTATCTTCTCCAACTTTTCCTTTTCTACCCTGCCCATGGCCAGACCGACCGCTTCAGATACACTATCATCCTCTTCGATCGTCGC
Source organism: Candidatus Omnitrophota bacterium (assembly GCA_043819235.1). Lineage (GTDB taxonomy): Bacteria > Omnitrophota > Gorgyraeia > Tantalellales > Tantalellaceae > JBDRFA01. Next base: position 5,334 of record JBDRFA010000149.1, on the reverse strand, counting down.
AGCTACATCAAGGTTATCCGCCGGACGAACCTGGTGCCAGACCCGGTGGAAAACTATTGTCGCGCCTTCGCGGACACGGGCCCCCGGATATGTTAATTCGATCTTATATTCGGCGGTTTCACGCGGGTTAAAAACCTGCCCGGCTTCCCCGGGCAGGACTTGTCCCATCATCTCCTGCGGAGTCGGCCTGACCGTAACATCAGCGGAACGAAAAAACCGTTCATTTCCGCGGTACGGGTCATACTGGGTTTTATCGTTCACGTCAGTGACCATGGTATTAACTAAGATACCGCTCGTTTCGCTTATATCATTACCCTTATCATCATATATGGTATAAGCCGCCATAAGGTTCCTGCCGTTCATATCCTTATACTCCGGATCCGCGGGATGGCGCAGGGTTATCGTTCTACCGTACCGGCCGCCCAGGTTGAAATGAAGCGCGAACGTGCCGTCGTCCACCGTTATCTCATTTTCACTTACCGGCCTGCCGCGTTCGGGGACGGATACGCTCCAACCGGCGTTCGGGACCTCGCGTACCTCTCCGAATATCTTCTCGTAAAGGCCTCCGATACCCCGCCGGTAGAACACAGACGCGGATTGCTCTATCAGCGCGTCGAATTCCTTCATCTGTTTATCACCGGCGCTTTCTTCTTTTTCCCGCAGGACCTGGGCCTGGCGCAGCAGGCCTTGAACACCCCATTTCAAGGCTAACTCTACCTCCCACCGTTCTCTGTTCCCCTCCCGTACCATACGGTCGAATTCATCCAGTTTTCCTAAAACAAAACCTTCCTGTTTATCCGCGAACCTGTCCTTCCCCAGGATCTTGTCTATCTGTTCCATGGTAAGGGCCTTTCGCGCGCCTATTGCCCCAAGCTGATACTCGAGTTCCAGCCCCATGGCCCTTGTCCTGGAAATATGTTCGGGCGTAAGATATACCTGCACTGACGGCTGGGCGACAACAAAATAGAACGGCATGAATAAAAATATGAAGATAAGAGCCTTGGTCTTTATAAAAGTAGCGGCATCATCGACCTCGTCTTTCTTCGTACGCTTCGCCCCGAAGTGGATAGCCTGGATCGCCTGCCTTCCCTGGAGCCAGAAACCTTCCGAATGATAGGGTGACAGTACCATAAGGAAAAGAAGCGGCAGGGCCATGATAAGGTTCATAAAGTATTCCAGCATGGACGGCTGTCTTTTCAGGTAATCATACATATGCCCCGGCAGCCTCCCGGCGGAATTGAACCGCATTACCGTCCCGGACACTTCCCTGCCTGCCCAGAGCCCCGTGCCCCGTCCGCGCGGTATACGGTTGAGCAGATGAGTGGCCGCGCCGGCAAGGAAGTAACCCGCCCCCATCCATATGATAAGCGTCCCTAACCCCGGCAGGATCAATCCTCTACTAAGGGCATAACTGCTCGCGGCGGCCATTATCCCGGCGATGCTGCCTGTCACCATCGAAACTTTAATATCCCCGCGCACCCTCGACTGCAGAGTTCTGGCGTGTTTAACGGCGTCTCCAAGGGCGCGTTTGTAAACATTGAACAGTTCTCCCTCCGCCACTTTCGTTATGTCTTTACCCCAGTTGCGAAGCAGATCGTCAACGCCGAAAGCGTCGCTGGCTATCGAAACCCGCGCGCTCCTGAGATCTGCCTCGGCCTTATTATCTTTCGCGCGGTCCAAAAGGCTTTTGTCCCCATACGTGTCCCTGTACCTTTTCATATGTTTCAGAACCTCTTTCATCAGGGCCGGATCGTTTCGTTCCGCGCGCGCCAGATCGATCCCGGCCCGTTCGATATAATTATCCAATGTCCCGAGCACGAAATTATCGTCCGAGAACGGGGAATAATGACGCGCCGCTGACAGCGGCGGGGGGTAAAGTGCCGCGTCCGTAACCGACACTATGCCGATCAGGGGCGTAGTCCCGCTTTCCTCCATAAGTGTCCTCACGGCTTCCGTCGTGGAAGATTCATCGGTGATATCGTATTGTATCGTCGCCAATATTCCCTGTAAGACCTGCATGAACGGAGGCACAAGGAACACTACGGCGCCGACTATAGCCAGGGGGAGCCAGCCGTTCATCAGCGGTATATATATCCTCAAGGCCTCGCCGATGCATGTTATGAACAACCCGATACCGGCGCCGGCAAGTTCGAGCGTATCAAAAAATCCCATCACCGAAGCGCCGTATAACAGGGTTATTATAAGGGTAATGAACGTCGCGATCACCGCCGGTGCGGCCGCCGCGAGGTGCGCTATGTGCTGGAACTTCCAGTACCCCATGGACTTGACGGGGTCAACCTGCCACTGGGCGTTCCTTTTGAGACCGGTCCATACGGAAACGGTATTGACCAGCCTGCCCATCCAGTAGAACAGCCATCCGCCGATCACGTATCCCAGGCCGGCGGCGACAAGGCCCTGCAGGACAAAACCGCCGGAACTCCCGAAAACGCACCACCCGAGCGCCATGGATACGTATTGCCCGCAAAACATGAAAAACGCCGCCGGGTGCGCCAATATCACCGAGACCGCCTGGGGCGTGATCCATCTGGACCTCTGCGGCCACCATTTCGGGAAAGCCGGCAAAAGGTTCTCAAGGACTTCGGTAAAATCCCCTGTAAGCCTTGCCGCGGAAAGCCTGTACATGGCGAGCCGGGACCCGAGTTCGGCGTCCTCGATGATGTTGTAGGAATCCCAGGTGCCGCTGATATTGAGAAGGTTCAGATGTTTGTTGAACAGTTCGCCCGGCACGCGGATCCTGCGCATATTCCCGTTTAAGAACGCTCCCAGCCTGCCCGTTACGCCGCGTTCGGCGATACGGGTCTCTTCTTTCCTTATATCCTGCCTCAACGGCATCAGAAGGTCCTGCAGCCTGGCCCTGTCGTTCAGGTATCTTCTTATCGACCCGTCAGGGCCGATCTCCTCCCCGGCCAGCATGTCCCACCGGAACCCGTTACCCGTACCTCCGAGGAAAAGAAAACCGTTAACGGTCTGGCCAACCTGGATCTTCGTATGCCAGAGAAGATAATCACTGTGCGACCGGTACTCTTCGGTGCGGGTCTTCAGCGGCACCAGGCGGAGTTCCGCCTGGATAATGGCCGGCAGGTTAACGGCTTTGAATTCCGACCGTACATACGCGTCTTCATCCGCGTAGACTTCCGTGAACCTGGCAAGCATGAAGGCGGCGCGCTGGGCGGCGTTCCCGTCTTTATCGGGAGCGGCTCCTCCCCCGGCGCGTTCCAGGGACTTCATCGTCGCGCGGTATTCTTTCCCGATCTTTTTCGCCTGGCCGGAACGGCCGGGGTAGTTGAACCCCCACCGCTCGATATCGTCGCGGCTGCCGCGCCCATCCAGCACGTCGGCTATAGCGCGCTCCTGCATCCTCCACACCAGGGATTTAGATTTTAAGAGAAGCGGGCCCAACCTGTCTTCCTGGTCGACAAGTTCCACAAAACCCGGGATACGTTTGCCTTCCTCGGCGAAATGCTTCTTTATGAACTGTACGGCTTCAACGTTAAGGACAGGTTTCATCCTGAATTTTCTCTGGCTTTTCCCCAGGTTCATGCCCCAGTTGCTCCCCCGGTACATTATTATATTGTCCGCGAACTGATGGAGTTCACCGCCTTCCGCCAAAGCGTTCATTATCCCGTCGTACCCGGTCAGGTCATCGTCATCCATACACAGCACTATGTGCACCCTGCCGTTATAGCTTCTCACGGCGCTTTCAAACGTCTGGCGCACCTGCTGCGGGGTTTCCCTGAAATATGTATCCATAAGCACGACCGGTTCGAATATCTCTTCCGTGATAGAACGCGTGTCTATTATCTCATCCAGCTCCGCCAGGGTAAAAGCGCTGATGATGTCCATGTTGACGGCCCTGCCGCCGATAACCGGAGCCGGTGTCCCGCGAAAACCCGCGACTTTATCCTCGTACCCGCCGGCGGCCAGAGCATCTATGATATGTCCCCTGTTTTTCACGTCGTTGACGATATTGGCGATGTCAAGCGCCGAGCAAAGTTTCCGATCCTTTTCTTTATCTTCCCCGGGCGCTTTGGCCTTAACGACCCCCGGCATTCTGATACGGTTGATTATCCAGTCCGACGGTTTTTCGTTCGACAAGATCCGGCTCATCTTCGAGAAACCCTCGTATGAAGCGGTTATATCCCGGTATGCCGCTATTATCTCATCATCGGCCGCCGTGTCACTTATCCGGGCACCCCTCAAGATCCCGGGAAGGCGCGAGGTTTTTCCCTCGCTTATCATGCCGTCTATCGCCCTGTTCAACAGCTCCCTCAATACGCGCGGCGGGACAAAATCCTCTATATCTTTGCCCCTCACCGTATTTTTGTGCGCGATATTGTTCCCTGTCTTCCCGGGCATGGCATAATACACGAGGCCGAAAATGACCGCGGCCACCGCCGCGAAAACAGCGGATATGCCCGGTGAGCCGAATCCGGCCCCGGCGAGCCACTTCGCCGCGAAGACGGCGAGCCCTCCCCCCCTCAGCGCGGAATCCGCGCCCAGGCCCAGTAAGCCCGCAAGCATGACCATAAAAGTGCGCCGCGTTTTCCGCGCATACCCCGACGCGAACAGTATATATTTGAAAATACCCACGACCGCGAGAAAGCCTATAACCGCTCCGACGATCCCCATGACCCCGAACGTGGCAGCCGAGGGAATGAGCGTTGTGGGGTCAAACACGGCAAGGTCTTCCACCAGATGCCTTGCCGCCAAAACCAGCCGCAGTTTATACGCCATACCCGCGAACACGGTCGCAACGACCCCGAATACGCCGATAACCGGGAGAAGACGCTGCCACAAAAGATGCGGGTAAGCCGTCCGTTCAGGGCCGGGCCCGAACCTGCCCGCGACGGTCCCGACTGTCAGGTCCTGGACCACCTGTGAACGTTCAGTCACCGCTTCTTCCGCCGTTAAATTCCGCGCGAGCCTGTCGGGAGAAGGATGCTGACGTTCGTTCATTATGTCTCTCGCCCGCATACGTATATGCGGCAGATACACCAGGATATTATTAAAGGGCATCAACGGCTGTGTAACACCCGATATGCTGCGGTATTGCCTGTAACCGTTCCGCGCGTCGTCCTCTCCTATCATCGGCGCGGCCGTGTATTCCTTTTCATCCCCGGGTAGAAGTTGTACGGTTTCGGATCTCTCCGTTTTAAGACGCGCCTGGTAAAATTCGCGCCCTCTCACATAAAAACTGGGCATGACATTACCCCGGTGCTGGCTCGCCGGATAAGAAAGCCGCGCATACAGGATATAACTATCATTGTCCGAGAGGAACTTGACCCATTTCTCGAAATAGTCCAGATAGTCCAT
>JBDRFA010000148.1:0-11152 GCA_043819235.1 Candidatus Omnitrophota bacterium | reverse complement strand
CGGCGGTCCCGCATCGAACCGAAGACCGATATTTCCATATCACTGTCCCCTGAAGAGAATTCCATACACGGCTGGACCGTGGCGAAATGATCCCACGTGAACCCCCTGTCATCGGTATGCGTGGTGCCCCTTCTCCCTATGGATTCTATATCGGCAAGATATAACGCCCCCGGCATACCATATCGATCGGTATGATACCCCGCGGAAAAAGCTATTTCCCCGCTCTTGTACGGACGTATGGTTATATTCCCGAAATAATCGTTCGCCAGGTAATCGTTGTTGGCCCTGTACCCGGAAGTGTCCTGGTACGCGTAATTGAAGTAATAATCCAGGAATTCCGATCCTCCTTCGACCGAAACACTTCCCTTTTTTGACTGGTAACTGCCATACACCGTTTCCACCGACATGCGCGGTTCAATGCCGGTCCCCTTTTTCGTGATTATATTGATGACACCCGCGGCAGCGTTATCCCCGTACAGAACCGTAGCCGGACCTCGGACTATCTCTATCCTCTCAATGGACCCGACGGATATCTGCGCCCAGTCAACACCCGAAAGATCCGCCTGATTGGTCCGCCGGCCGTCGACAAGAACCAACACGTTGGAAAGACCGGATTCCCCGAAACCTCTTATATCAACAACCATCCCCTTGGGGTTGCCTGAAAAATCGGCTACCGCTATCCCGCTGTACGTTCTTATAAGTTCCGGCACCGAACCCGCCCCGGAATCACGTATATTTTCCTCCGTAATAACGGTCACTCCGCGGCTGACATCGGAAACCGGCCTGTCCGACCTCGAAGGCGTGATCACAATAGGCTCAAGCTCAATAACATTCCCGCCAAACGCCGCCACGTTGCCAAAAAACAAGCCCAACGATAAAAAAACACTCATCATCCTCTTCAAAATTTCCTCCTTCAGGTTAAGGCGCTGCGCGCAACTTTACGATTAGTGAATCGTGGTTCGTGAATCGTAAATCGTATAAGGCATTGCCTCCGCTTTTTCACATCGACCGATTGTATCCGCCAGAGGATGGCGCATACCCGTGTGGACGTTCAGCAGATCTCAGGATCTTTTATGACTTTTGAGGGATAAAGTGTAAAAGACTGTTTGAGCCCGGCGAAGGCGGGCGAGTTTCTTTTACACCCCTCGAAAGTCAGAAAAGATCCGTTAAGAGATCTGCGTGTCCACACGGGTATGCGCCATCCTCTGGCGGGTCTTCCCTGCCACAACAGCGAATTTCCTGATCAATAAAAAACCCCGGGGTCGCATATCGACACCGGGGTCTAACCGTATTTTCAGACCTTCTCCCCGTTCCGGCCTCCGCGGGCCAACGGGCAAATTTATTTAAACAGGCAGGTCTTCTGGCTCCCGGGTTTTCCTATTCGCTCCCCGCCTTCCCGCCTTTTACAAGGCAGTGGCATATCAAGGAACTTTCGTAACCGGTTACAGCGGCGGGACCGCGTCCGATTCACACGGACTTCCCCATTGAGATCTTCCGATCACCTGTATTTTTAAGTTTATCGCTATCATCCGCGCACTAACAGCACATCCCGGAACTTGCCGTCTTTCACCAGTTTCCCGGCAAGTTCATACGCGCCGAATAACACAAAAGTAAATATAAGATTGCTCGCCATGGTATTACGCAAAAAAGGTACGGCATTCACATAACAGGCGATAAATCCATCAACGTTATGGGGGTACCATGAAAGCCATACCCCGAAGTTAGAAATAACGAAAAACAGCAAAGCTGAACCGATACTTGCCAGAGCGATAAAGCCCGGCGTTTTATGTTTCCCCAGCCACATCCCGATATACCCGATAATAATAAAAGATCCCCACGTGTACGCGACCACGCTGTGCAGCCCTATGATAAGATCGCTTGCCGCCATTATGATAAGAGGGACCCATGGCACCAGCTTTTTGTTCAGATAAGCCCCGGAAAAAAGCGCTATCGCCGCTACCGGAGCGACGTTAGGCGCGTGAGGCAAAACTCTCATCATAAAGCCCATAACAATAAGAATATACGCTATCATTCCTACCTCCAGTATTGACTACCTCAACGACCGTTATTATTGGAACATATTATTACAAACGCACCGGTATGTCAATTCCCCGTATCTACGGCCTGCGCTTTATGGCCTGAACTATCCTTGCGCCGCCGAAAACACCCCGCGCCCTGCCAGGCTCACCGTTAAAACAATTATCCCCGCTATAACGACACCGGCAAGTATGGATAAAAAAGCATACCTGAACCTGATCTTAAAAAGAGTAGCCGCGACACATCCCGTCCAGGCTCCCGTGACCGGAAGCGGTACCGCGACGAACAGGATAAGCCCGAGGGCCTCGAATTTTTCTATAAGCGCGGCTTTTTTCTTCGTCCTTTCAAATAACCAGTTGAAAAACCTTTCGAATGCCGGGAAATGCCTCAGTTTATCGGATATCGGCTGCAGAAAGAAAAGCAGCGGCAATACCGGAAGCATGTTACCCGCCACGGACAATAAATACGCCTTTTGCGCTGAAAATCCCATAGCCAGCGCCAGCGGAATGGCCCCCCTTAATTCGGACACGGGCAGAGCCGCCAGCACCACCACTCCCACCTCTTTATTAAAAGCGACCAGCATGTTCGTAAAGTATTCAAGCATCTGCACCTCGTTTTCAAGTTAGATCCCTCGGCTCCGCCCCTTCGGGGCTCCGCTCCCCTCGGCTTCGCTCTCCCCTCGCTTCGCTCGGGACAGGCGGGACAAGCGGGATGACAATTTATTGTGATGGAACCGTTCACTATGCTCCGTACGGGGAGGATCCCCACCGGGCGGAGGGGCCCCGGTAGGAGCATAGTGAACGGTTCGATTCGGTCATTAGACTTAAAATAACAATAAGCCATCAGACACGCCAGCCGTGTTCGCCTATCAGGGGTACGAATATACAGCCGCATATGTTCCTCTGGGAGAGATCGTCACCTTTCCTTTCTATCAGGATAAGCTCCTGCGTGTATGACGGGCCTACCGGAATGACCAGGCGGCCCCCGTCGGCCAACTGCTGTTTCAGCGGCTCCGGGATATGCGGCGCGGCGGCTGTAACGATTATCCCGTCAAACGGAGCGGCGTCCGGAAAACCGTTGGTACCGTCGCCGCAAATGCAGCTGACATTGTCTGAGCCCTCCCCGGAAAGAACTTCCCTGGCGCGCTCATAAAGATGTTGTTCCCGTTCTATCGTATAGACCTGCGCACAGACCCTGGACAGAATAGCCGCCTGATAACCACTCCCCGTACCTATCTCCAGCACTTTCTCTCCCCCCTTGAGCTTCAGGCTTTCCGTCATCAGCGCGACCATGTACGGTTGTGAGATAGTCTGGCCATATCCGATAGCCAACGGATGGTCCTCGTAGGCTTCATCCCGGAATGAGGAAGGCACAAAATGATGCCTGGGAACTCGCAGGAACGCCTCGAGAACACGGGGGTCTTTGATCCCCCGCAAGATCAGCTGTTCCTCGACCATCCTCTTCCGCTCTTCGTCAAAACGTCCCTCATCCTCTCTCAATACGGTCTCTCCTTTTCGCCTTCATCAGCGCGAAATGGCATTTTACTATAAGAGCGCAGAACCGGAGCGTATCGTACACGGGGTGTATCTCCGAAACTTCATCGCCGTATATCGTCTGTACGGGCGCGGACCTGATCTTCATGTTATTTTCGGCCGCTTCTATAAGCATCTCCGTTTCGATGTCATATTTTTCCGACAGGAGCTCCATCTTCCTTAAAGCGCTCACCTTTACGATCCTGTACCCGCACTGTGTATCCGGTATATATTGCCCGCACAGCCTTGATATGATCCAGGATGTGAACCTGTTCGTCCAATACCTCACTACAGGCATTTTTTCCGTATCCATCATTCGGTTCCCGATCACAAGATCAGCTTCACCGTCGCGCGTAGCGTCCATCAGCACGGGGATATCCTCCGTATGGTGTTGTCCGTCGCCATCCATTATGACGATCCATTCAAAACCGGTTTTCTCCAGAACATATGTCACCCCTACCCTTACGGCTGCGCCTTTGCCCCTGTTCTTCTCGTTCCGTATCACTTTCGCTCCGCTATCCAGCGCGACGCGGCCGGTATTATCCGATGACCCGTCGTCGATCACGAACACACTCATACCCCTCTTCGCCACGCTTTTAACGATATCGCCGATGGTTCTGGCTTCGTTGTACGAAGGGATTATTACTACTGTGTTATCGGTTCTCGATCCCATATTCTCCTGAACGCGTACCATTGGTCCGGATTTTCACGTATGTACTTTTCGAAATTTTTGATATATTTACCCATAAGCGCGCGCACGTCCCTGTCAAGGTCACCCGTCGGGGCATATCTGACAGGCGGCTCGAAACACATTCTGAACGTATCATCCTTCTCCCTTATGACCGCGCAAAACACTATCGGGGCGCCTGTTTTCAGGGAAATGACCGCCGGACCTTTCGGCATCAACGCTTTTTTCCCGAAAAAATCGATATATGTCCCGCTCTCTGTATAATCCTTGTCCCCCACGATAGCGAGCATCTCATTGCGTTTCAGCGCCCTGAAACATTCCCTTAGCTGGGTGCCGATAGGGATGGACTTCAGGCGGTTAAGCGCCCTTCTCTTTACGAAAAAATCGTTTATACGCCTGTCCGCGTGTTCCAGAACGATGCCGCTGATAGGATATTTGAGAGACCCGACAATTGCCCCGCCCAGTTCCCAGTTCCCGAGATGAAGCGTCAGAATAATTACACCTTTGCCCTCTGACAAACATCTGTCAACATGCTCGATCCCTTCCAGTTTTACGTACCTGGAGAGAATTTCCGGGGTAAATACCTGAAACCGGAAAAAATCCGTAAGGTACTTGGCAAAATTCCTGAAAACGGACAGGATATGACGCGTGATCTCTTTTTCCGGTATGTTCTCCCCCAGTATGACCTTAAGGTTCGCCCTTAACCCTTCTTTATCTTTTCCGGCGAATAAACAAAACACCCGGCTGGCTGCCTCAGCGATAGAGTAAGATACTCTCAACGGCAGGACCTTCGCGAGAAAAAAACCCACTATATAAAGTAAATACAGCATCCTTCTCCCTGCCAAAAAAATATTTAACCGGATAACGTCATGGCCGGATCACGCGAAGGCGTCCGAAGCGAGCTTCGCGATATTTATAGCGCTTTCCGGCCTGGCGATCTTTGCCGCGTTCTTTTTCATCTTATTAAGAGCACTTCGGGAATCTATAAGGTCATTGACGATCTGATAGATCTGATCCACATCCATGGCCTCTACCGCGACACCGTTCTTCACGAGATAATCCGCATTCCGGCGTTCATGCCCGGGAATGGGGCTTACTATTACCATGGGCAGCCGTTTAACAAGCGCCTCGGCTATGGTCATCCCTCCCGCTTTGGTGACTATCAGGTCCGAAACCTGCATCAATTCATCTATGTTATCCACATATGAGAAAATATGCATATCGGGCCTGTTCTTTCTTCTGCTGAATCTCTTAAGGCGTCTGTACAACTTTTTATTGGAACCTGTGACAACAAGCAGCTGGTACCGCCGCTCATTGTCGCCGGCAAGGGTCGTGACGGTTTCCCTGATAGCTCCAAGGCCGTGCGTCCCCCCCATGATAAGGATCACCGGCCTCTCCGCCTCGATCCCCAGCTTTTCCCTGATCTGCCGGGCATCCCCGTCTGATCTGAACTTTGGGTCCACGGGGATGCCGTAGCTTTTTATCCTGTCGGCCGGAACGCCTTTTTGTTCCAGGATGCGGGCTGTCTCCTCCGAAGGGACCACATAATGATCGACCTCATCATGCAGCCAGTAAAAATGAGGCGCATGATCGGTCAGCACGCCTACCAAAGGGAGGTTTTCCCCGTACGTTTTTTTATATCCCGCCACCATGCCGCAGGGGAATGCCTGCGTGCAATAAACGATATCCGGCGCATGCGTACTTATAAGCTTTTTCATTTTCTTCGTGTTAAATTTATGCAAGGCCTCCCGGGCTCCTTTGGTCTTCTTCACAACATCCGGGTTATCATACATATTCCCCCATATCTCGGGTTTCTTCTTGATCACCTCCAGATACGCTTTGTTAATGACCTTCTCAAGTATCGGATTTGTATAACTGAGGGCATCTACCTTTTCTACGCAGACATCCCCGAAAACTTCCCGCAGGCCTTTTTCTATAGCGCAGGCCGCGTGAAAATGCCCCGAGAATTTGGATATGTATAAGATCAAAGCTTTCTTTTTCATACTGACATCTCGATAAATTTTCTTATCCTCTTTGCGGCTTCTGCGTTTTTCCCGGGGCACTTTCTCCCCGGACCGGATCTTCCAGCAGTTCAGCGATATCTTCCCCCGGGCCCGCCTCCTGGCCCTCTTTCTTCATTATCCTTACCAGTGTGCCGCTGCAAGGCGAGGAGACGTCGAACGTGGCTTTATCCGTCACGATCTCCACGAGTTCCTCTCCCTCATTCACCTGCGCGTTCTCACCCGCGTGCCACCTGGTGATCACGGCTTTCCCTCCGGCGCCGAGCACATCATCAAGTCTGATCTTCATCCCCCGCCTCTCTCTACCCGTAAAATATTCTCTCTAATCGTATTCTTCGCCCAGGTCTTTCTCAAACTGCCCGGAAAATATCTCCTTGGCTTTCGACATCTCCGTGACCTTACCGGTGTACTCCTTCACCGAAGTGACCTCTATGTCTTTTTCCCCGCAGGGGTATATGCGGGAAAACGGCCCGATATCGTTGTTGATATTCACGGCAACCCCATGAAAAGTGACCCACCGTTTTACCGATATACCGATGAACGCTATTTTCTTTCCCCGGACCCATACCCCCCGTCTTCCCGGCAAGCTCCCGGCCGGTACGCCGAGCCGGTTCAAACTTTTCGCAACGGTCCTTTCGAGAAAATCTATGTAAAAAGTAACACTACGCGTCCTTCCTCTCAGATCTATTATCGGATACAATACCAGCTGCCCCGGGCCATGATATGTGACCTTCCCTCCCCTGCCGGACGATACTATCGGGATGTTATTCTCATCGAAAAAACCTCTGTCCGTTATGCTGTCCCGCTCTTCTATCCGGCCCAACGTTACAACGGGTTCGTGCTCTACCAGGATAAGAGAATCCGGTATTTTATTGCCGATCTTTTTATCCAACATCCCGGTCTGGAAGCTTAACGCGTCCTGATAAGCAACCGTGCCCAGATCACAAATATCCACTTTTCCTCCGGCACAAGTTAGATCCCTCGACTTCGCCCCTCCGGGGCTCCGCTCGGGATGACAGAGAGTTGTCATCCCGAGCGAGGGACCCCGAGCGAAGCCGAGGGGGACCGAGTCGAGGGATCTAACGCACTGAAATTCCATTACATCAAATTTTATCCCTCCGCTCACGAACGGCCGGCTGGCAACGGGTCAGTCAATTCCGCCGAAACCGGCGTGTTCCTTGAAATACCCTATCGCCCCGCCTGTTTCAAGGAACTTTTTCATTATTTCCGGGATAGGCTTTATTTCGATATTCAACCCTTTGGAAAGATTCCTGACCGTGCTCTTCTCCAGGTCCAGTTCTATCTCATCCATGTCATCGATATAATTGGTTTCGCATTCCACAAGGCAGAGACCCACGTTAAAAGCGTTGCGGTAAAATATCCTGGCGTAGCTTTTCGCTATGACCGCGCCCAGTCCGCTCGCTTTGAGCGCCACGGGCGCCTGCTCCCGGGACGAGCCGCATCCGAAGTTATCTCCGGCTACCAGAAAATCCCCCGGGCGTATTTTCTTGCAGAAGCCTTCTTCGACGTCTTCAAAAATATGTTTTGCCAGTTCTTTCTCATCCTGAATATTGAATTTATATCTTCCCGAAATTATATAATCGGTGTTTATGTCGTCCTGCCGCGTCCTTACTCGGTGTGAAAAATTCGCCACTTCTTCCTCCTTTTCCGGCCTCAAGACCTTTGCTCGCGGGATCGAGCGAAGCCTTTCAGGGTAATCGCCTGTTATGTTGCCTGGGGTCCGCTATTTTACCTTCCAGCGCTGTAGCAGCGGCCGTTGCCGGGCTGCCGAGATATATATTCGCGTTAGGGTTACCCATGCGGCCCTTGAAATTCCTGTTAGCGGTCGAGAAGGCATTTTCGCCGTCGGCAAGAACACCCTGATGCGTCCCGACACACGGGCCGCACCCGGGGTTATTGACCACCGCGCCCGCGGAAATAAAAGTTTCAATATGCCCTTTTTTAAGCGCATCAAGAAATATCTTCCTGGACGCGGGCGTTATGATAAGCTTCAAACCGTGCGCTATCTTTTTTCCTTTCAATATACCCGCGGCCACCTCAAGATCTTCCAGCCTGCCGTTAGTACATGTTCCGATACAGACCTCACTGATGGGGATATCCCCGACTTCCTCCACGTTCCGCACATTATCGACGGTATGCGGCATCGCCACCTGGGGAGACAACCCGGAAATATCATATTTTCGTTTTTCCACATACACCGCGTCCTTATCCGCCTCGACGGGACGCGGTTCCTTCTCTGAATGTTTCTTCAACCATTCCAGGGTCTTTTTGTCCGCTGCCATAAGCCCGCATTTCGCGCCCATTTCAACGACCATGTTCGCGACGGTAAAACGCGCGTCAACACTTAAAGAATCTATGGCCTCCCCGTAAAACTCGATCGCTTTATATGTCGCGCCGTTCGCGCCTATATCCTTGATAATGCTCAATATTACATCCTTTGAGAACACGCCTTTAGGAAGCTGCCCGTTCACGTCTATCCTTATCGTTTCCGGGACCATAAACCAGTTCTTGCCGCTCGCGGCTGTTATCGCGAGGTCCGTCGACCCGACACCCGTCGAGAGGGCATTTATCGCGCCGTAAGTGCAGGTATGCGAATCCGCGCCCAGCACCAGGTCGCCGCAAACCACGTAACCGGATTCAGGGATCACCTGGTGGCAGACCCCGGCTCCGACATCAAATATCTTCACTCCGTGTTCCCTGGCAAAATACCTCATCTTGTCATGCACCGCGGAAACACCTATATTGGGGCTCGGCGCGGAATGATCTATCACCATGCAGAACTTCTCTTTAGAGAATATGCCGTCCATCCCCATTTTCCGGAAACTATCGATGATCATCCCGCTCGTACCGTCCTGGCCGAAACAAAAATCGACATCAGCGATAACGATATCGCCGGCTCTCGCGTCTTTACCGCTATGTCTGGTAAATATTTTTTCAGCTATAGTCTGCTTCATTTCTCCATCCTTTAACAGTTAAAAAGTTTAAAAGTGTAAAAGTTAAAAAGTTCGACTAAATACCTGTTTTCCGTTAAAACCTTTTAACTTTTCAACCTTTCAACCTTTTAACTTTTCAACTTTTGCACCTCTTCACATTCTCCTTCGCCATTTAAATATTGTCCACCCAATCCTTGAGCCTGATAATGCCTTTCTTCATCGTTTCGACATCCATCGCGAAACTTATCCGGATAAATCCGTCCGCCCCGAACGACCCGCCCGGGATAACCGCCACTTTCTTTTCGGCCAGCAGCCGCGTCGCGAATGTCAAAGAATCCAACCCGCAGGCTGAAATATCGCAAAAAAGATAGAACGCGCCTTCAGGTTTGAACGGACGCAGTTTCTTCCCGCCGGAAAGGCATTCCATCAAAACGTCTCTCCTCTCCTGGAATATCGCGCTGTTCCGCCTCATCATATCTTCCATGTCGGTTCTAAGGGCGCATTCGGCGGCCGCCTGGCTTATCGAACACGGATTCGACGTCGAATGGCTCTGAAGCGCCGAAACCTTCTCCGCTATTTTCCTGTCCGCGGCCAGATACCCTATCCTCCATCCGGTCATCGAATGACTTTTAGACACACCGTTCACCACTATCGTCGCCGCACGCGCTTTATCCGATACTGACGCTATCGAGAAATGTTTTTTCCCGTCAAAAATGATCTTCTCATATATCTCATCGCTTATTATCGTAATACCCGCGTTTACGCAAAGATCGGCTATACCTTCCAGTTCTTTTTTCTCATAGACCACACCCGCCGGATTCGAGGGGCTGTTGATGATCAGGGCCCTGGTGTTCCTGGTAATAGCGGACCTTATATCCTTAAGCCTCACCTTGAACCCGTTATCCGCGTTCATCGGCAATATTTCAGGCTTCGCGCCGGCCAATTTCACCATTTCCGGATAGCTCAACCAGTAAGGCGGTATGATCAGTATCTCATCACCCGGGTTACATATTATCTGTAGGATATTAAATAATGAATGTTTAGCCCCGTTCGAAACCACTATTTCGCCGGTCTCATAGTCCAATCCGTTATCCCGGCGCAATTTAAGGCAAATAGCCTCCTTGAGCGGCTTCGACCCGCTTGCGGGAGTATACCGGGTATACCCTTCTTTTATGGCTTTTATGCCCGCGTTCTTTATAACATCAGGCGTGTCAAAATCCGTCTCACCCGCCGCCATAATGACAACATCCTCCCCGGCGGCTGACATTACCTTAGCTTTCGACGTTATCCCCAAAGTCGCCGACGGTTCAACAGCTAATATTTTCTCCGAAAATCTCATAACTTCCCCCGGTCACTTATATGTTTACTTTGACATAATATTATTTAGAAACTCCCTTTTGGGAAATCCCGGAATAAAGTAAAATAACATAATATTTGCTATATTACAAGAGAGAAAAATGCGTAGGGGCGGGGTCTCCCCGCCCTTTTCGTCGTGCGTTGTGTGTTATGCGTATTGCGTTATCAAAAAACGCGATACACACGACGCAGTACGCAGTACGAATAAGGGCGCGAACAATTGCAATAGGCCGCCAAAACGTTTTCCAAACATCGAAATGGACGAATTTATCATCATGCCGAATCACATGCATGAAATAATAATCGTAGGGGCGGGTTCTAAACCCGCCCTTCATAATCATGACCAGGAAATTACAATGCCGGGTACCCGCAGATCAAACAGGTTAAAAAATTATGATTATACGCAACAAGACGCGTATTATGTGACGGTTTGTGCGGACGAACATGCATGTAGGGGCGCTTCGAGAAGCGCCCTAAACCTAAACCGTAATGTACAATGTACGAAGCGCCCCAAACCGCAATGTATTCGGTTGTGTAAAAAACGCAAAGATGATATTGAATGAC
>JBDRFA010000147.1:0-18116 GCA_043819235.1 Candidatus Omnitrophota bacterium | reverse complement strand
GAAGTTATTGTCGCGCAGGGCAGGCATAAGCCAATTGTTTCCCAGGAAGATTTTGATGCCGTGCAGAGGAAGCTTGAGCAGTTTAGAAAAGGAATTGTGCAGCGAACCAATGCGCGCGACTATCCATTGACAGGTGTGATTATCTGCGGCAAGTGCGGGAACCGGTTTCAGGGATGCGTCGCTGTTTCCAAAAGAGTTAACGGAAGGATTACTGAAAAAAGAAGATATTACCGGTGCTGCACTGGCCAAACATACGGGGAAAAATGCGGCAGCAGCTACGTCAGAGCCAACGACGTTGAGGCGGAGGCGTTCAGGATACTTGAGCTCATGTTTGATAGTGGCGTTCATGAGGCCAGGCTGAGGAATTTGATTGAGAGCAGCGCTGGCGTGCAGGATGCCGATGCTCAGGAATTGCTGACAAAGGAAAAAGCAAAACTGAAAAAAAATCTTACGGCACAGGAACGCCTGGGCAAGGTATATGCTGAAGGACTGCTTGCGATTGAGGCTTTCAAAAACCAGATACTACCTTTGCGAGAAGATGAAAAAAGGCTGCGAACGAGTGTCAAACGTCTTGAGTTAAAGTGCATTCAGCGCGAACGCTCAGATGATTACAGGAAGCTTTTGGATGCCGTTGCGAACAGAGCTGGCTTTGTAAGGGAAGCTGGCCAGAAATGGATGATACGGCTGATATTCAAACAGATAGTAATAGACAAGGGACGGCTGCGCAGTTTTGACCTGTATGAGCCGTTTAAAAGCCTATACGAAGGAGTGAAAATACAATGCCAACTCGAAGAAACGGAAAGGGTTGCGACAATCGGGGAAAGCGTCTCTACATCCGCACTTTCGGCTGCCAGATGAACGAACGGGATTCGGAGATCATTGTGGGGATGCTGGAGGGGGAGGGGTATTGTGTTGTTGGGGACGAGAAGGATGCGGATGTTATACTTTTTAATACTTGCAGTGTCAGACAGCACGCGGAGGACAGGGTTATCGGGAACCTGCAGAAGCTGGTTTCCCGGAAGAAGAATGACCCGGGGCTTAAGATAGGGGTTGTGGGGTGTATGGCCCAGAGGCATGGGGAGATGCTGTTTAAGGAGTTCCCGCAGGTGGACCTGGTGGCGGGGCCGAACAATATTTTTGATATTCCGGCGCTTCTGGAAAAGTCTTTCGGCGGTGGCGATGGGGAAAAGGCTGTCGCGCTGGGGAATAAGAAACGGCCCGGGAAAAAGACCGGGAAGGCGAAAAGTTCAAGGGCCTTCTCGGCGTTCGTCAACATAATGTACGGGTGTGATAATTACTGTTCATATTGTATCGTGCCGTATGTCCGCGGCAGGGAGGTGTCTCGGCCCAAGAGGGATATACTCGAGGAGGTCAGGGAGCTGGTCGATAGCGGGGTTAAGGAGGTAACGCTTCTCGGGCAGAATGTCAATTCTTACGGTATGGGTCTTACCAATAAGATAACCTTCCCGGAGCTTCTGGAAGCGGCCTGCGGGGTGGAGGGGATAGAACGTATACGGTTCATGACCAGCCATCCCAAAGACGCGGGGAAGGGGCTTTTCAGGGCGATGAAGGAGCTCGACAAGGTGTGCGAGCATATACATCTTCCGCTACAGTCGGGTTCGGACAAGATGCTGGACCTTATGAACCGGAAATACAAATACGGGGATTATCTGAAGAAAATAGAGCTCCTGCGGAGCCTCGTGCCGGATGCCGGGATAAGCACCGATATTATCGTGGGGTTCCCGGCGGAAAAAGAAAGGGATTTCAGGGCCACACGCGGCGCCATGGAGGAGACAGGTTTTAACGCGGCGTTCATATTCAAATATTCCCCGCGGCCGCCGGCGGTGTCGGCGTGCCTCGTGGATGACGTTCCGGAAGAAGTGAAGAAAGAACGTAATAACGATCTTCTGGCCCTTCAGAAAAAGATCTCGCATGAAAAGAACAAGGGCCTGGCAGGGACGCGACAGGAAGTGCTTGTCGAAGGGGTAAGCCGTATGTCGGAGAAGGAACTTGTGGGCAGGACGCGGAATAATATCTCCTGTGTTTTCGCGGGGGACTCCGGGCTTATCGGGCAGATCGTGGATGTGAGTATCACGGGGACCAGTCCGTATACGCTTAAGGGGGAGGTTGTGAAGGATGAGGGATGCGGGGATGCCAGGTAACAGAAAGTCGGTTCGATTAAGAAATTATGATTATACCCAAGAGGGTGCATATTATGTGACCGTATGTGTGAATGAAGATGTATGTAGGGGCGCTTCGAGAAGCGCCCTTGATATTTTTGGACGTATAGAGAATGGTGAAATGATATTAAATGGCATGGGACAAATTATAAATGATTCATGGCAATGGTTGGAAAAACAATATAAATATATCAAATTGGACGAATTTATCGTTATGCCCAATCATATTCATGGGATTGTTTGCATAAACAATCCACGAATGGGTGTTATACAAAAGGAGGGCGGTTCACGAACCGCCCCTACGGTCAAATTAAAACCGTTGGGACGATTAATCGGGGCATTCAAAACGGTATCAACCAAACAAATCAATATAATTCGCGATACCCCCGGCATGCGTCTGTGGCAACGCAATTATTACGAACACGTTATTCGTGACGAATCCGATCTGAACCGTATCCGTGAATATATAACAAATAATCCGTTAAGATGGGAAGAGGATGAATATTATGTCACGTAAAAGGGCGGGGGGACCCCGCCCCTGCGTTATTTTCATTGTCGGGCCTACGTCTTCCGGCAAGAGCGCGGTCGCGGCCGGGGTTGCTGAAAGGGTGAACGGCGAGGTGATCTCCTGCGATTCCATGCAGGTCTACAAAGGTATGGACGTGATCACGCGGCCGCCTTCCGAAGGCCTTCCGGCGCGGGTCAGGCACCATCTCGTGAAAACGCTGTCTCCCTCGGAAGAGTTCAGCGCGGCGCGGTTCGTCGAAGAAGCCGGGAGGATCATCGATGATATTATCGCCCGCGGTAAAATGCCGGTCGTTACGGGCGGTACCGGGCTATACATGAAATCGCTCATCGACGGGCTTTTTTCGTCGCCGCCCGCCGATGAGGAGTTCAGGGAAAGCATGCGGAAGACCGTTGAGGAACGGGGCGGAGAGTACCTTTACGCAAAACTGAAGCAGGTCGATCCCGAAACGGCGGCGCGGCTCCACCCGAACGATACACGTCGTATCATACGCGCGCTTGAGGTATACCACCTCACGGGAGAAACGATACGCGCGAAAAAGAGCCTGTCCCGCGGCATATCGGAAAAATATGACTGCAGGATATTCGGGCTTGATATGCCGCGGAAGGCGTTATACGCGAGGATAAACGGTAACGTCGAAAAGATGTTCTCGGAAGGTATAACGGACGAGGTCAGGCGCCTTCTGGACTCGGGCCTCAGCCTGACCGCGGGAAAGGCGCTGGGGATAAAAGAGGTGAAGGCGTTCCTCGACGGCGGGTGCACCCTTGAAGAAGCGAAGGAAGAGCTCAAGAAAAATACAAGAAGGTACGCAAAACGCCAGTTAACCTGGTTCAGGGCCGACAACCGCGTCACATGGCTGAACGCGGACCGTGAAGCCGGAGAGATAGCCGAAGAGATCGCGGCGAGGTGCGATAAGCTATAAGATTAAAAATATACACGGCGCACTCGAGGTTTATGGCGTGGGGAAAAAGTTTTTCGGGATAAACATGATGTTCTGTACGGTTTATAGCGCTTGAGGGTGTTTGCTATATTCCGTACAGGGAGGATCCACACCGGGCGGAGGGGCCCTGGTAGGAATATAGCAAACACCCTCAAGCGCGGTACGTACATGTACTTGTATAGGAAATTCGACGTGTTAGATCCCTCGACTCGGTCACTTTGTTCCCTCGCTCGGGATGACAGAGAGGTGTTATTCCTTGCTTGGGACAGAGAGGTGTTATTCCTTGCTTGGGACAGAGCGGTGTCATTCCTTGCTGCTTGACCCTGCAAGGGAGTTCCCGCCTAACAGAAAAAGGGGTATTCGGATGAAAGAGACAGGGGTGAAGAAAGAGAGGGCTGTTCTGGTGACTGTCGAGGAGGCGGGCAGGGAGGCCTGGAAGGCGGAACACCGTGCGGCGGAATTGGCGCGGCTGGCGTTATCCTGCGGGGTGGAGATCGCCGGGACCGAGATCTGCGGCAGGAAGGTATTGACGCCGAATTATTTCATCGGCAAGGGGAAAGTCCTTGAACTCGCCGATATGGCGGAAGAGCAGGGAGCCGATGTGGTGATATTCAACAATGACCTTTCTCCCTCCCAGCAGACGAACCTTGAAGATGCCCTGAACGCCAAGGTCATAGACCGGACACAGCTTATACTGGACATATTCGCCCGGAGGGCCGTTTCGAACGAGGGGAAGGTGCAGGTCGAGCTGGCGCAGCTTCTTTATCTTTTACCGAGATTGAGCGGTAAAGGCGTACAGCTTTCACGGCTGGGGGGAGGCGTGGGGACCAGGGGGCCGGGTGAACAGAAACTGGAAGTGGACCGCCGGCGCATACGTTCGCGTATCTCCAAACTGAAACGGGAGCTTAAGGATATAACCGGGCAGAGGAAGCTCAGGCGTGCCCAGAGGGATAAGTTCTCCATGCTGACGGCAGCGCTCGTAGGATATACGAACTCGGGGAAATCCACGCTTTTCAACGTTTTGACGGATTCGGGAGTTTGCGTAAAGGACCAGTTGTTCAGTACGCTGGACCCCACCGTGAGGAAAATATGCCTTCCGGGTAACCAGGGCGCGCTGGTTTCCGATACCGTGGGTTTTTTGCAGGACCTGCCGCATCATCTTATCGAGAGTTTCAAGGCGACACTGGAAGAAGTCGTTAACGCGGACCTGCTTTTCTGCGTTATTGACATGAGCGACGAACGCATGGAACAGCAGAAGGTTTCGGTATTCGAGGTCCTGAAAGAGCTCGGCGCGCAGGATAAACCTGTGATCACCGTGCTTAATAAGGCCGACAAAGTCCCCGACTCCATGGAGCGGGAAAGGATAAAACTCAGGTTCCATGACCCTATGGTCATATCGGCGCTCCGGGGGGGAAGGGGTTATTGAGCTCAAGGACAGGATAGTCCAGTTCCTTCAGAAAGATATGGAGGACATGGAGGTCCTCATGCCTCACGGGTGTTACGGACTTATCGAAGCTATGAGGGAAAAAGGGGCCGTGAAGTCGGAGGAATACAGGGAGGACGGTATTCTCATCAGGGCACGCATACCACGAAAATTGAAATATTCCATCCTGAAGAAGCTCAAAACCGGGCATCCAGAACTTTCTTGACAAAAGTTATGGGAATGTTATAATTTAGCACTCAGGTTCGTGGAGTGCTAAATTATTGTTGGTTGATATATAAAACAGGGCGGGCACAAGGCCCGCCCCTACGGTGAAAGGGATAGAACGCGGGCGGGTTTGGAACCCGCCCCTACGGTGATATGTATTATTACAGAATGACAAAAGAAGAATCCAGGGAAGGAAGGAAACGGGAGGTGCTGGAGCATATAATCCACCTCTATGTGGATATGGCTTTGCCGGTAAGTTCCAAACTGGTTTCGGAGAGAATGGGGGGGAATATTTCCAGCGCTACCGTCCGTAACATCATGGCGGAACTTGAAGAGCATGGGGATATCGCCCAGCCGCATACTTCCGCCGGGCGTGTGCCGACGAATTCCGGGTACAGACGTCATGTCGAGGCCCTTAAGAGAAGGATACAGATCGAGAAAATGGAGGCGGAACGCCTGGCCGCGGAATATACCGTCAGGATGAGGACGATAAAGGACGTTATAGAGAAGACCTCTTACCTGATAAGCAGGGAATTGAACAATGCCGGTGTCGTGATATGGCCCGGCATAGACGATTTTTATATCAAGCATATGGACCTTGTCAAGGTAAGGTCCGAGTATGTCCTGGCCATAGTTGTTACCATGACGAACGCCGTAAGAAATCATATCGTTAAACTTGACGAAGAACTGGACAGGGTGGACCTTGAGAAGATATCCAATTACATGAACACGCATTTCGAAGGAACGGCTTTTTCCGACGTGTCCGCGCGGTTAAAGGCCGCGCTGGCGGAAAAGGCGGCGGAAGAAGGCGGCGAATGCCTGAGGACAGCGAAATACGCTTTATCCATCATCGATTCTATCATCGAAGAAGAGATAAGTGAAGAGATGTACTGGGACAGTTTGAGTTATTTCGCGGACAGCCATATGTACGCCGAAGTTGACATGGCCAGGGAAATGCTCCGGATACTTTCCGGGAAAGAAGAGATCATACGTTTTATGCGCGAGGAACTCCCGTATGGCGGGATCAGGACGTATATAGGAGAAGAGAACCTGTGCGATGTGTTCAAGAGCTGCGGCGTCGTGACATGCGGTTATTCGCTGAACGGCCGGATAGCCGGCAGGATAGGGGTCATCGGCCCGACGCGGATGGATTATGACAGGGCGCTTAACACGATAAGCTGTCTCGCGGGCCTTGTAAGCGCGAAACTCGAAGAGATAAACGGTTAGGGGGGGGATGATGAGAGGTAAAGAGCCGAAGGGGGCGAAGGGTGACAACGCCGGGGGAGAAAAAAAGATCGATGAAAAGGAACTCGCCGAGCTGAGGCGGAAGGCCGCCGAACGCGACGATTACTATAGCAAATGGCTGACGGTGCACGCCGAATACGAGAATACCCGCCGGCGCATGGAAAAGGAAAAGGCCGAACATATACGGTTCGCCAACGAAGATATCATGTCGCAGCTTTTTCTGATCGCGGACAGTTTTGACAGGGCGTTCGAGGCGATGGATAAGGCTGAAGACAAAAAGGCCGTCATGGACGGCATAAAGATGATACAGAAAGAGTTCCACAAGATACTTGAGGATTACGGGGTGCGGAAGATAGAGACCGAGGGTAAAATGTTCGACCCCCATTTCCATGAGGCGGTCTTTGCCGTCGAGACGACGGAACACCCCGACGGTGTGATACTCGGGGAAGTGCGCCCGGGATATATGCTGAACGACCGGCTCCTCAGGGCTTCGCAGGTGAAGGTGGCGAAGAACGAGGAGGAACAGGCCGAGGCTCGCGAGGAGCCGGCTGAGGAAGAACAGACGGCGCCTTATATGGATGAAGAGGAAGATTAAAGGAACAATTAAAGGAACAAAGGAGGAATAAAGATGGGGAAAGTCATAGGGATCGATCTGGGGACCACTAATTCCTGCGTGGCCGTTATGGAAGGCAAGGAGCCCAAGGTCATACAGAACGCGGAAGGGGTAAGGACCACGCCCAGTGTGGTCGCTTTCACGAAGGGCGGGGAAAGGCTTGTCGGCCAGCCCGCCAAACGCCAGGCGATAACGAATTCCGAAAATACCATATTCAGTATTAAACGGTTTATGGGGCGCAGGCATTCCGAAGTGGAGGAAGAGGAAAAGATTGTCCCGTATAAGGTGGGAGATGACGCGAACGGGAACGTCGTCGTTACCGCTCACGGGAAGACCTATACGCCTCCGGAGATCTCGGCGGCTATACTCCAGAAGATGAAGCAGACTGCCGAGGATTATCTGGGTGAAAAGGTAACTGAAGCCGTCATAACGGTGCCGGCGTATTTCAACGATTCGCAGAGGCAGGCTACGAAGGACGCGGGGGAGATTGCCGGGCTCAAGGTGCTCAGGATAATCAACGAGCCGACGGCGGCGAGCCTGGCGTATGGCCTGGACCGGAAGAAGGACGAAAAAATAGCCGTTTTTGACCTCGGCGGCGGTACTTTTGATATTTCCATACTGGATATAGGCGAGGGCGTGTTCGAGGTAAAATCGACCAACGGCGATACTCATCTGGGCGGCGATAATTTCGACCAGAAGGTCATGGACTGGATAGCGGACGAATTCAAAAAAGAGAACGGTATAGACCTGAGGAAAGACAAGATGTCCCTCCAGCGGCTCAAAGAGGCGGCGGAGAAAGCCAAGTGCGAGTTGTCGTCGAACATGCAGACGGAGATCAACCTGCCGTTCATCACGGCCGACGCTTCGGGACCCAAGCACCTGGCGATGACGCTGACGAGGTCGAAACTCGAACAGCTGGTGGACGACCTTGTCGAGAGGACCAAAGCGCCTTGTTTGCAAGCTCTCAAGGACGCGGGTTATTCGGCCGGCGATATAGACGAGATCATCCTTGTGGGAGGGCAGACACGCATGCCGAAAGTGCAGGAGGTCGTGAAGGAGATATTCGGGAAGGAACCGCACAGGGGAGTGAACCCCGATGAAGTCGTGGCGGTCGGCGCGGCAATACAGGGCGGTGTCCTGAGCGGCGCGGAAGGCCTTTCGGACGTGGTCCTGCTTGACGTTACACCGCTTTCGCTCGGGATCGAGACCCTGGGCGGCGTGATGACGAAGCTTATCGAGGCCAACACCACTATCCCCACGAAAAAGAGCCAGATATTCTCGACGGCGGCGGATAACCAGCCCGCGGTGTCTATCCATGTTCTCCAGGGGGAAAGGGAGATGGCATCCGATAACCGGACGCTCGGGCGGTTCGACCTTACCGATATACCGCCGGCGCCCAGAGGCCTTCCCCAGATAGAGGTTACGTTCGATATAGACGCCAACGGTATCGTGCATGTATCGGCGAAGGATAAGGCTACGGGCAAGGAGCAGTCTATCCGCATAGAGTCTTCCAGCGGGCTGTCCAAAGAAGAGATAGAGAAAATGAAAAGGGACGCCAAGGCGCATGAATCGGAAGATAAGAAGCGGCGCGAAATTATAGAAGCGAAGAACCAGCTCGACACGCTGGTCTACGCGACGGAAAAGGCGGTCAAGGATTACGGAGAGAAGGTCTCGGACGATGAGAAGAAGAAGATCAGCGAGGCCGTCGAAAAGGCTAAAAAAGCCCTGACGTCCGAAATCCTTGCGGACATCAAAAAAGCTCAGGAAGAACTGCAGAAAGCCAGCCATAAGCTGTCGGAAGAGATATATAAAGACATGCAGGCGAAACAGCAGGCAAGCGCCGGGCAGCAGCCCGGCGGAGAAGAGAAAAAGTCCGATGAAGACGTGGTCGACGCGGATTATAAAGTGGATGATGAGAAGAAGTAAAAAAATATGGCACAGGACTATTACGAACTGCTCGGCGTGGGGCGGGATGCCCCCGGCGAGGACATAAAAAAGGCTTACAGGAAACTCGCGGTAAAATACCATCCTGACAAGAACCCGGGGAACAAAGAAGCGGAAGAGAAGTTCAAGGAAATCTCACATGCTTATGAGATCCTCATCACTCCCGATAAAAGGCAGCAGTATGACCAGTTCGGGGAGGCGGCGTTCCAGCACGCGGGAGCCGGATGGGGAGGGTTCCATGACCCGTCCGATATTTTCCGTGAGGTTTTCGGGGGAGCGTTCGGGGACGTTTTCGAGGGTATGTTCGGATCCGGCACAGGACGGAGGCGCGGAGGACCGCGCAGAGGAAGGGACCTCGAATACGGGTTGGAACTGGACTTTATGGAAGCCGCCAGAGGCGCGTCGAAAGAGATAAAGGTGAGAAAATACGCCGTCTGTTCCGATTGCGGCGGTGCAGGGGCCAAAAAGGGGACGAGCAAAGTAACCTGCGGCCGCTGCGGGGGATCGGGCCAGATCAGGCAGTCCGCCGGATTTTTCAGTATTGCGCAAACCTGTAGCGCGTGCGGCGGAGAAGGGCAGATCATAAAGGACCCATGCGCGGCGTGCGGCGGTACAGGAAGGAAAGAGGTCGTCCGTAAGATAAATGTCGATATCCCCGCAGGCGTAGATACCGGTATGAGGATAAGGCTTTCGGGCCAGGGGGAAGCCGGCGCCAAAGGAGGGGAACCGGGAGACCTGTATATCGCGATATCGGTCAAAAAACACGAATTTTTCTCACGTGACGATCATGACCTTTTGTGCGTAGCCCCCGTCAGTTTTACCAGGCTGGCCTTCGGAGGGGATGTCGAAGTGCCGGGGTTAGAGGGAAGCGTGACATTTACAATATCCCCCGGGACCCAGAGCGGTGAACTGTTCAGGATAAAGTCTAAAGGCATAAAACGGCTGAACGGGCGCGGAAGAGGCGATCAGATAGTCAAGGTGAGTGTGGAGACACCCAGGAACCTGAGCGAACGACAGAAGGCATTGTTAAAGGAGTACGAAGCGACTTTCGGGGAAGAAAAGAAAAGTTCCGGGAGCAAAATAATAAACAAGGTTAAGGGGATGTTTGGGGATAAATAGGCTGTAGGCTATAGGCTGTAGGCTATAGGCTATAGGCTATAAGCTATAAGCAGACGACAGGAGACCAGATGCCGACATATGAATATGAATGCGTGAAGTGCGGGGATCGGTTTGAGTATTTTCAAAGCATGACCGACGTGTCTTTGAAAAAATGCCCCGCGTGTAAAGGCAGTGTGAAAAGGATGATAAGTACGGGCACGGGGTTGATCTTCAAAGGCGGCGGGTTTTACCAGACGGACTATAAGGGTTCAGCTCCGGCATCCGGCAGTACCCCGGGGGCCGCAAAAGGGCCCGCGACATGCGAAAAATCGAAAAGTTGCCCGGACTGCCCGAAAAATGTTTAGTCGTATAAAAAACACAAGGCTGTTTTTTTTAAGGATCGCGTTGGCGGGATGGTTTTTTGCCATTTTACTGCTTTCGCTTTTGCCCGGCCGGGCCTTTCCTTCGGTAGACATCGATAATTTCGACAAGATCGTACATATCCTGGAATATTTCATTCTGGCGGTATTGATAATAGTGACCATGTATTATACAGATGTTTTTGAGCGCAGGAAAATTTACTTATTTACATTGATATCCGGCGTACTATATGGTATTTTATTGGAACTGGTACAACGGTTCGTTCCGGGCAGGACGATGAGCCTTTTTGACGCACTTTTTAATGTTGCCGGGGTGATCCTGGGGATAATCTTTGGAAAGCTGGTGGTATGTCGAAAATAAAACCATTTAAAAGTCTGCTATATGACGGCAGTAAAATAGGCGGGGACTACGCGAGCGTTATGGCGCCTCCGTATGATGTGATCTCTGAACGCAAAAGAGATGAATTGTATGAAAAAAGCGAGTACGGGATCATACGCCTTATACTGGGAAGATCTTTTCCGGGCGATGACGACGGGGATAACAGGTATACGCGAGCCCGTAAGGATATGGATGAATGGTGCCGGGAAGGCATACTTGCAAGGGATGACGTCGCTTCTTTTTATGTGTACCTGCAGGAATATGACTTTAAAGGTATCCGGCGCAGACGGATAGGGTTCCTCGGGCTCATGAAGATCGGAGAAGCCGGAGATGACACGGTCAAGCCGCATGAGTTCACCCTGGCTAAACCCAAAGCGGACAGGATGAACCTTATTCAGCAGGTGGAAAGCAACTTAAGCCCCATATTCACGCTATATGAGGACAGGACCGGGGTTATAACGGAGATATTGAATAAGCACATATCCGCGGCGAGCCCCATTGTTGATATAACCATAGACGGGGAAAGCCACAAGGTCTGGAGGATCCGGGATAAAGCGTCCATCCGGAAGATCTCGGATCCCATGGCGCGTGAAAAGGTGTTTATCGCGGACGGGCACCACCGTTATGAAGTTGCCAGGGCATACAGGGATATGAAACGGCAGGAACCGGGTTATGACGGGAGCGCCGACTATGTTATGATGTATTTCGCCGATATGCTGGACAAGGAGAACCTGACGGTCATGGCTACTCATCGGGTGGTAAAAATAATGCCGGAGGCGGACGAGAGCAAGATCGCGGAGAAACTGGGCGGCTATTTCGATGTATGCGGATCCTGCAGCATGCCGGGCCTTATGGAAAAACTTGAGGGCCGCGGCGAAGAAGGTTATACCTTTGGTTTTTTCGGGGGCGGTAAATATTTTTGCCTGACGGCAAAAGATAAGAACGAGGTCATGGGGCTTATAAAAGAGGACAAAAGCCCCGAATGGAAAATGCTGGATGTCAGTATGCTGCATTCGGCGGTCTTCAGGAATATCCTTTCGATCTGTAACGACGAAGGGAATATCACTTATGTGCGGGACGCCGAAGAAGCCGAGGCTCTGGTCAGGGACGGGAGCCATATGGCGGCGTTCCTGATGAACCCGACCAGGGTGGAACAGATAAAAGCCGTGGCGGAGCTGGGGGAGATGATGCCCCAGAAATCGACGTATTTTTATCCCAAGCTTCTTACCGGACTGGTTATCAATAAATTTGAGAAAAAAACTCTCGTAGAGGCGGGCCTTGTGGGCGCCCTGAATGATGCGGAGGAAAAAGATAGTTAGGGCGGGCACAAGGCCCACCCCTACGGTTTTTTTTAGCCGGTGAGTTATAACAGGAATATTATGGTCTTTTTCTCTAAAAAACCCATATTTAGCAGAGCCAGGAAAAAAGAGATGCCCGTGGGGCTGTGGACTAAATGCCCCGGATGCGGGGAACTGCTTTACAAGAAACAGCTTAAGGACACGCTGGGTGTATGCCCCAAATGCGATTATCATTTCAGGATGGGCGCATATGAACGGGTCGCCAATATCCTGGATGAGGGTTCGTTCAGGGAAATGCACAAGGATATGGAAAGCAAGGACCCGTTGCTGTTCAAGGGTCCCAGCGATTATCCCTCAAAGATCAAAAAGGACCAGAAGGCGACGGGGCTCAAGGACGCGGTGGTCGTCGGAGAGGGTAGGATAAACGGGAAACGCGCGGCCTTAGGGGTCACCGATTCACGTTTTATCATGGGTTCAATGGGGTCCGTTGTCGGGGAAAAGATCACCAGGTTGATCGAATACGCGAACGAGGAGAAAGTGCCGCTGATCATCGTTTCCGGTTCCGGAGGCGGCGCCAGGATGTACGAAGGGCTTCTTTCGCTGATGCAGATGGCGAAAACCAGCGCGGCGCTCGATAAACTTAACAGGAACGGGGGATTGTTCATTTCCGTTCTTACTAACCCTACGATGGCCGGTGTAATGGCCAGTTTTGCTTCTCTCGGGGATGTTATCATGGCCGAACCGAAAGCGCTCATAGGTTTTACAGGGCCGCGTGTCATCCAACAGACCATTAAACAGCAACTTCCGGAAGGCTTTCAGAGCTCCGAGTTCCTGCTGGAACACGGTCTTATAGATATGATCGTCAACAGGGCCCTGCTCAAAGAGACCCTCTCCAATCTGTTGGATTATTTTAAAGCCTGAACGATATCTATTACATTGACAATTATTGTGAGATATTGTATATAAAGATAACTTTATTTTTAACATCTGGATCTGATAAGGTGGTGATATGGCACAGGTTAGTTTAAAGAACATAGTCAAGGTTTTTCCCGGAGGGGTCTTTGCCGTGAACGACGTAAGTTTCGGGGTCGAGAACAAGGAATTTGTCGTTCTTGTAGGGCCGTCGGGATGCGGTAAATCAACCACTTTAAGGCTTATCGCCGGTCTGGAGACCGCGAGTGAAGGAGAGATCTACATCGGCAACAGGAGGGTCAACAATATCCCGCCGAAAGACAGGGATATCGCGATGGTGTTCCAGAATTACGCGCTTTATCCGCATATGACGGTGTACGAGAATATGGCCTTTGGCCTGAAATTGAAAAAATATCCGAAAGATGAGATCGATTCCAGGGTGAACGAAGCGGCCGCGATACTGGGGCTTGAAAAACTGCTCCACCGGAAACCCAAAGAGCTTTCCGGCGGTCAGAGGCAGAGGGTGGCCGTGGGAAGGGCGATAGTCAGAAAACCCCTGGTTTTTCTGTTTGACGAACCTTTAAGCAATCTCGACGCCAAATTGAGGGTGCAGATGAGGACCGAACTGCACCGGCTGCACATAAGGCTGCAGTCCACTATGATCTATGTAACACACGACCAGACAGAGGCCATGACGCTGGGTGACAGGATAGTCGTGATGAAAGACGGCCTCGTGCAGCAGATAGACGCGCCGACCAAAGTGTACAACGCCCCGGTCAACAAGTTCGTGGCCGGTTTCATAGGGGCTCCGCCGATGAATTTCATGGAGGGGAAGATAATAAAGAAAGAGCGGAAACTGTATTTTGACGAAGGCAAATTCCGCGTAAGGATAGTCGAGGGGATGTATAAGGCCATTGAGGACTATGTCGATAAACGGGTCATCATGGGAGTCAGGAGCGAGGATGTCTACGATAAGCTTTTTGTTTCTGAATCCCCCCCTGAAAATATCGTCACGATGACATGCGAAGTTGTCGAGCATCTGGGTTCTGAGGTGTATATACACATGAACACCGGCAAGCATACGCTGGTCGTCAGGGTTTCCGGCGACGCCAATCCTCAGATAAATCAGGATATGGACCTTGTTTTTGATATGAGCAAGATACACTTTTTTGATAAAGTGACCGAGCTCACTATTGTTTAACCCGGACGTTTTCATGACTCCTTTTAAGCAAAGGAATCTTCTCGTAGCCGTTTTAGCCGCGCTTTTCTTCGGGCTTCTGTACAGCCTTGGCGGGGTGATCCCGGCGCTAGCCGGCCGTATCCGTCATCTTGAATTTCTCATCATAAGCACCATGATCCTCATGAGCGTAGTCATTATGCTTTTCTGGAGCCTGCTCGGGGTATTCGGCGGACTGATCTCTTTCCTGGCGGCCATGATATTCATTTACAGGCCCTTGACGGGCCTCGATCCGTATTACTACAGCGTCCTGATCATGGCTTTTTTCCTGAGCTGTTTCCTGGGGTACAACACCTACAGGAAGATCAGCGCGGCCAACCAGAAATATACGGTCACGACGGAAAAGATAGGGGAGGATATTAACCTCTTAAGGGACCATGTCATAAACCGCGGGGCCGAAGTGTCGGCGATGAGCGGCAAAATAAGCGGTCTGCTGAAACTGAAGAACATAGCCGACAGTTTGAGCCAGTTCCTTTCCGACGAGGAAATAATCAGGATCGTGTCGGAGGAGACGTTCTCGCTTTTCGGCGGGGAGAACAGGGTGCTTTTTTTTATGGTCGATGAAGTGAAAAAAGGCCTTATTTTGTCCTATACGGCAAAAGGGCCGGGACGCAGCTCCTTCGCGTCGAAGAACGGGGGGATATTCGACAGGTGGGTGCTTAAAAACATGAAGAGCCTGTTCGTGAAAGACGTGAGGAAGGATTTCAGGTTCTCCCTGGACGACGAAGAGACGAAAGACGACAGTGTTTCTCTAATAGCCAAGCCTCTCATAACAGAGGGAAATGTTCTCGGGGTCCTGAGGGTGGATTCGCCGCATGAATCCGAATTCGGCCAGCATGAACTCCGAATAATCGATATTGTAGGCGAACTTGTGGCCGTGGCCCTGGAAAACGCGCGGTTATACCTCAAAACGGAAGAACTCGCGATAAAGGACAGTTTGACGGATCTATATGTCCACCGGTATTTTATGGAACGGCTCGAGACGGAGGTCAAGAGGGCGTTACGCAGCGACAGTTCTTTCGCGCTTCTGATGCTGGATATCGATAATTTCAAGGACTTCAACGACAGGCACGGCCATGTTTTCGGCGATGCCGTCCTTAAAAATATCGGGCGTATATTGAGGCAGAAAGCCTCTGCCGGCGATATCGTCGCCCGGTACGGAGGGGAAGAATTCGCGTTCCTGGTGCTTAACTGCGACAGGGCCGAAGCCGTAAACCTCGCTGAAACTATCAGAAAGACCATACAGGACAGTCCCGTTATCCTGAGGCGCGAAAAATATTCCGTTACGGTCTCCATCGGGGTGGCCGTTTTCCCTGAAGACGCCAAACTCAGGGAGGATATGATCTGGGAGGCGGACAGACATATGTATACAGCCAAGGCGAAAGGCAAGAATAAGGTATGTTCAAAATAAGGCCGTTCATCATATTTTTTTTCAACCTGTTGTTCATGGCCATAAGCTGGAAGTTTTACACTTCTTCCCGGGGGGATGAGTACCTTGCCCTTTTCATGATACCCCTTGTGTTTATCGCGGCCCCGTTCGTAATAGACCGGCGTTCGATCGCGGTCCTGTTCCTTGTTAACCTGGCGTTCTTTTGCGGTTATTGCGCCTTGCGTATCCTGGATGTAAGCAGTGTGGTTATTTTGACGCTGCTTCTTTTGGCCGTTACCGCCGCCAGTTCCTTTGTGGGATATATGTTGAGGTCTTTCATGTCCCATAACGAGGAAGAGGTCCTGAAGAAACAGCGGAAGTATAACAGCATCGTTAACGAACTGGAGGATATAGACCGGAGGGGCAGGAAAATTGAAAATGAGTTAAGCCTTATTTCGCGCCTTTATGAGGTAACCAAAAAAATGGCCCCCGCGCTTGAAATGGAGGAACTCATCGGCGTCCTGTTTGATTTTCTCGAAGAGAACTTCAAGTTCCAGGCCGTCCATCTGCTTCTTTTCAGCGACGGGGAATTTTCGAGGGCCGAGGCAAAGGGCCCGGGAGGGGAAAGCTATAAAGAAGGGGGCGAACAGCCGCTCGATTACGGGAAAATAATGGATTACGCGCGGGAAAAAGACCTTAACGCATTTTTTCTGGACCGGGAAGAGGATCCGGACTTCTTTGCCTCGATCAGGTCCCGCTCCGGCAGTATAATGGTATTTCCCATGCTTACGGGAGATAAGATATCCGCCGCGCTCGCGGTCGAAGGCGCTTCCAGGTCCAATTACGTCAGGTTCCGGATACTTATACCGCAGATAGCCTTAAAATTCAGGAAGGTCGAGCTGTATGAACAGGTCCAGGAGCTTTCCATAATTGACGGACTTACGGAAGTTTATCTGAGGCGTTATTTGATGTATCGCCTGGGAGAGGAAGTGGACAGGGCGAGCCGTCTGAAGCTGACGTTCGCGGTAGCGATGGTCGATGTGGACCATTTCAAGAAATGCAACGATGAACATGGGCACCTTGTGGGTGACGCCGTACTGAAAAAGATCGCTGGAAGGCTGAAACATTCCGTCCGGGAAGTCGATATGGTAGCCAGGTACGGCGGTGAGGAATTTTGCGTGTTGCTTCCGGAAACGACCAAGAAACTCGCTTTGACCGTCGCGGAACGTCTGCGCCGGGCCATAGAGTCGAAAAGTATAAAAGCTTTTGACGAAGAATTGAGGATGACGGTCAGCATCGGTATCGCTACTTATCCGGAAGACGGGGAAGACGTCGGTACTCTGATAGAAAAGGCGGATACGGCCCTGTATAAGGCGAAACGTAAAGGGCGGAACGCGGTTTGCGCGATGTGATATTAAATTTCCATGACTATTCAGGTCTACTTAAGCTACGGGAAAGATCGTTTGTCATGCTCCTACCAGGGCCCCTCCGCCCGGTGTGGATCCTCCCTGTACGGAGCATGGCAAACGATCTTATCACTGACTACCTGAGTAGTTACAAATTCTCATTATCATTGCGTACGCGCGGGACGTTGTGTTATACTGGGAAAAATCCGAAAATGCCGGATAAAGAACTTAGATCCCTCGACTTCGCCCCTCCGGGGCTCCGCTCGGGATGACAAAGCGTTGAGCTTCCTCGCTTAGGACAAAGAATTGTCATCCCGCTTGTCCCGCTTGTCCCGAGCGAAGCCGAGGGGAGCGAAGCCGAGGGGAGCGAAGCCGAGGGGAGCGAGGGAACGAAGTTTCAACTCTTTGTCATCCCGAGCGAGGGACCCCGAGCGAAGCCGAGGGGGACCGAGTCGAGGGATCTAACATGTTGAAGTTCCTATATATCGAGAAAGGGGATAGATTGTATAAGTCAAATGTTACTAGAAGTATACTGATCGCCTTATGCGTGATAATGTGCGCGGGATGCGCGGTTTGCCACGCTCAGGATGAGGACCTGACGAGGATGCAGTCCGGGCAATCCATCGTTGTGGACGGGGACAAGGTGGAATATTTCGAGGAGGACGGGAAAATAACCGCCGAAGGGAACGTCTCCATAACGTATGGCGATATAAAACTGACCTGTGACAGGATAGAAGTTAATACGGCGCTGCGGCAGGCTCTTTGCGAGGGGGCACGTGCGCATAGAACAGCCGGACGGCGTGCTTGAAGGGGAACGCATACGGTACGATCTCGCGCGCAAGGAAGGCGAGATCATCGGCGCCGAGGTCAAAGCGTTCCCGTGGTTCGGGACCGCCGCGGAAACCGGCAAAGTGGGGCCGAACGAATACCTTCTCAGGAAC
>JBDRFA010000146.1:0-6676 GCA_043819235.1 Candidatus Omnitrophota bacterium | reverse complement strand
GCGGAAAAGAACAGTTCCCTCGACCTTCCCGGGGGCATAAAGGCCGTCAAGGATAACGGCAGGCTTACGTTCATGTTGAAATCACGGGATGACAGCCGATGATCGAGCGACGAGAGACAAGCGACGAGCGACGATCCGACTTGGAACATTTGACCGGGCATGAGTAGTATGCTACAATAGCACCGCGATAATCCAATACCGGAAAATATCAAGGAAATAATATATATTTATGTATAGGAGATTTAATACGTTAGATCCCTCGACTCGGTCACTTCGTTCCCTCGCTCGGGATGACAGCTTTGCATTGTCCTCCCTTGTTTGGGATAGAGAGTTGTCATCCCGAGCGGAGCGCCCGCGAAGTCCCGAGCAAAGCGAGGGGAAGGGCGCGAAGTCGAGGGATCTAACATCTAACGTCTAACGTCTAACGTCTAACATCTAACGTCTAAGTTCTCAATAACAACAAAATAAACGGGAGAAATAGAGCTGATGGCCGATACGGGAAACAAAACACCTAAACGGACCGGTTCCGGGAGACGTCAGGGCATTCCCGGGAAACCTTCCGAGGACAAAAAAAACTCTCCTGACAGGTTTGTGTGGATACTGATAATCGTGGGTTTTTTCATGGTTTTCCAATGGGTTTTCTCTTCTTTTGAGGAAACGTCCCAGGAGATGACCTATAAGACTTTTTACGCGACGGTGGAGAGCAACAGGGCGACCAGCACTATCCTTTCGGCGGTAAAGGTTGAGGACCGGATATTAGGAAAGCTTGCCGACGGGAAACGGTTCACGGTGAACGTGCCTGAGAACGACTTGCAGCTTTTTGGCCTCATGCGTGAGAATATCCCGGATTTTGACATTAAACCCCCGCAGACCTTTCTTTCCAACCTGTTCTATTCCCTGGGGCCGATGGTCCTGTTCATCCTGTTCCTGTGGTTTTTCATATACAGGGGGGCGGCAGCCGGCGGGGGGAAGATGATGTCGTTCGGTAAATCCAGGGCCAAACTCGCCACAAAAGATAATAAGAAAGTGACTTTTGACGACGTCGCGGGGATAGAAGAGGCCAAAGAGGAACTGAAGGAAGTCATAGAGTTCCTTCAGGACCCGGGCAAGTTCCAGAAGCTGGGCGGTAAAATGCCTAAAGGTGTTCTGCTCATGGGCCCTCCGGGCACGGGGAAAACCCTCCTGGCCAAAGCGGTCGCGGGTGAAGCCGATGTGCCTTTTTTCAGCCTTTCCGGGTCCGATTTCGTCGAGATGTTCGTCGGGGTGGGGGCTTCAAGGGTGAGGGACCTTTTCGAGCAGGCCAAACGGTCCGTAAAAATGAGCCAGAAGGGATGCATCATATTCATAGACGAAATAGACGCCGTCGGGAGACAGAGGTTTTCCGGGATAGGCGGCGGCCATGACGAGAGAGAGCAGACGCTCAACGCCCTTTTATCCGAGATGGACGGGTTTGATACCGCTACAGGGGTAATACTTATCGCGGCTACCAACAGGCCTGACGTGCTGGATTCCGCCCTCTTGAGGCCGGGAAGGTTCGACCGCCAGGTAGTGGTGGATCTGCCGGATATCGTCGGGCGGGACGCTATTTTAAAGGTTCACGCCAGGATCGTCAAGATGCGTTCGGATGTCGACCTTTACAAGATCGCGCAGCAGACCGTGGGTTTTTCCGGAGCGGACCTGGCGAATATAATCAATGAAGCCGCTTTGCTCGGCGCCAGGAGGACCAGGGAATCGGTGGGGACGGAAGAGATACAGGAAGCCATGGAACGCATAATCGCGGGGCCCCAGCGGAAATCCCGCAAAATAAGCGAAGAAGAGAAGCTCATCATAGTGTACCACGAGTCCGGCCACGCGCTGATGTCCTACCTCGTCGAGGGGGCGGACCCGCTCCATAAAGTTACCATAGTTTCACGCGGCCTCGCGCTCGGATACACTATGCAGATCCCGCGGCAGGACAGGTACCTTTACAGAAAAAGCCAGTTCATAGGGAAGATAGCGGGTATGCTGGGCGGCCGGGCCTCGGAAGAGGTAACGTTCAACGAGGTTTCCACGGGCGCCCAGGACGATATAAGGAAAGCCACGGAGCTGGCCCGTGATATGGTGACGCAGTACGGTATGAGCGAGAAAATGGGGCACCTTACCGTCGGCAGGAGGCACAGCCAGGTATTTCTCGGCAGGGACATCACGGAGGAAAAAAATTACAGCGAAGACACGGCAAAACTTATCGATGACGAGGTCAAGAAAATAGTCGATCAGTGTTACGAAATGGCAAGGTCCAGGCTTTTGGAGAATAAGGACAAACTCGACGTCCTCGCTAAAAAACTCATGGAAAAAGAGACCATGGATGAAGCGGAGGTCAGGGAACTTCTCGGCTTTCCCGGGAACGTGAACGCCGAAGGCTCCGAAAAAAAAGACGTTAAAGGCGCCGAAAAGGTCCAGTAATGGAAAAGGTGAACGCTGTTATAAAGCGCCGCGCGCTGCCGCTTAAGGAGCGTGTCTGTTTGATGGGGATCCTGAACGTTACGCCGGATTCTTTCAGCGACGGCGGGAAATACCTCGATCCCTCCAGGGCCGTGGAGCGCGCGAAGCGGATGGTGGAAGAAGGGGCGGATATCATAGACGTGGGAGGGGAGTCTTCGCGGCCGGGGTCCAGGCGCGTTTCGGCGGAAGAGGAGCTTGGACGGATATTGCCGGTCATCAAGGCCCTCAGCGCCGAAATAGAGGTGCCGGTCTCCGTAGATACGTATAAGAGCGAGGTCGCCCGCGAGGCCCTGTCATGCGGGGCCTCGATCATAAACGATATTACCGCCTTGAGGGGCGACCCCGGCATGGCCGGGGTGATAGCCGGGTTCGGCGCGGGTGTGGCCCTTATGCACATGAAAGGGACCCCCGGGAACATGCAGGACGATACGCGTTATGACGACCTTCTGGGGGAGATATACTTGTATCTTGAGGGGTCAGTCAGACTGGCTGAAGCGGCCGGTATAGCCTCAGACAGGATCATGATCGATCCCGGCATAGGTTTCGGGAAAACGGCCGGGCAGAATTTTGAGCTGCTGCGAGGACTATCGTATTTCAAGAAGCTGGGCAAGCCCCTGCTTGTGGGGACATCCAGAAAATCGTTCCTGGGCGAGGTTACGGGCAAAGGGGCGGGCGAAAGGATATTCGGTACGGCGGCAACTGTCGCCGCCGCGATAATGAACGGGGCTGATATCGTCAGGGTGCACGATGTCGGCGAGATGCGCGATGTCGCGCGCGTTACGAGAAAAATCATGGGTGTGTGAAGCATGGGATTCTTTTTAGGATACTGGGAAATAATACTTGAGGTATCTATCCTCTGGGCGATATATTACATGATATATCTCCTTCTAAAAGGTACCGGCGGAGAGCAGCTGCTCAAGGGGATAATCATAATATCCGTCGCGATAATGCTGACCAGCGTGCTGAACCTTGTGATAATAAACTGGCTCATGACCAGGCTTCTCGCCATTTCGGTAATCGCTTTCCTTATCATTTTCCAGCCGGAAATAAGGCGGGGCCTGGCCAGGATAGGCCGGTTCGGCATTTTTTCCAGCGAAAAGAAAGCGCTGGAGGAGATAGCCAAAGCGGCGCTGGTATTGTCCAAAAGGAAGGTGGGGGCGCTGATAGCGATAGAGAGGGAAACGGGCCTCCGCCGTTATGTCGAAAGCGGCGTAGAGATAGACGCGGCCGTTACCAGCGAACTGATAAATACCATATTTACCATGAACTCTCCGCTGCATGACGGCGGCATAATAGTTTCCAACCAGCGGATAGAAGCGGCGGCATGCCTTTTCCCCCTCACGCAGAACCCCAGGATCCCCAAGACCATGGGGACAAGGCACAGGGCCGCGCTGGGGCTCAGCGAAGAGACGGACGCGGTCATCGTCGTGGTGAGCGAGGAAACGGGCGCGGTCTCACTGGCGTTGGGCGATAAGATGACGATCGATATAGACCAGAAGACCATCGCGAAAACCCTGGAGAAGGCGTGTATGCCGAAAGTGGCCAGGCGGTCGCTTCCTGTAGCTTTTAAAAGGATTTTACGGAACCTTAAGGCCAATAACAGGGATAAGGAATGAGGATAAAAGACATAATTTTTAATAATTTTCTGGCGAAGGCGATCGCTCTTATATTCGCGATAGGGACATGGTTCTATGTGTTCGATCTGGTCAACAGCGATTCGTTCTCGCAGAAAAGCGAGACATTGGACGACTTTTTTTCGAAGTACACTTTTATCACGAAAGAGGCCCCCGTGAAACCGGTCTTTTTCGGCAAGTCCCCCGAAGGGTACCGCGTGGCCTTCGACAAGGTCAAAGTGGTCCCTTCCAGCATAGCTATTTTCGGGCCGGAGGATATCGTAGCGGAAGTTTCGGAGTTAAGGACCGATAAGATAGATCTCAGTGAGTATACCCGCAGCGTCAAGATCACCCCGGGGCTGCATTCGGGCTCGAAATTTCTCGGATTCGGCAACAAAACAGTGGACGTCTATTTGCCGGTTGAACCGGTGGTTAAACCGGCGATCAAACCGGAGACCAGGATCGATAAGAACGAGTAATTCGGGAGATGGCGGTTTTATGGTGAAGCTCGGCGTTAACATTGATCATGTCGCTACCGTCAGGGAAGCGCGCAAAACCTTTGAACCCGACCCGGTAAAAGCCGCGGCCGAGTGTGAGAGGGCCGGCGCCGATGGTATCGTCTGCCACCTCCGGAAGGACAGGAGGCATATAAACGATAAAGATCTCCGGAAGTTAAGGGAGACGGTGGTTACTGAGCTGAACCTCGAGATGTCTGTGGACCCGGAGATCGTGGAAATAGCGTGCAGCGTAAAACCGGACCAGGCGACGCTTGTGCCTGAAAACCGGCAGGAGATAACGACGGAAGGGGGCCTCGATGTCGCTTCTAATTTTGAGAAGGTGCGCGAGGCCGTAAAACGCCTTTCCGGATCCGGGATACAGGTGAGCCTTTTCATAGACCCCGAACCGTACCAGGTCGAGTTCGCTAAAAAATCCGGGGTAAGCGTTATAGAGTTCCATACGGGAAGATACGCGGAAGCGGCCAATGCCGGGCGGGACCCGGAAGACGAGATCACGAACCTCGAGAAAATGGCGCGGTTTGCCCTGGCGGAAGGGTTGAGGGTTTGCGCGGGGCATGGGCTGAATTACGCCAACACGGCCGCGATAGCCGCCATACCGGGGATGTACGAGCTTAATATCGGGCATTCCATAATAGCCAGAGCGGTCTTTACGGGTATATACGCGGCGGTCAGAGAGATGAAGGGGCTTATCTCATGAATATAGCGGGGATAGGCATTGACGCGACAAATATTGAAAGGTTCAGGAAGTCCGCCGAGAAGTGGGGAGAAAGTTTCCTCAGGAAAATATTCACCGAGAGAGAGCTTGAGTATGCCGGTACCAGAAAAGGGTACTTCATGCATATGGCGGGCAAGTTCGCCGCCAAAGAGGCCGTGAAAAAAGCCCTTCCGGACGGCGCCAGGCTGGGGCTGAACTGGGCGTCCATCGAGATACTGAACGGGGACGATGGGAAACCTTACACTGTTCTGCATGGTAAGGCCAGGGAGCTGATGGAGGAGGCCGGCCTTACGGAGATTTTTGTCAGCATTTCACATACGGAAGATCTGGCTATATCCAACGCTGTGGGGGTGAAAAATGGTTTGTGAACATATAGAAAAAATATCCGTCCGCCGGGAAGAATCGCATAAAGGTGATTACGGCAGGGTGTTTGTGATCGCGGGTTCAAGGGGCATGACGGGCTCTGCCTATCTTACGTCGCAGGGGGCGCTTCTCGCGGGCAGCGGCCTCGTAACGTGCGGTATCCCGGAATCGCTTAACCAGGTAATGGAAGTCAAACTGACCGAGGTTATGACCCTGCCGCTGGCGGAAATGCCGGGCCAGTTACTCGGCCTCGCGGCGAAGAAAGACATACTGGAGCACGCCGGAAAATGCGATGCCGTCGCGCTGGGGCCCGGTCTCGGCAGAAACGCCCATACATGGACACTTGTCAGGGAACTCTTGCTGGAGATAGAAACCCCGCTCGTACTTGACGCGGACGGGATCAACGCTTTAAAGGGAGAACTCGAACCGCTTAAGAACAGGGCTTACAGGACCGTGATCACCCCTCATCCCGGAGAGATGGCCCGGCTGGTGGGTAAGGACGTGGAAGAGATACAGTCCCACAGGGTAGAGATCGCCAAAAGTGTGGCGGAAGTCACGGATTCGGTCGTTTGCCTGAAGGGCCACAGGACCGTCGTGGCCGCCCCGGACGGAAGCGTGCATGTCAATGATACGGGCAATTCCGGCATGGCCACCGGCGGCACCGGGGACGTCCTGACGGGGATGATCGCCTCGTTCATCGGGCAGGGCATCAGCGATTTCAGCGCCGCCGTCTCGGCCGTCTATCTGCACGGCCTGGCCGGTGATATAGCCGCCGAGAAAAAAGGCCCTTTTTGCATGACCGCTTCCGACCTTCTCGACTCTCTGCCGGAAGCTTTCAGAAAGGCGGGGCTTTGATCCGAGGGAATAGCTCCGGGTCTACACATTCACATTTTATCAATTTTTTGTGAATGTGAATGTGTAGACCCGGAGCTAAAAATACGCGTTTTGTGAATGTGAATGTGTAGCCCCGGAGCTAAAAATACGGA
>JBDRFA010000145.1:0-8664 GCA_043819235.1 Candidatus Omnitrophota bacterium | reverse complement strand
CGCCAGGGGCCAGGTGCTCGCGGCGCCGGGATCGATCACGCCGCATACGACGTTCAAGGCCGAGGTGTACATATTGAGCAAAGAGGAAGGCGGAAGGCATACGCCGTTCTTTAACGGGTACCGTCCGCAGTTCTACATAAGAACGACCGATGTTACCGGTGTGGCGAAACTTCCCAAGGACGTCGAGATGGTGATGCCGGGTGACAACGTGTCGCTGGAGATCGAGCTGATAACTCCGGTGGCGCTTGAGAAAGAGCTGAGGTTCGCGATAAGGGAAGGCGGGCATACGGTAGGCGCGGGGGTTATTTCGGAGATAGTAGCGTGAGAGGCATAGTGTCATAGTGTCAAAGTATCAAAGTGTCAAAGTGTCATTTTCTTTGACACTGTAACTCTAAGTTGGCAATAAAACGTGAATACGACAAGGCGAGGATGAGATGGTAAAAAAGTCGAAACAGGTTTCAAAAATACGCTTGAGGCTAAAATCGTTTGACCATAGGCTCCTGGATGTGTCAATGGGGGAGATCGTGGAAACCGTTAAGAGGACCGGCGCTTCGGTAGTGGGCCCGATACCCCTGCCTACGCGCAGGGAGCTGTTTACGGTGCTCCGGTCACCCCACGTGGACAAGAAATCGAGGGAACAGTTTGAGCTTAAAACACATAAACGGTTGTTGGATATTCTGGATCCCACGGCAAAGACGGTGGATTCATTGCGGAAGCTGGACCTTCCGGCGGGCGTGGATGTCGAGATAAAGTAAACCGCGGAGGCGAAGAAAATGATACCAGGGATATTGGGTAAAAAGATAGGTATGACACAGATATTCGAAGAGGACGGGACAAGGGTGCCCGTTACGGTGGTGGAAGCGGGGCCATGCCTTGTGCAGGCGGTAAAGAACGTCGAAAAGGACGGATATACCGCGGTCCAGCTCGGCTATGAGAGCACTAAGGAAAAAAGGCTTAAAAAGCCGCAGCGGGAGAACTGTAAAGCCAAAAATCTGGAGCCAAAAAAGTTCGTCAGGGAAGTGAGATGTTCCGGGATGCCTGAGGTCAAGGTAGGGGACGTGGTGACGAACAGTATTTTTCAAAAAGGGGATTTTTTGGACATAGAAGGGGTTACAAAGGGAAAAGGGTTCCAGGGTGGAATGAAGAGGCACAATTGGAGCGGCGGCGGAGCGACACATGGTTCCATGAGCCATCGCGCGCCCGGGTCGATCGGCGCCAGCTCATACCCTTCCCGCGTTTTTAAAGGGCAGCGTATGGCCGGACATATGGGGCACAGGCAGTGTACCGTGCAGAATTTAGAAGTGGTCGATATCGATACGGACAACAATATCATTGCGATAAAAGGCGCGGTGCCGGGCGCCAACGGTGTTTTCCTTGTCTTAAGATTTGCCCTGAAGATCCCGGTCGCGCCGCGCGTGAAACCTGCTGACGAGGCTGCGGAAAGTGAAAACGCCGAAGCTTGAGGACACTTACTTACTCAAAAAAAATAAGATAAAAGGACGTTAAAGATAAAATGGAACAGGTCAGCAAAAGATTGCAGGTGTACGGTTTGAACGGGAAAGCGGTCGATAATATCCAGCTGGACGATAAACTGTTTGACGGCCGCGTGAATAAGGTCATATTGTATGAGACCGTCAAAATGTACGAGGCGAACAGGCGCAGGGGGACGGCATCGACAAAGACCAGGGCGGAGGTTTCGGGCGGAGGAATAAAACCCTGGAAGCAAAAGGGTACAGGCCGCGCGCGTGTCGGGTCTTCCAGAAACCCCTTGTGGCGGCACGGAGGTACGACTTTCGGGCCCAGACCGCACTCTTTCAGTCTTTCCGTAAATAAGAAGGTGGTGAAAAAGGCGCTGCTTTCCATGATCAACGCCAGGCTGAGCGAAAAGATGGTGAAATCCGTGGTGAAGATAGAGGTGAAGGAGCCTAAGACGAAGGAGTTCAAGGCCATTCTGGACAACCTTAACATGGAAGGGAAAACGCTTGTGGTGGTCGATACGGTATCCAGGAACGTGAAGCTTGCTTCGGCGAACCTTAAGAACGTAAGGCTGATGGAAGGAAGGAATATCAATGCCAGGGATATCCTGGTGCACGACAGCATGGTCAT
The DNA here is from genome assembly GCA_043819235.1 of Candidatus Omnitrophota bacterium. Taxonomy (GTDB): domain Bacteria; phylum Omnitrophota; class Gorgyraeia; order Tantalellales; family Tantalellaceae; genus JBDRFA01. The sequence goes on along the minus strand of JBDRFA010000145.1, from coordinate 6,558 downwards.
AGAAAAGGAAGCGTTCGAAAAATTAGTCGAGAGGTTAAAATGAAAACGTCGCATGATGTTATCAAACATATGATAAGGACCGAGAAAGGGTCGGGTATGCTCTCCCAGAACAAATACCTGTTCAGGGTGGATAAGAGGGCCAACAAGGTCGAAGTGAAAAGGTCCGTAGAGGATATTTATAAGGTCAAAGTGGATGCCGTGAACATGATGAACGTGAGGGGCAAAAAGAAGAGAGTGAGATTCAGGGAAGGCATGACGTCGTCCTGGAAGAAAGCTATCGTAACGTTGAAACCCGATAACAGAATTGAGGTAACGTAATATGGGAGTTAGAAAATTTAATCCAACAACGCCGGGGCGGAGATGGGGGAACGTTTCGGATTTTGCGGAGATCACGAAAGACAGGCCGGAAAAGTCGCTTACCAGGGCTTTAAGAAAGACAGGCGGCAGGAATAACCTGGGGCGTGTGACCTCGCGCGGAATAGGCGGCGGGCACAAAAGGCGTTATCGTATTATAGATTTCCGTTATTCGAAAAAAGGCCTTTCCGGCGAAGTGGAAGCCATAGAATATGACCCGAACCGTTCCGCCCGTATCGCGCTTATCCGGTACGAGGACGGAGAAAAGGTCTACGCTATCGCTCCCGTAGGGCTTGGAGCGGGGAGTACTGTCCAGTGCGGGCCCGATGCCAAGATCGAAATAGGGAATTCCATGCCGCTCAAGAACGTGCCTCTGGGGACCGAGGTTTATTGTGTTGAGATGGATCCCGGACGCGGCGCCAAGATAGCCAGGTCCGCGGGTAACAGCGCGAGCGTTGACGCGAAATTCGGCAAGAACATCCATTTGCGTATGCCGAGCGGCGAGGTGAGGCTGGTCCTGGAGAATTGTTACGCTTCCATAGGTAAGGTCGGCAATCTTGATCACGAGAATATATCCCTCGGTAAGGCCGGCAGGTCGAGGCATCTGGGTATACGGCCCCTGTCAAGGGCGGTAGCCAAGAACCCGGTAGATCATCCGATGGGTGGAGGAGAGGGAAAATCCTCAGGTGGAAGGCATCCCTGTACGCCGTGGGGGAAGATAACCAAAGGGCTGAAGACCCGGAAGAAGAACAAGACATCCAACAGTAAAATAGTCAAACGGAGGAAATAAGATATGTCGCGGTCAGTAAAAAAAGGTCCCTTTGTGGATACCTGCCTTACGGAAAAGATCGACAAGATGATACGGAGCGGCAGCAAAAAACCGATCAAAACGTGGTCAAGGCGTTCGGTAATATTGCCTGGGTTCGTCGGGTTGACGATCTCGGTGCATAACGGCAAAACGTTCCATTCGGTATTCATTACGGAGAATATGGTGGGCCATAAGTTAGGGGAATTCGCTCCGACGAGGATATTCAGGAGCCATGGAGCGGCGACAAAGACTTCGGTGGAAAAGACCTAAACCAGGAGAGAAATAAAATGCTTGCAAAAGCAAAAGCTAAATATTTAAGGGTTTCCGCCCGTAAGACCAAACTGGTGATAGATCTCATCAGAGGGAAGAGGGTGGATGAGGCGAACTTTATCCTTGATAATATCAACAAGAAGGCGGGTTTGGTGATCAAAAAAGTGTTGACGTCCGCTTTCGCGAACGCGAACAATGACCGTCAGGATAAATTGCTGGAGAAAGAACTGTACATTTCGGGCGTATGGGCCGATGAGGGCCCGATGCTGAAGCGTTTCAGGGCCGCGACCATGGGGCGGGCTACGTCTATAAAGCACCGGACGGCTCACATTTCGCTCGAACTTGATAAGGTCGCCGCTGAAGCCAAAAAAAATGAAGAGTCGAGGAGTAAATAAGCATGGGACAAAAAGTCAATCCGATAAGTTTTCGTTTGGGCGTAACGCGGGACTGGAATAGCCGCTGGTTTGCCAGAAAGGAAGATTTCGCGAAAAAATTAGGCCAGGACTATAAGATACGCAGGGTCATTGAAAAGGAGTTGGAGATAGCCCATCTTTCGCATGTGGATATAGAAAGGGCGAGTAACCGTGTCCGGGTTATGATCTATTCCGGCAGGCCCGGTATGGTCATCGGGCGCAAAGGCGCCCAGATAGACAGGGTCAAGGAGCTGGTACAGGATATTGTCGGCGATCAGTTCAAGCTTTACGTCGATATCAAGGAAGTCAAAAACCCCACGCTGGACGCGAAGATAGTCGCGGATAACATAGCTTTTCAACTGGTAAAAAGGGTCGCGTTCCGACGGGCGATGAAAAAGACACTGCAGTCGCATAAGGATGCCGGCGGGGAAGGGATAAAAATAAAATGTTCAGGCAGGCTGGGCGGAGCCGAAATAGCCAGGTCCGAGGGGTATAAATGGGGGAAGATCCCGCTTCAGACGATACGCGCCGACATAGATTACGGTTTCAGCGAAGCCAAGACCACTTTCGGCCTGATAGGGGTGAAGGTGTGGATCTACCGGGGCGAGAAATTCCCCGTTGTGAACAAGCGCGCGGAAAACGTTAAAAAAGAAACCGGCGAAAACGCGGGAGCCGGTGCGGCCAAAGGCGATCAGAGATCCTGAATTTCGGATCATGGAAAATTAAAGGGAGTAGAGAAATATGGCGTTGATGCCCAAAAGAGTAAAGTTCAGGAAACAGCAGAGGATGCGCCGTAAAGGCACGAGTTCTTCGTCCAAGCTCCACTTCGGTGAATATGGCCTGAAGGCCCTGGAAACCACGTGGATGACCGATAAACAGATCGAAGCCGCCAGGGTAGCGCTTATGAGAGAGACCGGACGCGCGGGGAAGCTCTGGATCCGCGTGTTCCCGGATAAGCCCGTGACCAGGCAGGCCGCGGAAACGCGTATGGGAAAAGGAAAGGGTTCACCCGAGGGGTGGGTGGCCGTAGTCAGGAAAGGTAAAGTTATTTTCGAGATGGAGGGCGTTCCGTATGATATGGCAAGGGAGGCTTTCAGATTGTCGGCCCATAAACTGCCCATTAAAACGAAATTCATATCGCGGGGGGGAGGAAGACTTTGAAGGCAAGTGAGATAAAGAACATGACGGGAGCAGAGATCGAGCAGAAGCTGCATTCGTTGAAAGAACAGTTGTTCAAGTTGAGAGAGGAAATTACCGGTGGCCGGGTGGAAAGGCCTCATAGTTTCAGGATCTTGAGGCGGGACATTGCAAGATGTTACACTATTTTGAAGGAGAAAACCAGTGAAGGGAAGTAAACCAAATAAAAAGATCATAATAGGGTTGGTCGTAAGCGACAAAATGGATAAGACCGTGACTGTTCAGTGGGAGACGAGGAAGAAGCACCCGCTGTACAAAAAATTCGTGAAAGGGCATAAAAAGATGAAAGCCCATGACGCGAAGAACGAAGCAAAGACAGGTGACCTGGTCAAAATAGTGGAGGTCCGGCCTATTTCCAGGGATAAGACCTGGAGGGTCGTCGAAGTTCTGGAAAAGGCACAAAGGGGTTAACAACTATGATCATAATGGGAAGTAAACTGGATGTGGCTGATAACAGCGGGGCTAAAAGAGCTTCCATGATCGGAGTTATCGGAAGGTCCGGGAAAAGCACGGCGAGCATAGGGGATATCATTACCTGTAATATCAAGGAGTCTACACCTACGGCGGAGGTAAAAAAAGGAGAGGTCGTGCGGGGAGTGGTAGTAAGGACGGCTTATCCGATATTACGGGCAGACGGGACCGTCCTGAGGTTTGACCATAACGCGGTCGTGATCATAGACAAGGACGGCAATCCCCGTGGTACCCGTGTGTTCGGCCCGATAGCGCGTGAATTAAGAAAAAAGAACTTTATGAAAATAGTATCCCTGGCGCCGGAAGTTATCTAGTGTCCGTAAGGGCGGTTACCCGGCGCCTCGGGCAGGAACGGCTATATATAATCGCGGCAATTTTCCGGAGGGAACAGATGCATCACATAAATAAGAATGATACGGTAAAGATCCTCGTGGGAAAAGATAAAGGAAAAACCGGCAAGGTGTTGAAAGTATATCCCGCAGGCAACCGGGCTATAGTGCAAGGCGTGAATTTTGTCAAAAAGCATATGAAGAAGACGCGCCAGGACAGCCAGGGCGGGATCATACAGAGAGAAGCGCCGCTCGATATTTCTAACGTAGCGGTGGTCTGTAAGGGTTGCAACAGGACCGTCAGGGTCGGGATAGATCTTTTAAAAGATGGCAGCAAAGTGCGCTATTGCAGGAAATGTAAAGAAGTATTATGAACGCGGCCCCAAGGCCACGTTCCGTGATATGCGCCGGAACGTGAAGCCGGGAGCCCGAAGCAGGGAGCGAGATAGAGATGGCAAGACTTAAGGAAGAATACGAGAAGAAAATAGTGCCCGCGTTAACAGAAAAATTCGGATACAGGAACAGGATGGATGTGCCGCGTCTGGAGAAAATAGTGGTTAACGTCGGTATGGGAGAAATGTCCCAGCAGAAGGACCTGATAGAACCTGTCCGGGAGGAGCTGGCCGAGATAACGGGACAAAGGCCGGCGCTGACGAAATCAAAAAAGTCCATATCGAATTTTAAGTTACGGGCCGGCATGCCCGTGGGCTATAAGGTTACGCTGCGGGGCGCGCGTATGTACGAGTTCCTGGACAGGCTGATAAATTTCGTTATCCCCAGGATACGGGATTTTCGCGGTGTATCGAGGACGGCTTTCGACCAGCATGGCAATTATTCGATGGGTGTAAAAGAACAGACCATATTCCCCGAATTGATCCTTGATAAGGTGTCGGTGACGCACGGGATGGACGTTTGTTTTGTGACTACGGCCAAAACGGCGAAAGAATGCTACAGCCTTTTGGAAAATTTTGGTATGCCTTTTGTGAAAAAATAGTTCATGGTTCGTATAGACGCCGCCCGCCGAGGATGGCCGGGACCAACATCTAGGAACCAGTAAAAAAGGGATCATATGGCAAAAAAATCATTGATGATAAAAGCGAAAAGAGAACCGAAATTCAGCACCAGGGTCATTACGCGGTGCCAGATATGCGGCAGGAAAAGAGGGTATATGCGGCGTTTTGACCTGTGCCGTATCTGTTTCAGGGAGTTAGCGTCACGCGGCGATATCCCCGGAATGAGGAAAGCGAGCTGGTAGTCCGGTTCTAAATAAAAAGGAGAAAGTAAATGAGCGTTACGGATTTGATAGCGGATCAATTAACGGTTATCAGGAACGCGATCGGCGTTGGCAAAAAAACGGTTATAATAAGAAAGTCAAAGGCCCTGGAGAGTATAGTCAAAATCGCGCAGGAAACGGGTTTTGTCGAAAATTACAGGGTGATCGAGGATAATAAACAGGGCCAGATAAAAGTATATTTGAAGTATACCGAGGACGGTTTGCCGGTGCTTGAGGGTATAAAGCGTGTTTCAAAACCGGGACGCCGTGAATATACTCCCCTGAAAAAGGTGAAAAGCGTTATGGGTGGGGCCGGGATCTCCATCCTTTCGACAAGCAAAGGGTTGATGACGGATAAGGATGCCAGGGACAAGGGTATAGGCGGCGAGACTATCTGTCAGTTGTGGTAAGCCGGGCTAAGTTCATCGGTTTGAGCGGAAAAAAAAGAGGTGGTGTCAGATGTCCAGAGTAGGAAAACGCCCGATAAGTATACCGTCGGGGATAAAAGCGGAAATAAACGGGAATAAGATAAAACTTGAAGGTAAGGGGAAAACGCGGGAGCACGTCGTCCCTGCCGGGTTTACCGTAAAGATAGAAGGGGATAAGATCATTGTCGAGAGGCCGTCCGATTCGCGCCCGATGAGGGCGATGCATGGCACCACAAGAAGCCTTGTCCAGAACATCGTTACCGGACTCGCGACGGGATTCCAGAAAAAACTTAAGATAGAAGGCGTCGGGTATAAAGCGCAGATGAAAGGGGGGACGCTGGTGCTGGATATAGGTTTTTCGCACAGCGTGAATTGTACCCCCCCGCAGGATATCACGATCGAGACCCCCAGCGCCACGGAGATCGTGGTCAAGGGTATAGATAAGCAGGTGGTCGGCAAGGTCGCGGCTGAAATAAGGGACAAGTACCCTCCTGAGCCGTATAAAGGAAAAGGCATAAGGTACGAGGGTGAACATGTTATACAGAAACAGGGCAAGAGCGTAGCTTAACAGCGGTGATAATATACCGTTTCAATGTAAGAGGGGAAAAATGGACAAAAAAATAGAAAGAATGAAACGCCGGAAAAAATCGATCCGTAAGAAGGTGCACGGGACCGCAGAACGCCCCAGGATGTGCGTTTTTAAGAGCAACAGGAACATTTCCATTCAGCTTATAAACGATGTGGACGGCAAAACGCTTTGCGGTATGTCGACGTTATCGAAGGAATTGGCCGTTAAGGACGAAGTGTATACGAGGAAGAACTCGAAATTCGCGTCTTTGATAGGCGAGCAGATCGCTAAAAAAGCAAAGGAAATGGGGATCAGCACGGTGACATTCGACCGGTCGGGTTACAGGTATCACGGTGTGATAAAATTTCTGGCGGAAGCGGCCAGGAAAGGCGGATTGCAGTTCTGACGCGGCGGTACGGGCCCAGTGGCCGCCGGAGCGAAGCGTTC
>JBDRFA010000144.1:0-8313 GCA_043819235.1 Candidatus Omnitrophota bacterium | reverse complement strand
CATAGGCGCCACATAGATCACCGCGCCCAGCTCTTTGAGCTGGTACGCGCTCTGCATGGCTATGACTATACCCGTAAAGAACGAGATGAAAAAGACTATGACCACGGATTGCACGCCCGCGAACACCATCTGCTGGAAAATGCTCTGCCGGCTGGCGGGCTTACCATTGAACGGCCCCGCGACTATCCACCATATCGTGTTAAAAAAAAGCGCGACCACGGCCATGGTGTCCAGGTACAGATCGATGGCGGTTTTCCCTATTGCCTCTATCGGATTTTTCATTACTGGCATCCCTCTAATTATTAATATGCTGATGCATGTTAAAAAGAATCGACGGCGTCCTTTTCTTCCGGCAGAATATCGAACAATTTATCCAGTTTTGTTATCTCAAAAAGCCCTTTAACCTTCGCGGAGAGGTTCGTCAATTTGAGTTTCCCGCCCGAAACCCGGAGGTTCTTGAATATCTCGACAAGAGTGGCAAGGCCCGAACTGTCGACATAGTGCACATCTTTCAGGTTTATTACCACCTTCCGGTCCCGCCCCGACAGCATCTTGTCGAAGGATTTTTTTAGCTGGGGTGAAGTGCTGATGTCGATATCACCGTTCATCCTCAATATCGACAGCCCGTCTTTTTCCTCGAGATTGATCTGCATAACCGCCTCCGTCATTTAAAATATTTTATCATCACTATTTTACGCCCGCCATTCTCGTACCGGACCTCATCCATGAGATGCTTTATAAGATATACACCCCTGCCCCCTTCCTTGAGCAGGTTCTCATCAAGCGTCGGGTCCGGCAGAAGGCTGTCGTCAAACCCCTCGCCTTCGTCTTCCACGGTTATCAGGACGGATTTTTCCTTCACTTCCGTCTCAACGGTGACCTTCTTGTCCGGGTCCCGCTTATTGCCGTGTACCATGGCGTTACGGACGGCTTCCTCAAAACTTACGTGTATATCAAAAATCACGTCTTCGTGGACGCCGTTCCTGTTCAGAGTTTTCATAAGCTCTTTGCTGAGGTCTTTCAAGAGCTGGTTATCATTGGCAATAGTGGTCTTCATGCCGCCTTATTTTTCTTTATAAACACCCATATTCCTGTATTTCGTGTATCTCTGTTCGACCAGCTCATCCGCCGACAGCCTGGAAAGTTCCTCGATATTCTCCATTATGACCTTTTTTATCGCCGCCGCCGCCTGTTCCGGGCCCCTGTGCGCGCCCCCTAAAGGCTCGGGAACGATACCGTCAATTATCCCCAGGGCCATAAGTTCTTTAGCGGTAAGTTTCAAGCATTCCGCGGCCAGGCACGATTTTGACCTTTCTCTCCAGAGTATAGCGGCGCAGCCTTCCGGGGATATTACCGAATAATACGCGTTCTCCATCACGTATATCCTGTCCCCCACGCCTATACCCAAAGCCCCGCCGGAACCGCCTTCTCCTATGACGATCACCACTATCGGCACTTTTAAACCGGCCATTTCCCTGAGGTTATAAGCTATCGCTTCCGCCTGCCCGCGTTCTTCCGCGTCCACACCGGGATACGCGCCGGGAGTATCTATGAACGAGACCACCGGTATCCCGAATTTCTCGGCCAGCTTCATGACGCGCATGGCCTTGCGGTAACCTTCGGGGTGGGCGCAGCCGAAATTGCGCTCAAGGTTCTCTTTCATGTCGCGCCCTTTCTGATGCCCCATGATCATGACCTTCCGGCCGTCTATGCGGGCAAAGCCAGCCAAGAGGGCCTTATCGTCCGCGAAACGCCGGTCACCGTGGATCTCGACGAAATCCGAGGTAAGAAGCCTTATGTAATCCAGGGTATACGGCCTGTCCGGGTGCCTTGAGAGCTGTACTGTCTGCCAGGACGTCAGGTTATCGAACACATCTTTACATAGTTTGTCCAGTCTCTTCTGAAGCTTGCCGATCTCGCCTGAAAGATCTATATTCTCTTTTTTCGTGAACTCTTTGAGTTCGCTGATCTTATTCTCAAGCTCTATTATGGGTTTCTCAAAATCGAGCACTATAGCCATATCAATCTGACTCCGTTTTGCCGGGGGCATCCGGTTCCGTTGCTTCCGTATTTTCCCCGGCTTCATCGGCCTCTACTTCACCGGCGCTTTCATCGGGGGATGCCTGGGCCTCTTCCTCGATATCCTCCTCTACCTTCACTTCCGTATTATCCACTATCTTCACTTCCGTACCGCTCGGGACTATATCGAAAATTTCGATCACGTCGTTGTTGCGCATCCTCACACAACCCTGGGTGACCTGTCCCCCTATAGTATTTTCATCCAACGTGCCGTGTATGCCGTACCCTTCCAGTGAGATCCCCATCCATCTCTCCCCGAGCTCATTTTTATCGCTGCCCGCGGGAACCACCGCGCCCACGGTGTACCAGACCGGTTTTACCAGTTTTTCCTCTATTTTGAAGGTCCCTGCCGGCGTGCAGTTATCCTTCCCCGTAGAAACGGTATATACCTTGAAAAGTTCCCCGTCCTTTTTCAGTGTGAGGATATTGCGGGATTTATCCACAAGTATGGAAAACCGCGAAATTATTATCTTAAGCTTCTGCCCGACCCTGATGAGATCACCTTTAAGGTTGTTCACCTTTTTAAGCAGATCGACCGTCGTATTGAACCTTTTGGCAAGGCCGAAAAGAGTATCACCCGGCTGGACGGCGTATTCGATGCTATCCGCGCCGATAACGGGCGACATTATTTTCTTCATGTTGATCTCGCCCATAGCGGCATGGATATCCGCGGCGCTAGAGGTATCCGGAAAATCCTTAAGGATCCGGTTATAATAGTATTCCGCCTTGGCGTCATCCCCTTTTTCCCGGTATATCGACGCGAGCCTGGCGAGTGACTTTTCGGCGTAACCCGTTTCCTGATACTCGTTGATTATCTCGAACAGGGCCCCGCTGGCCTTATCCTCCTCGCCTTTCTTAAGGGCCTCTTCGGCAGCCGCGAACATCAACCCGGCTTTCCGCGCTCTTGCCGCGGGTCCTGATCCTTCAGGGGGCTTTTTCAAGGCGAGAAAAGATACAGCAAGGACCGCCGCGACGGCAACGACCGCAATACCCGATATCACTTTATTCCTGTTCACGTTTTCTCCTTTTTATCTCATTTTAACCGCGTTAGACCGGATCCCCGGATATTTCCGTTTTGATCTTTGGACTTTAACCCTTTACAATAACCGGTACAGCATGAACGCGACAGCAAGCCCGACCGCTATGCCCGCCAACACCTGTATCGGCGTATGCCCTATCAGTTCCTTGAGCTTCTCATGGCGTATTTTCTTCTTCCAATAGATATCGTCCATAATGGCGTTCAATATCCCGGCCTGGTGGCCCGTGGATCTGCGCACTCCCTGCGCGTCGCATATCACGACTATCGTGAACATCAGCGTAACGCAAAAAAGGGCCGTCCCGACCCCTTCATAAAGCCCTACACCGGCGCTCAGGGCCGTTACACCGGCGGCATGTGAGCTGGGCATACCTCCGGTCCCGACGAACCATTTAAAATTAAACCTCTTCTCCGTTACGACACCGATGATCACCTTGATCATCTGCGCGGTAAACCAGCCGAAGAACGTGATGATGATCTCTTTATTATGCAAAAACTGCCAAAGAAGGCCCGGTTCACTCATATCTGTACCTATCCACTCCTGTGTTGATCTTATGGAATTCCCATCATCGTACAGGGACAAAATACCCGTACGTCATTCGGGTTTAATTATATTATATATATCCGTAAAAATCAAACACTTACCAATATTTTGCTACGACGGAACCGTTCCATTCTTCCCCCAAACTTAGGACAACAATGCAAGTCAGATATGAATGGTATTATCGCAATTTTCGGGTTTATCACCTGTATTTGATAAGCGCTAACGCCTCCGACCGTGTCTTCTGGCTTGTCCGGAATATCCCTTTTACGGCGCTGGTGGTAGTTATAATGCCGGGTTTCTGGACTCCCCTCATGCTCATACAGAGATGTTCCGCCTCGATGATGACAAGGACGCCTTTGGGACTGAGCTTCCTCATGATCGCGTCGGCTATCTGGGTGGTAAGGCGTTCCTGGACCTGCAATTTCCTGGAAAGTATATCGACGACCCTGGCGATCTTGCTAAGGCCCGTGATCCTGTTCTTATCCGGTATATACGCCACATGCGCCTTGCCTATGAACGGCACCATGTGATGTTCACAGATCGAGTACAGCGGTATATCTCTCAGAAGGATGATCTCATCGTGTTCTTCCTCTAAGAACACTTTCAGGACTTCCTCCGGGTCCTTTTTGATCCCCGACAGTATCTCTTCATACATATTCGCTACCCTGTCAGGCGTATTTTTCAGGCCTTCCCTGTCGGGGTCTTCCCCCACGGCCTCAAGTATTTCCCTCACGGCTTTTTTTATTTTTTCTTTGTCCATATTTCTCCTTTTTTTAATTACTTCCCTATGCAAAACCTTGAGAATATTCTGTCGAGTATATCGTCGTCCACGGACTCGCCGATGATAAGGCCTAACTTAAAGGCCGCGTCATTAAGGTCGCTCGCCAGGAGTTCCCCGTTGTAACCGATAGCCGCGGTATCCGCCGCCCTCTCGAGGGAACAGCACGCTTCCTCCATTAATACCTTATGCCTTATATTCGTTACCACGGGGCCTTCGAAGATATCCGCCGCGCCGTCAAAAAGTTTTTTCCCTACGGAATCCTCTATAGTCTCTAGCCCCTCTTTTTTAGCCGCCGAAACCCTCAGTATTTCCTCGCCCCCGAAACGTTCTCTTGCCTTATCGACGTTGACTTTCGCCTTAAGGTCCGATTTGTTCCCTACTATAACCACCTTCTTCCCTCTGACCGCGTCATATATCTCGTCGTCCCTCTCCGTCAAGGGACGGCTCAGGTCTATCATGAATATGGCTATATCCGCCCCTTCAAGTTTTTCGCGGGACCGCCTGATCCCTTCGAGCTCGACCCTGCTGCGGGTCCCTATTATCCCGGCGGTATCGGATAAACGGACCATAACGCCTGAAATGTTTATGGATTCCTCGATGACATCCCTTGTGGTGCCCGCGACAGACGTCACGATGACCCTGTCATGCTTAAGCAAAGCGTTCATCAGGCTGGATTTCCCCACATTGGGCCGGCCGCATATAACGACACTGGCGCCTTCACGTAATACCATACCCTTATCCGCCGTCTTGAGGGCGGACCTGACCGCGGCGCAGGCATCGGCGACACGCCGCGCTATCTCAGGGGCCTGTGAGAACTCCACGTCTTCCTGCGCGAAATCAATGGACAGTTCTATCAGGGACCGTATATCGAGTATCTCGTCCCTTAAGCCCCTGACCATGCGCGAAAACCCGCCTCTCAACTGGTCTACGGCCATCTTACGCGACATATCGGTCCTGGCCTTTATAATATCAAGGACGGATTCGGCCTGCGAAAGGTCTATGCGCCCGTTCAGGAAAGCCCTTTTCGTGAACTCCCCCGGCGAGGCCAGACGCGCCCCCGCGTTCAAACACAACTCCAGGATTTTCTTAAGCGGCATCATGCCGCCATGACAGCTTATTTCCGCCACATCCTCGGCCGTATATGTCCTCGGAGCCTTCATGACGGTGAGAAGGGCCTCATCCACTACCTCTCCCTGAGCGGGTGTTCTAACACATCCGTAATGCACCGTATGGCTTTTGCGGCCGGATACTTTGCCGCCGGCGGCAGGTTCAAATATCCTGTCCGCGATCAAAAGCGCGTCCGGCCCGCTCATACGGACAACCCCTATCCCCCCTTCTCCCGGAGGAGTAGAAACCGCCGCTATCGTATCATTGACAACATTGCTCATAATATTTTTTTGAACTTAGATCCCTCGACTCGGTCACTTCGTTCCCTCGCTCGGGATGACAAAGAGTTGTCATCTCTCGCTTGGGACAAAGAGTTGTCATCTCTCGCTTGGGACAAAGAATTGTCATCCCGAGCGGAGCGCCCGCGAAGTCCCGCCTGTCCCGAGAGCGAAGCCGAGGGGAGCAAAGCGAGGGGAAGGGCGCGGAGTCGAGGGATCTAACGTATTAAATTCCCTAAACACCGCGCGCGTCCCAGTACCAGCTCCCTCACTTCCCCTATAAGGTAGAACGACCCCGTCACCAGGATCATATCGCCCCTCGCGGCCAGCCTGAACGCCGTTCCCAGCGCCTCTTTCACGTCCGAGGTCACGGTAACCTGTCTCCCTTTGATATATCCCCTTATTATATGCGGATCAGCCGCGCGCCTGACGGAAGACCGGGTCACTACGATCTCATCCGCCATAGGCGCCAGGTTGGCGCACACAGACTTGATATCCTTATCTTCCGAAAGTCCCAGAACAAGTATCAATTTATCATACTTGAATATCTTTTCGACGGAAGACTTAAGCCGCATGGCGCTGTCGCCGTTCTGCGCGCCGTCGATCACGACCATAGGGCCCCGGCTTAATATCTCCATGCGTCCCGGGATAAAAGCGGCTTCAATGCCTTCTTTGAACTTTTTCGCGTCTACGCCTTTATCCCGCAAGGCCCTTTCGCACATACCTAAGGCCACCGCGCAATTCGCGCTCTGGAAGTCACCCGCCATATTCGTACGGCACCCTTTATATTCGGCGTCTATGCCTGTAATATCAAAAGCGCTCCCGTTCTCGTCTGAGGCGGTGATCCTGCAGGTTATATCCTTCCCTACCACGGCCAGTGACGCGCCCACCGCCTCACACCTCGACCTGATCTCCTTAAGGGCCTCCGCGCGCTGCGGGGAACTGACACAATATGCCCCCCGTTTGATGATAGCCGCTTTCTCCCGCGCTATCTTTTCAAGAGTATTTCCCAGAATATGCATATGGTCATAGCTCACGGGGCTTAAGCCCGATATACCGGCGTCGATGACGTTCGTCGCGTCCAGGCGCCCTCCTAACCCCGTTTCGAGGACGGCGAAATCCACATCGCTGATACTGAAATGCACCAGCGCCATCAGCGTATAAAACTCGAAAAAAGTGAAAGATCTGACCGTATCGATCCCGAGTTTATCTATCAGATAATTGATGATACGCGCCAGATCATCGTCACGGATCATCTCGTTGTTTATTTTTATCCGTTCGTTCGGGACGCTTAAATGCGGGGAAGTGAACAGCCCTACACGGTACCCCGAAGCCTGCAGGATGGACGCGGTGAAAGTGCTTATCGACCCTTTTCCTTTAGTGCCCGCGATATGGATGGCCCGGTATTTTTCCTGCGGGCCGCCAAGCGCCGCCAGCGCTTCACGCAGTTTGCCCAGCTTGAACTCTTTCCTGATCTCATCGAACCCGATCTTCTCGTAATTGACGAGCGAATCGAGGAACCTATGAACGTTTTCGCGATCCGTCATCCGCCATTCACTATTCACTGTTCACCATTCACCGATAATTAATGTTTAAAATGCCTCGTCCCGGTAAATACCATGGGAATATCAAAACGGTCGCAGGCGTCTATCACTTCGCCGTCTTTTATGGACCCGCCGGGCTGGATGATCGCGGCGATACCGGCCTCATGCGCCTTTTCCACGGAATCGGCTTTCGGGAAAAAAGCGTCACTGACAAGCACCGACCCTTCAGCCCTTCCGCCTGCCTTACGTATGGCGATGATAACCGCGTCCACGCGCGACATCTGCCCCGCGCCTATACCTACGGTCTTCGTCCCCCGGCACAACACGATAGCGTTACTTTTCACCTGCCTGACGATGTCCCACCCGAATAACATGGAACCGATCATTTCCTCCGAAGGTTTATTCCTGGTAACTACCTTGAGGTCCCGGGCCGATATCCTTTTCTCGTCCTTGTCCTGGACCAGCGCCCCGCCGGGGATCATTTTCACGTCCTTTACCCCGCCGGGGCCTGTGCAGAAAAACGGGAACTCCAGGACCCTGAGGTTCTTTTTGGCCTTAAAGATCTCAAACGCCCCGTCCCCATAGGCCGGAGCGATGATACATTCCACAAAATCCGCTTCCTTAAGTATGAGCCCGGCCAGAGACGCGTCGATCGGCCTGTTGAACCCCATGATACAGCCAAACGCGCTGAGCCGGTCGCATTCGATCGCGTCAACATACGCTTTCTCTATGGTCTCCGCCGCGGCCGCGCCGCATGGATTATTATGTTTAATTATACCGACAGCGGGGAGCTTGTGGTTCTTCACGATATCCACGGCCGCGCCAAGATCGATGATATTGTTAAATGAAAGTTCTTTTCCCTGCAGCTGTTTCGCGTCAGCGACACATAACGGGCGCCCGGATACGTTACGGTAATACGACGCCCGCTGGTGGGGGTTCTCCCC
>JBDRFA010000143.1:0-9018 GCA_043819235.1 Candidatus Omnitrophota bacterium | reverse complement strand
CAGCAATTCCGCAAGTAGATAATTTCATTTCGTAACCCCCACAATTATAACCGGTTAAAGTCCATATAATCGTAATAGCAAATTCGCGTTCATTTTTCCCTTGACTTTCTACCTTTTATCTGATATAATTAATTCTATCAGTTTAAAAAGGAGGTAAGCATGAAGATGTACAAAGGTAGTATGCTAAGAGTAGAACGGGACGCGCGATCAAAAGCCGCGAAAATTGTCAGCAGTGAGCTGTTTGTTCAGGGGAGCCTGATTGAGATGGCTCGAGTTTGTGGCAAAAAGACATGTAAGTGTACGAGAGGTGAAAAACATGTTTCGTTGTATTTGGCAATTCGCAAAGACAATAAAAGAAAAATGATTTATATCCCAAAGGAGATGGAAAAACAAGTCCATGCACTGGTTAACGCATATCAGAAAATGAAAGAATCGCTGGATACGGTTTCAGAAAGTTGTTTAAACCAATTGACGCAAACAAAAAAGAATATATTGGAACAAAATGATTAGAAGGTTTAGCTGCTACATTACAAAGGTGTTTGCTTTTGATGAACAGGTGTTAAAAGTAAGTGATCGCCGCGAAAAACCGGATATAAGTACCAGTACGATTTGGGTGAGTGGCTTACTGATGTGTGCTTTGAGGTTGGGCAGTCTTAACGCCATGGAAACGGAGCTGCGTATACCTAGGCGGATGGAAAAACTTGTCGGAAAGCGAAAAACAAGCGCTGATTCTATCGGAAGAGTTTATTCTGTCATGGATTTGGATCCGCTTCGAGATGTACTTGTGGGTGCAAACCATCGGCTCAAGCGCAATAAAGTCTTACGGACAGATTTGCCTTTTCGGTTCGCGGCGGTTGATGGGCATGAATTGTTTGCGAGCCGCAGCCGGTGTTGTGCCGGATGTTCAACACGCACTATTACGATCAACGGTGAAGAAGTCACAGAGTATTATCACCGTGTAGTGGTATGTTATCTGATCGGATTTAAAATACCTCTACCGCTGGATGTTGAGCCTGTCTTACCTGGTGAAGGTGAAGTAATTGCCGCAAAAAGATTACTTGAGCGGGTATTTTGCAAGTATCCGAGATTTTTTGATGTGGTTGTGGGCGATGCTTTGTATATGGAAGCGCCGTTCATTAATTTTTGTTTGCTTCACAGAAAACATGTTATCACTGTTTTAAAAGGAAGACCGGTTAATTTTGATGCAAGACGCTAAAGGGATTTTCGAGATGATAAAACCGGAGGTTTTTACCGAAGCGAACGAAACTGTTAAAGTGTGGGATGCTGAAGGATTTACAACTGCCGGGACAGACAAACCGTTACGTGTGGTATATGCGCAAGAAACTGAGAAGAAACGCAGGCGCATTAAAGGCGAATGGGTTGAGGAGGTAAATAAGCATGAGTGGTGCTGGGCAAGTACCATTTCACAGGAGGAGTTGTCAGCTCGCCGGTTATGGAAAGCCGCTCATGGGCGTTGGGAAATTGAGAATAATCTCTTCAATGTTCTGGCCAACCATTGGCATATGGACCATTGTTACAAGCATGAACCTAACGCTATTATCGCGTTTTTATTAACGTTGTTTATAGCGTTCATTCTTGTACAGAGTTTTTATCACTTGAATTTAAAGAAATCTGTGCGTAGTCGAGTTGCAATCATCGCGATCACACTTCAATTTTACGGCAGTCTTAGACAGAATAGTTTTACCGCTCCATGGCTTTTGGAATTGCCGGTACCGCCATAACAAGGTAATTAACCGAAGATTTTGTGGAATTCATCCCCCCGCTTGTCTCTCCCCCCAACAAGTAACGCTACCGGTGTCTCTTGTGAGTGAAATTCGCGCTAAAAATCCCTTGCGAATTTACTAATTTTTTCCGCTGTTCCTGTTTGAGGCCTAAAGTACCCGACTTGATTAACTTTTCGATGAAATTCTGAGAGCAAAATTTTACATCTTGCGGAATCGTTGCCTTAACCCTCTCTCTATAAGTTTCACGATACGTTCCGTCTCTTCCTTTTTCAAGTCATAGAACTCGATACCGGTATCATATTTGACCTTTTCGGACGGGTCGGTCGGATGTTTCTTCACCACCCACATAACCGTCCCGTTACACAGGATCGGCTCTCCCGTTTCTTCCAGAAAAAGGGATAAAGATACATCCTCGAAAATACCCACCTCCCTGTCCAGAACAACGCAGATGCCTCCGACCCCTATGTTCTCGGTATAAGTGTCGATCACCCGATCTGCCAGATCGTTGGTAGATACCCTGATGATACAGTGGCATCTGATCCTAGGAAATTTTCTTTTATTTATCCCCTGCCATACCATAGTACTATGAATATACCTTAGCAAAAGTATAAATTCAAGTATTTTATCTTTACACCATCTCTTTAAAGCGTATAATAAACGAGGAGGATTTTACGATAATGTATCTGGACTTCTACGGCTTGAGGGAAAATCCCTTTAACATCACCAGCGATCCGAATTTTCTTTATCTGAGCCGCTCACACAAAGAGGCTTTGAACCATCTTTTATACGGCATTACCCAAAGAAAAGGTTTCGTTGAGATCACCGGGGAGATCGGCGCGGGAAAAACAACGCTATGCCGCGCCCTGCTGAACCAGCTGGATGACACCACGAAAACTTCCCTGATATTTAACTCGAAACTCCCCGAAAATCAGCTGCTGGAAGCTATACTGAACGATTTCGGGATAACTTTCGACCGTAAAAGCAAAGTGGCTTTTTACCGCCAGCTTAACATATTTCTCCTTAAACAGCTTTCTCTCAACAACAACGCCGTGCTTATTATCGACGAAGCCCAGAACCTGAGGCCCTCTACCCTGGAAACTATCCGCATGCTTTCCAACCTCGAAACCGAGAAGGAAAAGCTGCTCCAGATAATCCTTGTAGGGCAGCCTCAACTCCGTGAAAAATTAAATTCGCCTGAGCTTGCTCAGCTTAAACAGCGTATCAGCGTCAGATTCCATATAGGGCCGCTTAACCGGAAAGAAACCCAGGAATATATCGAACACCGTTTGGCCGTGGCGACCCGCGCGCAAACCGTCACGTTCTCATCCGAAGCTATCGACCGTATTTTCGCATATTCCGGCGGCATCCCCCGCATGATCAACATAGCCTGCGACAAAGCGCTTCTTATGGGTTTTGTCCAGGGAACACATTTGATCGAAGAACCTGTTATACAAAAAAGCATAGAAGAGATCGAGGGGCAATTCAACCTCGCCATGGCATAGATCATATGAGTATCATAACAAAAGCATTGAAAAAAGCGCAGGAAACGCGGCCTGTACCCCCGCGTAGGGAAGAGCCCCCGCTCCACGGGAGATCCTCTATCAAAACTCCCTTGTTTTCCGCGTCTCCCGATAAAAAACCATCCCGGCCGGACAGTCGGGGGAAAGCGGGCATCCGGATCTTTTCCGGCATCCTGGTAACGACCGTATTTTTCACGGCCCTGGCAGGTTTTTTTTATTACAGGATACACCTCCCCGCCTCTGTTGCCCCCCCGAAGCCCGCGCAGGATCAGAAAAATGCGGAAGAACCGGCCTCGAAAGAACAGACTTTTTCCGACAGGGCGTTGACTCAGAGAAAAGAGGGGACTTCTTCCGCCGGCAATGGGGCCTCTGTCAAAGAACAGAAGGAACTCCCCTCCCTTGACGGGATCATGTATACCCCTTCTTATCCCCAGGCGGTGATCAACGGAAATGCCGCACGTGAAGGTGATGTTATAAGCGGATTCACCGTCAGGAAGATCTCATATAACACGGTAATATTGTCTTCCGGAGCCGATGAGTTTGAACTGAAGTTTCGCTGACCCGAAAAGAGTCCGGCCAACGCCTGTATCTTTTATCCCAAAATTCGGGTTTATTCTCCCGACAGTATCGCTTTTATATTCCCGGGGACAGGGACAGGCGCTCCCTTCTCATTAACAAAAGCATGTTTTGTCTGTCCGACCGTGGTCACTTCCCCGTCTTTTCTTATCTCATAATCAAAAACCAGGCGTGTACCGCCTATCGACGACAAGACCGTGGTGACAGTCACGATATCATCATACCGGACCGGAGCCTTGTAACGGCAAAACGCTTCAACTACCGGAAGGTAGATATTCTGCTCTTCCTCAAGCTTGCGGTATTCTATCCCCCTTGCCCGGAAAAATTCCGTCCTCGCTACCTCAAACCACACCAGATAATTCGAATAATACACAACGCCCATCTGGTCGGTCTCTTTGTATCTCGCTCTTATATTTATCGTATGTTCATTCATCTTTTCGCAACCCGTATAACCCGAAATTTATCCTTCGATCACCTTGACAAGTACTTTCCTGGCCCGCGGCCCGTCGAATTCGCAGAAATAGATACCCTGCCACGTGCCGAAAACCGGTTTCCCGTTCTCGACGAGAACCATAACGGAATTTCCCATGATCGATGCTTTTATATGCGCCGGAGAATTCCCTTCGGCATGGCGGTATCCCGGATCATCGCGAACTATATTATCCAGGCCTTTTATCATATCCGCTTTAACGGAGGGATCAGCGTTCTCGTTTATGGTAACCCCGGCGGTCGTGTGGGGAACATATACAAAACATACGCCCTCCTTTACTCCGCTTGACCTGATAAGGCCCGAAACATCCCCCGTGATGTCAATGATCTGGGATCTCCCGGATGAACTGATGTTTATGGTCCCCGTACTTTTCAAACCTTGTCCCTTTATCCTTTTATCGCAAATTTTGGGTCAACACGGTCCTTATCAACAGACCCGGTATGTCGCTGATTATCTCCACCCGGCCTATCCGCCGCGGCAGTAAGAACCGATTGGACCCGGCGACGAATTTTTTATCATAACCGTACGCGCTCAGGATATCCTTTATTTTCAGGCCCCGGGCATTAACCGGTAACCCGGCTTTTTTAATAAGCTGTTTTATCCTGTCAAGATCCTTGGCCTTTAACATATTCAAACGCAGGGCGATCTCGCCGGAGATGACCATCCCTACGGCTATGGCTTCACCATGGTTATACGCTCCGGAATACCCGGAAGCCGCTTCTATGGCATGCCCCAGAGTATGTCCGAAATTCAGTATTATCCTCATGTCTTTATCGTCAAACTCGTCCTTTTCCACTATTCCGGCCTTGATCTTTACGCACTCATAAATAACGTCCTCCAAAAGGCCTTTTCTCAATGAAAGGATACCATCCATATCGTTCTCAAGTACCTTGAAGAGACGAGGGCTCCTGATAACCGCGTACTTTATAACTTCCGCGAGGCCGTTCCGCACCTGGCGCCTCGGCAGAGTATGGAGAAGATCCGTATCGGCCAGTACGGCTTCGGGCTGATAGAACGCCCCCACGATATTTTTCGCCGCGGGCAGGTCGATCCCTGTTTTCCCTCCCACCGAAGAATCCACCTGAGCCAGCAAAGTCGTAGGCACCTGGATCAAAGGGACGCCCCTGCGGTAAGTCGCGGCCACAAACCCCGCAAGGTCCCCTACCACGCCTCCGCCGACAGCGACGATAAGAGGACGATGACCCTTTGTGCTCTTGCTTATCTCCTCGATAGTGCGCCGGAACACTTCCAGCGACTTGGATCTCTCCGAAGGAGGCACGACTACACGGAATACAGTGTTGGGCAGTTTCTTTATAACAGGGGCCACCTTTCCCTCGGTGTTTGCGTTGACTATCTTATCCGTGATAACGACCACCGGGCCCGTATGCCTCATAGACCTTATAAGCCCGGGCAGCTTCTTCACGGCTCCCCCGCCTATAAATATATCATATCCTCTGGTCCCAAGCTTCACTCGTATTTTTTTCATAATAACCCCGATAATAGCACATAAATCCCGAAAAGGCAAAACGGGCGTTAAGAAAATCACCCTGAACGGAAAACGAAAACATTTTTCTGATGGGACTGTTCACTATGCTCCGTACCGGGCGGAGGGGCCCGGGTAGGAGTATAGTGAACAGTCCCATCTCGGTTATCACCAGAAATAACAATACCAATCAGGTTTAAATGGTATTACTGATAGGCCTTAAGCAGTTCAAGAGGGAATCCTATATTCTTAACCACCACTTCCCCGCATACACGCGGCCCTTCCCCCGTTAAAAAACCCAGTTTTGGCAGTCCGAAGGTAATTGTCTTCCAGGCCTTCAAACAGCCTTTTGCCGCTTCTCCGGTCGTAGCGTCCAATCCGGATGGAACGTCAACAGCGTACAGCCTGATACGCGAGTTGTTCAGGATGTTAAAAACCCCGGCGCACTCCACCGGGAGTTCACCACTAAAACCCGTGCCGAAAACGGAATCTATCCCAACAGTTATATCTCCAAGAGATCCATTCTTGAATATGTCTTTCATGGGACATATATCAAGCCCCATTTTTCGTATAACGACGAAGTTATCATATGCCGGCCCTTTTTTGACGTTATCCATATCTGTCACGGCTACCTTCAGGCCAGCCGGCGCCTCGTCAGCAAGATAACGCGCTATCACAAAGCCATCTCCCCCGTTATTTCCTTTACCGCAGAAAACGACTATCTTTTCGTACTTTAAAGATTCGATATCGGAAAGTATGACTTCAGCGGCAGAACGTCCGGCATTCTCCATCAGGACCTCCGGCGCGATACCATAATCTTCCTGCGCCCTTCTGTCTATTTCGGCCATGATGGCAGCGGTCACGGGTTTCATCATATACGCGGGTACTCCTCGTTAGGGTCAAGGGGCAAGGGGGGACAGAGGTTGCTGCTTGCTCCGATCCTGTCTACCCTATATTCGCGCCGGGCGGCACATCGCGCGACGGGACAAGAATAACAGGCACATCTCCGTCCCTGGCGGCAAGTAACATACCGTTCGATTCTTCGCCTCTGATAACGGCGGGTTCCAGATTATTGACAATGACTATTTCCCTTCCTGTCAGGTCCTCGGCCGAATAATGTTCTCTTATCCCCGCCACGATCTGTTTTTTCTGGCCGCCGATATCCACCTGGAGAACAAATAATCTGTCCGCACGGGGATGCTCTTTAACTTCATCGATCCTGGCTATCCTGAGATCCAGTTTTTTGAAATCTTCGAAAGATACCACTTTATCTCCTTATTTCTTAGTTTCCTTCGCGGCTTCCTTACCAGGCGCGGCAGCGGTGGCGCCTGCTGCGGCTTCTCCCTCTTTTTCCTCAGCCGGCCCTTTCGTCTTCTTAACTTTGAATTTGATGCGCTTTATCTTAGGCATGTGATAGATCGAATCTTTTTTTTTGTCCCATTTTTCCTTAACGATCAGCTCTTTAAGTTTTTCGTACCGTTTCAAGACCGAACGGAACAGCCCTCCCACCTGTTTGACCTTTAAACTAGGATGTTGCGTCATCTTTCCCCCTTTTTATCGGCTCCCGGCGCCTTCTTGCCCCGGATACCTTCTTTTTCACACCCAGCCCGAGTTCCATATCCCGACGGGGTTTATTTCACCCTTTTTATAAAACAATCCACGTAATCCCAGATAAACCCGTCTTTCGCTTTTGTAGCTTCTCCGATAGTGTTGTACCCCGCCGCATATACCTGATACCAATCCCCCTTTTTAGCCAACCTGACATCAACACCTTTACCTTTCAGTTTCGCCTCTTCCTGCCTGGCGGAACTTTCATTCTTGAAAGAAGCCAACTGGATGATATATACCGACCCCACAAAGCCGGTTTCCTTATCCCTGTCCCTGCCGCTTTCAGCCGTTGACGCGTCTTGAGCAGACGTTACCGCGGGTACGCCCCCGCCGGGCCCGCCTTCGTCCGCCTCCCCGAAACCCGGGAGTATTTCATCAGTATCCCAGGACCCCGGCGTGCTGAAATACCGGCTACCCGAAGACATCGTAAACTCCGACGTTACGTCCTTAGCGTCCGAAGACCGGATCTGACCCGTGACCGTACCGGCATGGACATCTCCAAGGGATCTTGCGAATTCAACTCTTGAGATCCTCTTCCCGCTCTCAACCCCTATCGCATACGCGACAATAGCCAGGACAAGTATGCCAATGCATATCATCACAATATATTCGATCTGTATCTTAACGTACGGCAGAAACCGGTGTTCAGAATACTTCTGAAGAAAACCAGGTTTTCTGGCTTTTTTTTCTCCAAGTTCTTTCTCGAAAAAATCTATTTTAAAATTTTCGTATTCCATTTGGGCTATATTGTAGCATATTATTGTGAAATATCAAGAGGGCGGCAAACTGCGTCAAAATGCCGTAAAAAACTACCCCACGTAAACACAACCCCTCAGGAAAGAGAATACAGGGCCTTAAGCAATATGATGCTTCCTTTGAATTCGATCACCGTGCCGTACCAGCCATCTTCATCCCTTGACAGGATCTTTTCCGTTATGTCATCCGAGAGCGCATCATACATTTGCGGCGATACCGATAATTTCAGATCGACGGAAACATTGTTCGTCCGCTTAGAGTAATCAATATCCCCTTCCACACACAGGTCCTTTGAAGCCGCTTTAAAATCCGAAATGTTCAGAACGTCCTTTCCGCATAAAAGGGTAAAAGACACTTTATCATATTCCTGTACCGGCCTTAAAAAAACGGATATAAGGCCTGCTGAAGGCTCCGGCACGGGCCCTTTTACGGCCATGGACAGGTCCACTTTTTCCATAACACATGATATTGATAATCGCCGTTCTTTTAAGATCCCGTCCAGTTTTAATCCTACCCGGACCTTTTCCGCCCTGATCGCGATCCTCTTATTCCCGGCCTCTATACATAAACCCTCGATCTGGCTCCTGTCAAAAGGCGACTTCCCCCATTTCGAGTATGTTACCCTGTAATCCGTATAATGGTTTATCGCGAACGCCGCTATCCTGTCCGCGAAAACGAAAAGAATGCAGCAAAACAACAGAACGAATAAGAGGAAGTTCAATAGCCAAAAACGCTTCGCATAATGCGGCCTGATAAGATCAGTCATCACAAATGAGCTCTTTTACCATCTTCATGATCTTTTTATCCCGGGCATAACAATATCCCTCCGCGGCCCCGATC
>JBDRFA010000142.1:0-6843 GCA_043819235.1 Candidatus Omnitrophota bacterium | reverse complement strand
AGGGCCCCTCCGCCCGATGTGGATCCTCCCTGTACGGAGCATAGGGAACAGTCCCATCATAAAAATGTTTTCGTTTTTGTTATAGCTACAATATTGATGAACTTAGATCCCTCGACTTCGTGCCTTTCCCCTCGCTTTGCTCGGGACTTCGCAGGCACTTCGCTCCCCTCGGCTTCGCTCGGGACAAGCGGGATGACAGAGAATTGTCATCCCGAGCGAGGGAACGAAGTGACCGAGTCGAGGGATCTAACACATCAGATTTCCCATACCTCAAATCATCACTACTTACTTATATTTTAATATTAATACCTCAAATGTCAATCACTCATTTATCCCATCCTGAATTTTGCATCAGCAAAATTTGCCCAAAAAAAAGAACGGCCCGCGAAAAGCGGGCCGTTCTTTTTTTGCCTCGAAGGTTGTATAACCCTTAGAAGCTAAGTTTCACTGTACCGACAACATCGGTAGCAACATCATCCTGTGTGCCCTGGAAATGACTACCCGGGAAGAAGAACCCGGTCAGAAGACCAAAAGTCACATCTTCCGTGTAATCCCATGTCAGGGTAACATCAACTTCACTGCCGATATCTTTATTCGTGTTCGTGTTGACCGCCCAGTCTTCAGCGAGCCAGAAGTGCGCGTATGTCGCGGCCACTGTCAGGCTGTCGGTCGGTTCAACACTGCCTCTCACGAGTATCTGGTGCTGGTTCGTGAAAGAAGGACAGCTGGCCATGGCGGTCCCATAATACACGTTCTGGAACTCTCTGATAGCCGTGTCAAACTTACCTCTGTACATTTTGTCCCAGCCGTTGTAGTCGCCGGTTGAGCCCGCATTCACGTTAGCCATGTCAGCCTGGCCGGAGTAGAAAATATACTCGGCGCCGAGAACCGGTTTCCACGCGTAATCATCCTGGAAATAACGGCATTCAACGATCGCGTCGATCGCCCAGGCGCTTCTTTCCCTGGTATTGATCTGGTTGATCGCGCCAAGATACTGACCGAGCTGGTACGCGCCTTCAAGAGCGACCGTCCAGTCTTCCAGCGGATCTAAACTGCCACGGAGACCGAGAACATGTACGTCATTATCGTCGCGGTTATTGGTAACGCTGATCAGCGTCGTCGACCCTGCCCCTGCCGCACCACAGTATCTCTGCTGCTTGTACCACCAGTACGCTTCCGCTTCACCGTTGTATTCGTCGAACACGTAACCGACGTTCACGCCCCAGAGGTTCACATCGTCGTCAGCTCTTCTGAAGTTCTCGCCAATCTTCGCAAAAACCGCGTCGATCGTCCAGGGATCATAGTCCAGAGTACCCCTGATCGCGTCAAACGACGTGATCGCTGTGTACTCGGGAGCGAACAACGCGCCCTGCGGATCCTGCAGGTTAGCGCCTACGATGAAGCCCTTACCGAACCAGAGGTCCTGACGCCCGATCTTCAACGTGAGCGGGGAATACAGGAACTCTTTGAGTTCGATATAAGCAAGGTCCACACCGATCTCAAAGTTATTCGCCTGACCCGGCGCTACCGGATTGGCGGTAAACTGGTCGCCAAACGGTATCCCAACCAGGCCTGTTTCATCCGTCTCGCTCTGCTGAAGACCATCGCCCCACACTCTCTGGTTGACGAGTCTGATCACACCGGACACGTTGTCGGTAAGATCAGCGTCTATCTGGACCTCGGCCGTACTCATAAGATGAGTCGCCCAATCAGTTGACTGGCTGCCCGTATTCACCAGAGCCGCGTCATCTCTGTCCAGATCAAAATCGCCTCTTGTAAGGCTTCGCAGCGTGATATCGCCGCTTACTTTCACACTCTGTGTTTCGGCATACGCGATCGTGGATACCACGAACACGAGAGCCAGAACACAAAACACTTTTAACAGTTTCATTTTACCTCCTTAAAGGTATTGGTAGATCACTTTCACTATCTGCAAAGTCCGGCTTTTACCCCGTCCTTTTTTGTCCTATATACGTATCGCCTTGGATCTATTAGCAATTTCTGGCAGTTTAACTAAAACTCTATTTCCTCCCCCCTTTTTTTGCCGGATTGGAAATTGCTCTGGCGGTACTTGCGACACATTTGAAATAACAAATCAGGAAACAATACGTTTCCTAACATTTTGTAGAAGTATAGCATGAATAATAAAGATGTCAATACATATGACATTAAATAAAAATGTGTTAAGTTAACCTAATCTTAACCACACTTTACTCAGTCGCATTTACAAATCTAGCAAACAACTACGGACTTACGTCCGCGAGACTTTATAGGTATCATTAGTGTAACGGAACCGTTCTCTATGCTCCGTACCGGCCCTACAACATTGTTGCTCTGGCACAAAACGAAAATATTTTCATGATGGGACTGTTCACTCTTGCTCCGTACAGGGAGCCTCCACGCCGGGCGGAGGGGCCCTGGTAGGAGTAAGAGTGAACAGTCCCATCTCGGGTATCACTAGAAACAACAACACCTATCAGGTTTAGATGGTATAACGTGACCGCGTTTCGCTACCGCCGAACCATACCCATCTTTTCAGCTACCCGGCGCGAAGTATCGATTATAGCGTTAATAACATCCTGCGAATCCGTAAGCCCGTTCAGTAGCGCATCCCTCTTTTCGACGGTAAACAGGTCCTCCGGCGCGTGCGTGTCCGTATCAACAACCATTTTCGCCCCGGACTTTAGAGCCATCTCAAAGACATGCCCGTTCGTCCCGGAGTGTCCCCGCCTCGCGGTTATCTCCAGGCACACGCCTTTTTCCGCCGCCCGGCGCGCGTCCTCTTCGCTGATAAGGCCCGGATGGGCCAGAATATCCACCCCGGCCCCGATAGCGGCGGCATTCGTTCCCGGGAGTACCGGCTCGACCGGAGATTCACCGTGTCCCACGACCAGTTTCGCGCCTTTACTCCTGGCGTAACGCACGAGTTCCGGAAAGGCTTCCAGCGGCACATGCGTTATCTCGACACCGGGTATCACAAAAATATCCCAATACTTGTTCAATATCTTCGAAACCTTTACGATACCGGACACCACCATATCGATATTAGAATGGTCAACATGGTCCGTTATCGCGATAGCCTTATACCCCGCGACATACGCGCGCCTGACAAGCTCACTCGGAACAAGCACCCCGTCACTGAGAATAGTATGCGTATGAAGATCTATCATTAGCCTCCGCTCCTTATTTTGCGAAAAGTCTATCATGGAAGCGCGAAAAAAACAAATTTACTGACGTAAATCAAAGTGCTCGGGGACAAAATCTGTAATAGATTTAGCCCATGCAAGTAAAAGTTTTGCCCAAAACTCACAACCCTGTCGGGGCTACCTGGCGTGGGTGTTCCCGGAGGGGCATTAAACGCCCGAGCGAGCATGGTATCCGCGCGAAGCGCGGATTCGCGAGGGTGTTTTTGAGTTCGATTTCCTCGCAGGGGAAATCGAACGTCCCCGCAGGGAATACCCACGCCAGGTATCCCTCGTCACTTAAATCCCTCGCAAAAAAAACAAACTCATCATTTTCCCGAGCGCCTTAAATCCTCCAGCCACACATTAAGCTCTCTCGAAAACCTGTAGAGCATCAATTTCTCCGCCAGGCTGTAATCAGCCATTTTTTTTTCGAACACCCTGTCACGTTCATCTGCATCTTCATGGACG
The DNA here is from genome assembly GCA_043819235.1 of Candidatus Omnitrophota bacterium. Classification (GTDB taxonomy): domain Bacteria; phylum Omnitrophota; class Gorgyraeia; order Tantalellales; family Tantalellaceae; genus JBDRFA01. The sequence goes on along the minus strand of JBDRFA010000142.1, from coordinate 3,190 downwards.
AACTTCCCGAGGGGTTTCACCGCGCACGCGGTATCGCTTTTCCCGTCCCATTTCACGTTCACGGGAAACCCGGCCTTCTTAAGGGAAACATCCCATGTGGCATCCGCCAGCACCCGCCTGCCGCCGGCCATCACGCCGCAGGCAAGATGATACGTGGCCGGGAGACCTTCCGTCAATTTCCTCAGCCCGGGCGGATAATCCACGTCCATATCTTTCCAGTAGAATTCAAAAGTGCAATAAGTCACGTCTACACCGAGTTTTTCATACATCATACCCATGAGGTAATGTTTAGGGACACAAAACCCCTTATTCAGGCTCAACATCCCCGCGGGGCCTTTCTTGAGACTGAACAATTCAGGCACGACCGCGTAAGGGATATCCCGTATCTCCCTGAATATCCTCTTCACGGCCCCCGACGCGCTCGCGCCCTCAGTCCATTCTTTGAATTTTTTCGAAACGATCTTTTCCATCTTCCTCACAAAAAAAACAAAAACATTTTTCTGATGGGACTGTTCCCTCTTGCTCCGTACCGGGAGGATCCACACCGGGCGGAGGGGCCCGGGTAGGAGCATAGGGAACAGTCCCATCTCGGTTGTCGCTGGAAGTCAATCAGATTTAAATGGCATTACCTGCCATCAGCGGTTTTCTCCGTCCACAAAAAAACTTTATCCTTCGGCCGGACTTTAAACGGTACTTTTATCCCCACCGCGTTCCCTTTATCAACAAGATCCACCGGCCTGTGCCCTATCTCCATTTCCCCGACTTCACAAAAAACGGCAGGGGTCCTCTTCCCGGTCACAAGTATCTTCTGCCCTTTTGCTAAAGACGCCCCGGAGATAAATACCTCGGCGACGCCGAGACGTCCATAGAACTTCACCACCTCGCCAAGATATGTTTTTTCATACTCGTTCCGCAGGCTTCCGCCAAGGTCATCCGGGGCCCCGAAATAGAAACCGCTGGAAAAACCCCGGTTGAACGTACCTCTCAATCTCCCGAAAAGGTCCTTCTTGAACGCCTCGTCCAGTTTCCCTTCCAGAAACGCGTCTATTGCCTCCCTGTAAACGGAAGTGACGACCCGGACATATTCGGGAGAACGCATCCTCCCTTCTATCTTGAACGCGTCTATCCCGGAACCTATCAACTCATCCAGGAACATGATCGTACACAGGTCTTTCGGGCTCATGACATAATCTTTCCCTATGACATAACTGTGTTCCTTCTCGACATCGCTGATAGTGTATTCCCTCCGGCAGGGCTGAAGGCATTCTCCCCTGTTCGCTGATCTGGAAAAAGAATACTGTGACAGGAAACATCTTCCTGAAACGCTAAGGCACATCGCCCCGTGGATAAACGCCTCTATTTCACATCCCACCCTTTCTTCAGCAACCCTGCGCGCGAGAACCCTGATATCCGAAAGAGTGCATTCCCGGGCAAGCACCACCCTTCTCGCCCCGAGGGCGTGATACGCTTTTAACGCCGCGAAACTGGAAACGTTTGCCTGGGTCGATAAATGGACCCTTATACCCATTTCCCCGGCCATGGACAGGGCCGCCATATCCCACAGGATGACCGCATCGACACCGGAGTTCCCGGCCGCCTCAAGTATCTTCCTTACCTTCCCCTGCTCATTTTCATAAACGATGACATTTAAAGCCAGATACCCTTTCTTCCCTCCCGAGTGAAGCGTATCCATCACTTTTTTCATTTCCAATATATCGAAATTAGCCGCGGCGTAACGCATGTTCATCCCTTTCACCCCGAAATAGACAGCGTCCGCCCCCGCCTCCATAGCGCTGTGAAGCGCCCCCCAATCCCCCGCCGGCGCCGCCAGTTCCGGCTTTTTCCCGGAATCCCCCCCTGATAAACATGCATTGTTTTTCATAATGATATTAATTTAGCACATATTATATATTTTAGACACATAAAATAAAAGCAAAAATACGGGGGACGTTTCACTCGCCTATAACACCTTTGATCATATCCATTTACAACTGCACTAATCGCATTTTTTAAACAAAAAATGTTTTATTCCACAAATAAATATTTGCCCTAAAAGCACAAAAAACGTGATTGGCTGCAATCTAACTATTTTAAAATAAAGAAGTTACACCCAAGTGAAACGTCCCCATCAGCGCACTTGAGCAAAGCGAAAGTGGCGTCCCCGGCGCGAAACCCAGCCCCGAGCCAAAGCGAGGGGCGCAGATTCCGCAACGGGGACAAATGCCGGAGTGAGCTGTTCTGTGAAAAAGAATTTTTCACAGAACAGCGAACGAAGGCATAAAAAACCCATCCTTGAAAAGGATGGGTTTTTTAGCCACTAGAGCAAAGCGAAAGTGGCGTCCCCGGCGCGATTCGAACGCACGACCTACTGCTTAGGAGGCAGTCGCTCTATCCATCTGAGCTACGGGGACCATAAGTGTCCTCCCCACGAAAGCGGGGATCCCTAAAGAACTTAGAACTTTTGTATATCCTGTCATTCCCGCGAAAGCGGAAATCCCTACACCCAAGGTGTCCATATAGGTGTCTATCAAATATCGGACCGTAGGAGCGGGCTCCTGCCCGCGAACCTATTACTACATTACGCATTCATCTGCCGGCCCAGAACATCAACCGCATTCTTCTTATGATCCGGCGACAAGTGAGCATATCTAAGCGTCATCGTCAGATCAGCATGCCCAAGAAGCTCTCTCACCGTATTCAGGTCAATACCCGCCATCACCAGATGAGACGCAAAAGTATGTCTAAGATCGTGAAACCGAAACCCCATTATATTCGATTTTTTCAGTGCTGTAAAGGAAGGTTTTTCTCACGTGGAAGGTTTTCCTCACGGTTTAAAAATACTTCGCCGATCCGGTGTACTACAAAGAGCTTTCCTGTACTTTTTACTGGTGGAGGTGCCGGGACCACGTTGATTTCGTGCTCAAATCGCCTATTTCACCACGATTTCACCACGATTTTGTCAGCGAAAATTAAGAAAATGATATCTCGAGCTTTTTACCCATAGCTTTAGCTATCCTCTTAAGAGTTACAACATTGTATTTCTCGTACTCACCGCTTTCATACCTGACAATCGCCGTTCTGCTCGCAAGAAGTAGGGGGTCAGCCCTCGAAATTAGAAATAAGCCTCGCCATATCTGTCCTCAACCCCTTATCCTTCTTCATTTCACTTTCCACTCCCAAAGCGGCTTTG
>JBDRFA010000141.1:0-6407 GCA_043819235.1 Candidatus Omnitrophota bacterium | reverse complement strand
ATACGCGGACCTGGGTTACCGCAACGCCGAAAAGTTTTTCAGAAAAGCGCCCGGACATCTCAGGACCGGAAGCGCCGTAAAATTATGGGAGTCGGCCAAAAATTGGGACAGCACAACATGGTGGACAAAACTGGGCGAGTTCGAACGGTGAAAAAAACAGGGTCAAGGGGCATGGGTCAAGGGTCAAGGAACAATATGCAAACTGCAAGCAGGGCACAGCTGAAAGAGATCCGGGAACTCATGCGTGAAAAAAGGTCGCGCGATGAGACGGGCCTGTTCGTCGCCGAAGGCGAGAAGATCGTACGCGATATGCTGGCGAAAAAGAATGAAGTATGTTACGTCCTCGCGGCGCGTTCTTTTCTTTCCGGGGAAGAAGGGGAGAAAGGGCTTTTTTTAAAAGCGCCCGGCCAGACGGTACCTCTTTTTGAGATCGACGATAAGTCCTTCGAGACCATATCCTCGCTCCGGAATTCGCAGGGCATACTGGCCGTCGCGAAGAAAAGAACATGGGCCAATGCCCCGGCCGGATCCGGAAGGCTCTCGGTATTATGCGACGGCCTCCAGGACCCGGGAAACCTCGGCACGATCATCCGGACTTCCGCCGCTCTGGGGGCGGACCGGGTACTTTTGTCCGGCGAAACGGCTGACGCGTATAATCCCAAGGTGGTCCGTGCTTCAGCGGGCGCTGTATTGGATATCCCGATATGCATATGTTCCCCCGGAGATATCGACAGGCTCAAGGCGGAAGGATATTCTCTTCTCGTAAGCCGCGTCACGGAAGAGGGCGCCGAAGACATCTCGAAAATAAGAACTTTTCCCAAAAAATGCATACTTGCGTTCGGGGCCGAAGGAAGCGGCGTGTCGCCCGAAATATCCGTAAAAGCCGACATGTTCTTCAGCGTCCCTATGAACAAGACCATCGAATCCCTTAATGTGACCGCCGCCGCCGCGATAGCGATATATCTGGTCACGCGGGGAACAGGTGAGGGAAACGAAAAATCAGCAAATTGAAGGTGATCGATATGGAAAAACTCTGCATGGTCTATATTACCGCTTCAAACAGGGAAGAAGCCGGGCGCATCGGCAAAGAGATCGTTTCCCGGCGGCTTGCCGCCTGCGCGAACATTTTTGACGGTGTTACCTCGTTCTACAGATGGGGGGGAAAAGAGCAGCATGATACTGAAAGCGTCCTGATCCTTAAGACCAGGGAAGCCCTTTTGCCGGAGCTGGAAAAGGCGGTCAAAGATATCCACAGCTACTCGTGCCCTTGCATAGTAACTATACCTGTACTGCGCGCGAACGACGACTACGCGAAATGGGTCCTTGATGAAACACAAAAGGACATGACATGAGATCCTATCGGGAAGAACTATGGTTTAACACTCCGCACCGGCGGGATTATATCAATATCACGCCTAAGATCGCTGAGGCCGTCAACAAAAGCGGCGTCAAAGACGGCCTTTGCCTCGTGAACGCTATGCACATTACCGCCAGCGTTTATATAAACGATGATGAATCCGGCCTTATCAAGGACTATGACGTCTGGCTGGAAAAGCTCGCCCCGCACCAGCCGGTAGATCAATACCGCCATAACGGATCCGAGGACAACGCGGACGCCCACCTTAAACGACAGATCATGGGCAGGGAAGTAGTTGTAGCCATCACCCGCGGGAAACTGGATCTGGGCCCCTGGGAACAGATCTTCTACGGAGAATTCGACGGCCGCCGAAAAAAACGCGTCCTGATAAAAATCATAGGAGAATAACCGCCCCGGTTCCCGAAACCCACAACGATCTATACTGCAATTTTTTATAACAAATTTTCTCATAAATTAGCATTTTCCAGATGATGTGATATACTTAATTCGGGCGAAAAAGAGGGGAGATACCAAAAACAGGTAAGGGTTTATATTATGGAAAACGACAAAAAAAGATCCAGCTTTGAGGTAAAGAAAATGATCCTGTCGGAACTTAAGGATGTCGGATATTCCACCGAATTGGTCGACATACGTGTTGTAAAAGGCAAAAAAGTCATACTTTCGGGTGAGGTATTATCTCCATATGAAAAAAACATCCTTGTAAATACGGCGTCATCTGTCGTAGGCTCAGATAACGTCATAGACGAGACCGTGATCATGGACAACGCGTGTGACGAATATGAAGACGATTCACTCCTGAAAAATAACGAACTGCGTGATGAGGACGAGGATTTTATCGGCACGGAGGACATATTCAGGTCTATCGAAGATGGGATCCCGTACATCCCTCCGACCAGCAGCCCTTCGCGCCGAAGATCTTCAGGGCCGTCCAACGGAAACCGCCGAAAAAGGAAACCATAGTAAACACTCTATATGGAAAGTAACAGCCCTCAGACGATCTCGAACGATATCCAAAACACCGGACCGGCCGAAAGCCTCCAGTGGTATTTCCGCCCATGGATCATCACTATCGCGATTTTCACCGTAGGCCCCTTGGGGTTACCGCTTCTGTGGTTCCGTCCGCGGACAAACGTTTATTTGAAGATGATCTTAACGCTTGTCATTATCGCCCTGGCCATATTAATGGCGTTCGAGACCGGTAAATACTATCAGCTTATAATGAAAGGGTATAACGACCTTGCTGGCGTGCTTGGGTAAAATAGCTAATAAGAAAGGAGTTTTTATATGTTTGGACTTGGATTGCCTGAAATATTGCTGATCCTGCTCATCGCGCTTCTCATTTTCGGAGCCGCGAAATTGCCCGAAATAGGCCGGTCGCTCGGCAGGTCGCTGAGTGAATTCAAAAAAGGCACACAGGAATTCACGGGTGAAAAAGAGAGAAAAGACGATACAAAAAAAACGGAATGAACGATCTGTACCCTGAAGAACCCAAAAAGCTGAATGTTATCGGCCATCTTGAAGAAATGCGGCGGCGTATCCTGTTCTATCTGGCCTTTCTCGTACTTGCGGCCGTCGCGGCTTTTTCTCAGATCGGCGTGTTAATGGCAGTGGTTAAAGCTCCCGTACGCGGGTTCATAGGTGAAATGATCTTCATAAGCCCCTCGGAACCGTTCGTCGCGTGTTTAAAGATGGCGTTCCTGGCGGGCTTCATCGTTTGTTTCCCGCTCATGATCTACCATGCATGGGCATTTCTGGCTCCGGCGTTCCCCGAAAAGGCCCGGAAGCGCGTTATCCTTTGGATATCTCTTGCGTTAACACTTTTTTTTCTCGGCATTTCGTTCTCGTACTTTCTGGCCATCCCGGCCGCCCTGAAATTCCTTATCGGCTTCGGACGGGGAATAGCTATCCCGAACGTTACTCTCGGCAAATACATATCTTTTTTCGTGGCCCTGATCCTTGCGGGAGGATTGGTATTCGAAATACCTGTTGTTATAGGACTGTTTGTTGACGCAGGGCTGTTGGATACCGGAACACTGCGGCAAAAACGCCATTACGCCTTACTCATCATCCTGATAGCCGCTGCTATCATCACCCCGACACAGGACATAGTGAATATGCTGCTTTTTGCCATCCCCATGATGCTCCTTTACGAAATCGGGATCCTCATCGCCGCTCAGATCGAACGGCAAAAAGCTGGATCCAAAACTCCGCAATAAACACAGACCGGTTTTTGCACATACCATCGTTAACTCATAAAAAGTTGCATAATATAATCTTGCGTGGCATATTTAAGCGTAGATAAAGTTTGATACCACGCTGCGGAATTGCCGTAGTATAACTATGTCCGTGCAGGGGAGGGGGCATTTAGAAGCGCTTTACATGCGAAAACTTAGTTTTAAAATTATTCCTATGACTTTGCTGCTCATATTTTCCCAGACACTATCCTCGTCGGATGCGTCTTTTGTCGCTCTGGAAGGAATAGCGTCCTGGTACTCCGAATTTTCTCCCGGCATAAGGCCTACAACCGCGAATATGGAAAAATTCGATGACGGCAAAATGACCTGCGCCATATGGGAAATACCTTTCGACACCTTACTTGAAGTGACAAATGTCACTAACGGAAAAAAAGTGGTAGTCCGCGTTAACGACCGTGGCCCCGCGAAACGATTATACCGCAAGGGCCGGATTATTGACCTTACAATGGCGGCTTTCAAGGAGATCGAAGACCTGGAACAAGGCCTGGCCAAGGTTCGTGTCAAGATAATCAGACCGTCAAACTAAATATTCATTTGTATTTACGCGAAAAACCATTATAATAATTGCGATCGTGATTTCCCGCGATGAACAAAATTATTTAATGTATGCATTATAATATTAAACATACTTTCGCTATACCCATAGCTATATTCTGCGCATTATCTTTGTCTTCCTGCGCGACGCCTCATAAGATCGCGCCCGCGCCGATATCAGGCCTGGCGACAATTACCGAAACACCCTTGCTCGGATCTTCCATGATGAGAGAACCGGCATACCATCTTGTAGCCCCCGGGGAGACATTGTGGCGTATTTCAAAAATGTATGACGTAAATGTCGAGGAATTGATCAAGGTCAACAAGATCAAAGACGTGAAGGATATCGACATCGGCAGCCGCCTTTATATACCGAACGCGGCCCCGATAAAGAACGTAGTGACGCTATATCCCAGCAAAAAGTGGAAATATATTATCGTGCACCACAGCGCTACCGAATCCGGTAATTCCATCGAATTCAACAACGCGCACCTCAAACGCGGATGGAAGGGAATAGGGTACCATTTTGTGATAGATAACGGTACCCGCGGAAAGGCGCCCGGTCAGATCGAAACATCCCCCCGGTGGATAAAACAGCAGGACGGAGCGCACTGTAAAGCCGCCGGGATGAATGAAAAGGGAATAGGCATATGCCTGGTAGGGAACTTCTCAAAAGATGAGGTGTCAGATAGACAACTGTCCTCACTGGTCTATCTGGTCAACCAGCTGAAAAAATTTTACAACATACCGTCCAACCACATACTGGCCCACGGCCAGGTCCCCGAAGCACAAACCGAATGCCCCGGAACAAAATTCCCCTGGAATAAATTCCGCAATCAGATCCAACCTTAAGGGGACGTTTCATGGATATAGCCAATAAGCTTAAGCGCACGGCACCACGGCAAATATTGCAAATAAACCTCATAAATCCCGGATACCGGATAGAGGAAAGGAAGAAACAATGAAAATAAACGAATCCCTTAAAGGCGCCGATCTGACCATGTTACTTGACGGTAACTTTGACGACGTGAACAGCCCCGCGATCGAAAAGCGTCTGGATCAAAACCTCATGAAAAATGACATAAAAAATATATGTTTTGATCTCGCGAAAGTGAAATATATCTCAAGCGCCGGCATACGCGTACTCATCGCGGCGCATAAAAAGGCCATAAAGACCGACAAAAGGGTCTTGATCGGCGCTATGTCGGTCAAAGTACAGGAAATACTGGACATGGTTGGAATATTGCGGCTTTTCACGCAACAGGGAAGGTAGCACATGGAAACAAAACACGCGACTTACATGATGCGCGCCACAATGGTGAGCCTTTCCTGCAATGTCGTCCTGGTAATTATCAAGTCGGTCACGCTAGCCCTGGTGAACTCGCTGGCTATCGCGCTTGACCTGGGCATATCGTTCGTAGGCCTGACGGTCTCTGTAATATTGTTCTATTCGATAAAACTCGCCAACCGTCCCGCGGATGTTTCTCACAATTACGGTTATGGTAAGGTGGAACACGTCTGCGAAGCGCTCGAAGGGCTGGTCCTTATCGGCATAGCGTTAGCGATGTCCTTCCAGGCGATGACGAACCTGCTGCATCCGACACCGGTTGTAATGCCGGGACTCGGCCTTTTGTCCTGCACAGTTAACGCTACTATCAATTTCGGCGGCGGATATTACATCCTGCAGATGGCGAAAAAAAGCGGTTCTCCCGCGATCCGCGCCGAGGGCATACATTACGGCATGGAAGGGGTAATTTCCTCGATGATAGGGGGGGCCTTTTTAATCGCGATGTTATTAAAAGCGAAGAACAGCCCGTTAGTTCCATATATTGACCCTATGGCAGCGCTTCTGGTGAGCCTTGTTCTTATAATTCCATCCTTCAAGATCGCAAAAGGGGCGTTTTTTAACCTTCTGGACGCTTCCGTGGAAGAAGACAGCCAACTCGAAATTCTGAAGCCCCTGGGCAAATATATACAGAGATACTGCGAATTCCGCGACCTGAGGACACGCACGGCGGGCAGAAACAAATTCGTGGAATTCAAACTGGTAGTACCGGAAGATATTTCGTTCCGGGCGGGCCATGAACTGGTAAGTATCCTGGAGAACGAGATCAAATCAGCCATACAGAACTGCGAAGTCATGATAAAGATGGAACCCTGCCAGAAAGACTGCGAGACGGCGCAAAGAGGCGAAAAGTGCCCGTATCTTTAAAAAACAAGGACCTTTTCCGGACCTCAAA
>JBDRFA010000140.1:0-4216 GCA_043819235.1 Candidatus Omnitrophota bacterium | reverse complement strand
AAGACGCGAAAATGGCGTGCTGCCGGCACGCTACGAGCAAGCTCCGGGAGATAGATGATCTGGACAGCATAAATACGCTGGGGTTCAGGGGAGAGGCGCTGGCAAGTATAAGCGCCGTTTCCCAAATGGATATTGTTACGTATGACCCCTCCGGGGAGACAGGGGTGCATGTTTATGTGGAAAGCGGCGAGGTCCGGAAACTAAGGCCGGCGGGACGGGAACCGGGGACCACAATAGAGGTCAGGAACCTTTTTTATAATGTCCCGGCCCGGCGGAAATTCCTTAAAAAGGGATCTACGGAACTGGCGGAGATCGTTAATGTGGTCGGGAGGTTTATTGTCGCTCACCCGGATATAGAGTTCAAACTGGTGCATGGGAACAGGTGTCTTATGCATGCCGCGAGAAGTATGAGCATGCTGGAAAGGATCCGGCTCGCGCTCGGGGGAGACGCCGCCGATCATATGGTGAAAATATCGTTTTCTGACGGAGGGTATGGCCTGGACGGATATGTGAGCCGGCCCTCCAGTACAAGGAAAGATAAAACCGCCCAGATGTTCTTTGTCAACGGGAGGTTCATTAAGAGCGGCCTGGTAAGCGCCGCTGTCCAGGACGCGTATAGAAGCCTGCTGGAGCGGGGAAGGTATCCGTCGGTTGTCCTGTTCTTAAAGGTACCCCCGCCGGAGGTGGACGTGAATGTCCACCCCACCAAGCTGCAGATCAAATTCAGCGATGACCCCGGCATAAAAAGGATGATCAGAGACGCGATAAGCCGGAAGTTTGAGGAAATGAAACAGGGCCGTTTTACGGATATGACAGGTACCTTGCCGGCCGGCCCGGCCGGAATAGAGCCGGGGGAAACCCCTGTATTTTCCGGGGTTCTCGAGGTACAAACGGAATTCAAATATAGCCCTGTCATGTCGGAAGGTAAAGGGGCAGGGGCTCCTTTATCCGGCGGTACGGCAGGAGAGAAGCCGTCCGATAGCCGCGCTTTCGCCGAGCCCGGGAAGCAGGAAGAGGAAATATTCCAGACGGGGGGCTGCTATCTCGTCCGGGTAAAGTCCGGAGGCATTACGGTAATAGATCAGCATGCCGCCCATGAAAGGGTACTATATGAGTTTTTCGGAGGCGTAGATGAAGGAAAGACGGTAGAGTCGCAGAACCTGCTGTTCCCGGTACGGCTTGATCTTTCGGCATCGGAATCCGTTATCATGGAAAAAGTGATGAAGGACATGTGTGTCCTTGGTTTTGATATAGAATTATTCGGGGAGAACTCTTTTATTATCCGGGCGGTCCCGGCGGTCATTAAGGACCGTGATATCAGAACCGTCGTGTACGATATATTGACGGACCTTTCATCATACGATCCCGTAAGGATAAACAGGCTTGATGAGCTTATCAAGCTGACGTCCTGCCGGGCGGCGATAAAAGCGGGGGACGTTCTGAGCGGGAAAGAGATGTTCTCGCTGCTTGAGCAGTTGAACAAATGCAAATTGCCGTTCACCTGCCCCCACGGAAGGCCCACCATGCTTGAGATAACTGTTGATGAGCTGGAGAAGAGGTTCAGAAGGAAATGAGAAGAAGTTATATAGTAGCGGCGGCGCGCCTGTCACAGATAGTCCCTGCGGGGACGTTCAATTTTTCGACGAGAGTATCTCCAGGGGTGTTCGCTATACTCCTACCCGGGCCCCTCCGCCCGGTGTGGATCCTCCCGGTACGGAGTATAGCGAACACCCCTGGAGATATGCAAGGAATCGGGTAAATTTTGGTATTTCAAAATTTAAATAAATGCCTCCGCTGGGAATACCCATGTCAGGCGTTCTCGCAAAGGCGGGATAACTTCGTACGGTTATATCCGAATGAGGATGGCCGCTATGTTCCGTACGGGGGAGGATCCACACCGGGCGGAGGGGCCCCCGGTAGGAATATAGCGGCCATCCTCATTCGGATGTCGCATGATTGAGTTCTTGCCGGATAGAAATTTTAATGTTTAGCGGGTAGAATAATAACCGGACTTTGTTGCAGGGAGAAGATATGGATAAGAAGGAAGCGAATCGGATATATGGGGTGTTGGAGAGGGAATATCCCGGGGTAAGTACGGCGCTTAAGTATAAGGGTCCGATGGAACTTCTGGTGGCTACTGTGTTGTCTGCTCAATGTACGGACAAGCGTGTTAATATCGTAACAAGTGAGTTATTTAAGAAATATAGGACGATCGAAGATTATGCGGATGCGGATGTCCGGGACTTTGAGGCGGATATAAGGTCTACAGGTTTTTATAAGAACAAGGCGAAGAATATTATTGCCGCGGCCGGGATGATCCTGAAGGATTTCGGGGGCGTTGTGCCGCGGACGATGGAAGATCTTGTTGCTTTGCCGGGTGTGGCCCGGAAAACCGCTAATATTATCATGTTTCACGCATACGGTAAAAATGAGGGGGTTGCTGTCGATACCCATGTACGCCGGGTAAGCGGGCGTCTCGGATTCACGAAAAACACCGATCCCGTAAAAATAGAGAAGGACCTTATGGAGATCTTCGACAGGAAGCGGTGGGGACATTTTTCGAACACACTGATAGAACACGGCCGGATGGTTTGCGTCGCGCGCAAACCATTATGTGTGCGATGCCCTGTGCGGAAATTGTGTTCTTCTTCGAAATCGTTCTATCCATCTTGATGCGGACGGAGGGTGAAAATGTTAATTTGTAAAAATTCAAATCTAGCAATAGATTAGCTGGCTAAAGAAGCTCTTGTTTTTCTAAGGGGGTTAAGTGACTTGGTGAAGTGGAGGGATACCTGGTGTGGATGTTCCCTGCGGGGACGTTCGATTTTCTTAGACAGATCCCGCCAAGGGTATTCGCTATACTCCTACCCGGGCCCCTCCGCCCGGCGTGGATCCTCCCGGTACGGAGCATAGCGAATACCCCTGGCTATATACAGCGGGAAAATCGAACTCAGAAACCGTGCAAGTTTGCGAGGCTATGGGAAGGTTCCCTGGATAGGCGTTAACATGTTACCAGGAAACCGTGCAAGTTTGCGAGGCTATGGGAAGGTTCCCTGGATAGGCGTTAATTTGAGTTTTGAGCGAAACGTATTACTTCCGTGAGCTGATCTATTACAAATATCGATTAAGTTAAAACAGTAAAATTGACGGTTTGGGAACAATTACTTATGAACGATGGGGTAAAAATAGGATGGGGAGGCAGGGGGTGCCGGGTTGTTCTGGCGGTGGCGGTATGGCTCGGGGTCTATTGCTGTATTCCGTGTCCGGGTGAGAATGTTGACGGAGGCGGCGAGTACAGGGTCGCACGGGTCATAGACGGGGATACGATAGAGCTTGCGAACGGGCGGCGAGTGCGGTACATAGGTATCGACACCCCGGAGACCATGAGGAAACGGGGCCGGGTGTGGGAGTTTGCCCCGGAACGTTTCGCGGTGGAAGCTAAGGAATATAACCGTGCGCTTGTTTCCGGAAAGGTTGTAAGGCTTGAGTTCGACAGAGTGAAAGAAGATAAGTACGGGCGGTGGCTGGCGTACGTGTATGACGCGGATAACACCATGGTCAACGCCGAGCTGTTGAGAAAGGGATATGCGGTCCTTTATACTATTCCTCCGAACGATAAACATATGGATCTATTGATCGCGGCCCAGGAAGACGCGCGCCGCAACGGGCTGGGATTGTGGAAGGACCTGAAACCAGACGGTTGAGGACGCAAGAAGAGAGTGTCAGAGTGTCCCCGCCAAAGGCGGATCCGCCTCTGGCGGAAGAGTATCAGACGCATAACATTTATACAACAGATCATTCAGGCGGAATAATATTCGTCCTCTTCCCATTTTGCGGGGTTGTTTATGATGTACTCGCGGATGCGGTTTAAATCATGTTCGTTACGTATAACGTGTTCATAATAATTACGTTGCCATAATCGGGTGCCGGGGGTTTTGTGAATTATATTGATTTGTTTGGTGGATACCGTTTTAAACGCCCCGATCAATTGTCCCAGCGGGTTCCGAACCGTAGGGGCGCCTCGTGAGGCGCCCTGAATATTACCGTTATGTGTATCGCCAATAATCACGATCCCATGTATGTGATCGGGCATCACGATAAATTCGTCCAAATTGACATATTCATATTGTTTTTCCAACCATAACCATGAATCATGAATAATTTGCCCAACGTCATTCAATATCATCTTTGCGTTTTTTACACAACCGAATACATT
>JBDRFA010000139.1:0-16056 GCA_043819235.1 Candidatus Omnitrophota bacterium | reverse complement strand
GGATCCAAGACGTTTAATGCTGCGGTTAAAAGATGGTCGGCGGTAAAGGCATAAGGGCATATATTATTTTACAGATTTTAGATTTTTAATAAAGGATTTTGTTATTTTTTTCTCTTTGCCTTTTTCTTTAGCGGTCAGAGCTTCTAATTTGCTGTAGACCTCGGGGCTAAATTCCTTTTTTCGTATTTCTACCGGGATCAATTCTATCTTATTTTTATGAACCCCAATGGTAAACAACGCCCCTTTTCTTAATCCAAGAGCCTTTGCTATCTTGCTAGGTATGGTTATCTGATTTTTAGCGGTTAAAGTAATTGTCATATTTTCACCTCCATCACAAGTATATCATATTGTAAGGAAATCGTCAATACCGAAAGTAAGGAATCCATTAGTTCGAGCCCTTACTGGCAGCACTTTTAAGAATATAGAACATTATCTTTCATAACGGATCCATTTAGTGTTGTAAGATGAATTTTACATATGTAAAGTATGCTTTACAAGTACGGATTTGACTTGAGATCAAGATCACACACGGTGTTTATTTCTGAAAGAAGAGATTCTCGCGGCGGAGCACAAAACGGCCGTGGCGTAAAAAATAATTGACATTACCTTGAAGATATATATAATGTCATTAACCTGTTAGGTTAATGAAATTTGATTATTCACTCTTATGGTGATATACTTAACATAGGACCTATGCGATGGAAGTATTCTTTCGAACAACTAAGATGCAAAAGTTTAGCGAGGATCACAAAAAGCTTGGCAAAAAGCATGGGGTTATCCAGGCAGAAAAAATAATAAAACGTATTAATGAGCTTAAAGCGTCCGAAAGTTTATATGATATATCGAGAATGCCACAAACGGGGTTACATCCTTTGTCGGGGGACTTGGAAGGGAAATTTGCAGTATACATACAGCAGCCTTATAGGATGATCTTTAAGCCGTTAAATGGGGAAATTTCTGAATTGCGAACCATCACAAAGATAGAGATCGTTGAAATATATTGCGATTACCATTAGGGGGAATTTATGGGAAAGAGCGAGTATAGGCCAAATATTGCGGTACATCCGGGAAAAACCTTAGCGGAAACCATCGATGCCTTGAACATGACACAGGTGGAGTTTGCCGAAAGGACCGGCTTAACCAAAAAAACGGTTAATGAGATAATTCAAGGCAAGAATCCCATTACACCTGATTCGGCGATCAAATTCGCCGCGGTTTTCGGTACCTCGTCGTCTTTTTGGAATAACTTGCAGAGAAACTATGATGAAATAGTGGCTAGATTGAAGGTGGAAGAGAACCTCAAAGAGGAAATCCCTATGCTCGAAAAATTTGAGTGTTATGCTGAGCTTGCGAAATATGGATACGTTGAGAAAACAAAGGATCAAAAAGAAAAGGTGCTTAACTTATTGAACTTTTTCGAAGTCAGCTCTTTAAAGTTGGTTACAATTGTGCAGGCAATAGCCTTTCGAAAAACGCAAAAGGACAATCTATCAAAAGAGTCATTGGCTGCCTGGTTGAGGTGCGGAGAGATCGAGGCTAAAAAGCAGCAAACAAAGCCTTTTGACAAAGCAAAACTTCATAAATCTATAGATAAATTGAGAGCTTTAACAAAAGATTTTGCCGGGGATTTTAGCAGGAAACTGGTAGATATTTGCGCTTCTTTTGGGGTTGCGGTAACTTTTGTGCCGCACTTTAAGGGGACATATGTTAATGGAGCGACAAAATGGATCAATCCGGATAAAGCACTGATACAGCTGAGCTTGAAAGGGAGCTCTGATGATATTTTCTGGTTTAGCTTCTTTCACGAGCTGGGACATTTGGTAAAACACGGAAAGCGTGAGCAATTCGTTGATCTGGAAGATAATGACAAATCTGAGAAAGCAGAGATAGAAGCGGATGAATTCGCGAGCAATACGCTTATACCTAAATCTGAATATAAGCGATTTTTCGAAAGAGAGAGTTTCGCCAAAAGTGAAATACTTTCTTTTGCGAAAAAACTGAACATTAGCCCAAGTATTGTAGCCGGGAGAATATCGCACGATACTGGAGATTGGACAATCAGGGCCCGTTTTCGGAAGAAAATGCAGTTTGTGGATGAGACCGCGTAGAAAATACCAGGAAAGACATATTGATAAAAAGCCGTTCTGATGACAGGACAAGGGAAGTGGATATTCGGTAAGTGGTTTAGAT
This sequence comes from Candidatus Omnitrophota bacterium, assembly GCA_043819235.1. GTDB lineage: Bacteria > Omnitrophota > Gorgyraeia > Tantalellales > Tantalellaceae > JBDRFA01. The sequence continues at coordinate 13,866 of JBDRFA010000139.1, read as the reverse complement.
GCAAAAAGTTAGGCATCGGAAGAAGATGTGGAGCAAAAACGCCTACAAGCCAACGTTAGATAATAAAACAATACCTTGACATATAATCTAACATATGGTAAACTTTATACAAAAGGGGAGGCGAAGTTTATGAATAGGTTTTATAAAAATCTAGGATTAAAGATTAGAAAGATAAGGGAAAAATCAGATTTATCCCAAGAAGCTTTAGGTAAGGCTTTGGGGTTGGGGAGGGTAGCTATTTCACAGATAGAGACCGGCGATAGAAAGATCAGTGCTGAAGAAATTGCTGAGTTTGCTAAAGTCTTCAATGTTCCCACAGACATTCTCTTGGATATTAAGAAAGATATTGAAATTGTTTTTGAGAAAGACATGAAGAAAATAGAAAAGAAACAGGAAGTCAGGATTAGCGTTCCTCGGAAAAATCTGCAGAAATTCAAGGAGATATTAATATACATCCTTGAAAAAGTCGGTTCTAAGCCTAATGTGGGGGAAACAGTCTTGTACAAACTTTTATATTTCATGGATTTTAATTTCTATGAGAAATATGAAGAGCAACTCATAGGGGCTACCTATATGAAAAATCAGCATGGCCCTACTCCGAAAGAATTTATCAAAGTTGTAGAAGAGATGATAGGGCAAGAAGAACTGGTGAAAGTTCAGAACAAATATTTTCAGCACTTGCAGAAAAAATATTTACCATTGAGAAAACCGGATCTTTCTTTGTTTAAGGCCAATGAAAAAGAGCTAATAGACGATGTACTCAATAATTTGTCCGATATGAATGCCTCACAGATCAGTGAATATTCACATAATGATGTTCCCTGGCAGACAACAGATGATGGGGAAGTTATTGATTATGAATCAGTATTTTATAGAACTCCGCCGTATTCAGTGAGGAATTACAGTGAAGAAGATATTTAATGATATTCGCAAACTCGCTGGATTCGAAAAGGATTTCAAAAAACTTGCTAAAAGATATAAAACTCTTGAAGAAGATATAGACGTGTTTATTGAGAAGCAACTAAAACTTACACATAAGCTGGGCGTTGATAATAAGGGAGTTGTTGAAATATCAGGACTTGGGATTGAAAGCCCCAGGATATACAAAGCAAGGAAGTTCGCGTGGCAGAGAAAGGATTAGGAGATACTACAGCAAGGAGGTATAAAATGGGAAGAAAAACGACGAATTTTAACAAAACAGGTATCACCCCCACGTTCTAAAGACTTACGCGACTATTACCTCGGCATTCTCGTCGTTGAGAGGGGCCGAAGGACCCGAAGCAACCCCATATGACAACTCGTCTATCTCACTTTATCTCTACATTGAAATAATCGGGGGGGTGGGGTATTCGCAAGAAAATTTAGTTTGACTTTTTCCTTTTTCAGGGTAAAATCCTGATGTGGATTAACTATTAAAATCATTATAATTCACACCAGACACTGGGGTTGGGCGCTGTTATATTTGCCGCGCAGAGTGCGGGACATCCCCCCATGACAAATGAGGCTTATGTTTTCAGGTCGCGCAGGTTTTGATCCGGAACTTTGAGTAGAAATGAATCATTAAACGGAGGTGTGATGAGAAATATATTACTGAATAGAGCTATGGTATTCACTGTTATTGCCGCGATGGTTTTACAGCCGGCGCAAAATGCCTTTTCGGCGTCCGACAGCGATCTTGATCGTCTTCAGAGTTATAGCGGAAAAGCTTTCCGCGCAATGTACAACACGGCTTTTAAGGTCGCCGGGAACATGGACCTAAAGGGCGATGAGTACAAGGTCTGGGATCAAGAGGCCGACGTAGGCCGCCAGATGCTCCGGAAAGAATCGCCGCTTTACGAGGTCATCAAGAAAGGGAAAAGGACCGTAGACTGGATCAGTATCGGCATTAATTTGAAGAAAATGAAGGACCAGCTTGATGCGGGGAAGAACGATAAGGCCGCGTGGACAGCAGGCAAAACCGCGTATTCGACCGTTATGATGATACCTGAGGTAGCGGCGGCGGTGGGCGCGGGTATAGGTCTCGCGGCCGCGGCCGCGATCCTCATAGTCGACGTCTCTTTCGACGAGGTAGAGGCAACGAAGACTGATCTGAAGTACGAGATTTTTCTTGGCACAATAGAAACGGATAATTTCCTGCGTATACATACGACCGCGGATAAGATTAGGCGTCCTGGTGACGACCTCATAAGGCATGACCGCGCGGCGGTGGAATATGTCTGGAAAAAGGCTACTGACGACGGCAGGGCCAACAGTTTTCGGGGTCCTTTCCAGTCCTGGTTCAACGAACGGTTCTTCGGGTTGACCGTCAATGAGTGTATACAAAAGTTCGGTACTGAAGTTATAAAGGGCCAGATAAGCCTTTTCCTCAAAGAACTTAATAAGGATCTCATGTACAAACAGAACCTGCAATTGTGGGAAGTGCGCAAGTCAAAGCTTTTGCAGGCGTTGGGGATAGTCATAAAGATATCCGAGGATATGGCCAGGATCGAGGAAGAAGAAGCGGTAAGGGGTCAGACCATGGAGATTAGGGAGCCCATGGCTGGGGGAGCAGATGAAGGCGCGATACCCTCCGATCTTGCCGAATATATAGCCAATTACGAAAAGTCGTTCAAGGCCCTGCCGGACGCGGTCAAACTTTACGATTCCCTTGACCGGAGGGAAGGTGAACTTGTCGATCTGGATGAAGCCGGAGATTGGAGTAAGACTTTGGAAAAAGCATCCTCCCTGAAGGTTGATATACTCTATGCCGCCCAGGCCATACAGTATATCCCGGACGAAGATGCTCCGGATTCAGCACTAAAGAACAGGATAATGGACAGGTTCTATCTTGGTCTCAAGGTGGCGGAAGGTTTTGCCGCTATCGCCGCTAAAAAGTGGCGTGATGGCGTGAGCGGGTTTGGGGTCCCGACCCCCGGGCAAACGACGGATGGACAAGTTACTGAGTCTGACGGGGACGTTGTTCTCGAGCTAAACTATCCTCTTGGTAACAGCCCAAAGGTCTTTACCCAGGGATGGGTTTTTGAGGCTTCCTGTTCGGGTCCCGGGAAGGATGGCGCGGGATCAGTGGATATCTCCGATAAGGCGCATTGGGAAGGCAGCGGGTCATTTTCTCCTTCAGTCGGAAAGAGAAGCCGGCCTTCTTTTTCGGGTGAGGGCCTGAATACTATAACTCTCAGCGTGGATGTCAACGGCAAGACGGTAAGCAAAACGTACAACGTTACTGCCGTATCTCCGGCAAAATACGCTCGTGTCGGATCTGTTGCGCGTTGTCCCGCTGACGTGCATGGATGTCCGGCCTGTCCGCATGAGGTAGCAGGGCCGATAAACTCCGGAAGTTCCACCGTGAGTATTGACGGCAAACCGGCGGCCCGTGTAGGGGATGGGGGCACACACGCTTCATGCTGCGGGTCTAACACTTTTGTGATCGAGGGTGGGGACTCGGAGGTTTTGATAGACGGTAGGCCTGCTGCCAGGATAGGGGATCCAACCCGGCATTGCGGCGGTCAGGGACGTATAACTTCGGAAACTGTTTTGGTAACAGAAGAGTTTCCCCCAGAGGTACCCTCTCCAGGAGAGGGTGGCCCCGAAACGCCTGAAGAACCTGAAACGCCTGAAGAACCGGAAGACCCTGACGCGCCTGAAGAACCGGAAGACCCTGACGCGCCTGAAGAACCGGAACCTGTCTCTCCATATAAAGGGCCTCTTGGATCCCCGGAAAACAGCGGATATGAACCCCCGAATATAAATTTCAACATGCCCGAGGAGAGACAGATGTCCTGGGGTGAGATATTAGCCTTCGATTCAGAGCTCAGGAAGAGCTTTGCGCGGATATATACGCAGGCCGCGATGCTCAGGCACCAGCTTGACTATTGGGTGGATCGCCTGAAGACCGTTAAGGAAAAAATAGAGAAGAACTCATTCCTGATCGAGGAAAAGCTCGCTCCCTTCTACGGAGAAATGGGAACGGGAGTGATCAAGGAAGCCGACTATTTCCAGGACGACAAAGCAGAAGGGTTTGTCATAAGCCGTGATGCCCTGGCAAAAAAGGTTGTCGATCTCAAAAAGGTGCTGTCCTCGGCGGAGTGGGCAATTAAAAATATTTGGGTGATAGATAACAACCAGAAAGCCCTTACTAAGCAGTACTCTGGAATGATATCCGATATGGTACGATCTCTTAGGGCATACAAAGGTTTTTATAAAGAGAACGAAAAGAAGATCAAGATCATTAATGAGAATATAGTATCTATCCTTCCTGCCAGCCAATGGCAGATAGCGGTAGGTGAGAACCGGCCGCAGCTTGATGATGTGGGAGAACTGGGAGTCGCACTTGGCGTCGATGGAAACCTGAACGCCGACCCTATTGCCATATTCGAAGCACAGGTTATGCCGGTACTGAAAAGCAATGTCACCCGGTATGATAACGCTCTAAAGACCATGGAGGGTACGAAGGCCGCTTATATTTCCGAGATTGACAGGATTATCGCCAGGGCGAAAAGGTTGCTTGCCGTGGCCAGGATCCCGGCCGAGCTAGAAAAGATGAGTCCGGAAGAGATCTTGAACATGGCAAAAGACGCCGGGGTATCTTCTGCAGAAAGTCAGGGAGAAGGCGCCGAGGGGCTTTACGAAGAGCTCACATTGCTTAAGGAAAAAATATACTCAAACACCATCGAGGAAGGCGATACTCGCCAGGTCGTGGTCGATAAGGACGTTAGAAAAAAGATGGACGAAGCCTATCCTCTTGCGGTAAATGTCATGTCGGATCCTTCCATAAGTTTTGGTATATCGAAAGCTATGGCAGAAAAAGGACTTGTTGATATTTCCGGAGATGAGGACGGTGAGCCAGGTGAAGGCCAGGGCCCGCCGCCGGACGGAGGAGAAAGGCATCATGAACCGGGTACGGGTACGTCTCCGGCGGGCGGGCAGCAGCCGTCAGGCGGAGCAACAGAGGCAGGCGCTATGACAAAAGCTCCGGTAAAAACCACGGGCTCTATAGATTACGTTGAAGCTCCGATTCAGTCTCAAGAAGCGGCGGTAGTTGGCCCGTCAGGTTTCAAAGAAAGCTTGCCTATAGATATGAAATCAGTAGAAGAAGAAAAGAAACTTGCCGCTGAAAAGGAAAAGTCGGAAAAAGTTAAGGCGGATCTTATAGAGAGCGCGGCAGAACTCAATAGCGGAAATCTTGACGCGGCGCGTAAGCTCGCGGATAAAGCCCTTGAAATAGACCCGGAGAACGCGACGGCTAAAAAACTTTTGGCCGGGATACTAGCGGCGGAAGAAAAGGCGAAAGATGAAAAGCTGAGGGCGGAGGGAAAAGCTAAGCAGGAAGCTGAGGCCAGGGCTAAGGAAGAAGCGGAACTGAAGACGAAGCAGGCGGCTGATGAGAAAGCTAAGGCGGAAGCCGAGGCTAAGGCCAAAGAGGAACAGGAGGCTAAGGAAAAAGCCGAAGAGAAAGCGAAAAAGGAAGCCGCGGAAAAGGCGAAAGCCGAGAGGTTAAAGGCTAAAGAGGAAGAAGAGCAAAAAGCCCGTGAAGAGAATGATATTAGCGGCATGGGATATGAGATACTTAATCCGCGGCTCAATTCCATGAACATGGCGCCAGCTTCGGGCGAGATCGTAGTCTTAAACAGCGATCTGGCGGCGGAACAGATGGAGTTTAGCGGCAGGCTCAGCAACATATACGGTGTCGATACCATTCTTATTTCGGAGGACGGAGGATCGTCCTGGAAAGAACTGCCTAAAACTCAGGATATACGGTACGCGTTCACGCCCATTCCCGGAAAGCGGTACCATCCCCTGATCAGGCTCAAGACCAGCGACATACGGGACGTTATGCTGGAGTTTTTTCCTAACGTCCTTAGCATAACTTACAGGGATTATAACTACGAGCAGCTCATAGTCGAAACGGTTAAAAAGATTGCCGATTCTTATGAGGCCCGTAACGTCTCGATGTTCTCGGACCTGATAGCCCGGGATTTCCTGGGCAGCACGACTTTTCTTATAGAAGGCGTGCGGTTCGACTTTGACATGTTCGTCGATATAAGGCTGGTCATATTCATAAACCGCATCACAAAAACCGGGAGCGGGTATTCCGTCGAGACCAAGTGGAACAAGACTCAGATACCCAGGACGACCGGCCTTCAGCAGAGAACCAGCGGCAATACCACCATGGTTTTCGTTCTTGAGGACGGTAAGATGAAAATACAGAACCTGAAGGGAGACCTTCTATACGCGACACTGTCTCCCGAAATAGCCGAATCGAGCGGCCTTAACCAGCAGGTGGTAGAAGAAATAAGACAAGCCCAGAACGAGCGTATCCCCGTCCAGCCCGGTGCCGGGGAAACCGAACAGTCGGGGGGCACAGGCAGCCCGATAACAGTTCTGACAGGCACCATGCATACTACTCCCATGGGTACCGCTGAAGGATACGATCTAAGGACCGGAGCCGAAGGGCCCCCGGGCAGCGGCGACGCGGATTACGAAGGGAATATATTCCTTCCTAACGGAAGCTGTAAAATGAGAGATATGACCGGCCAGACGACATTCGAGGATTTAACGCTCGCTCCCACAGACGGGTATACATCATCGCCCGGGGCGCTTAATATCCAGGCCGGCAGTGTTTTAGTTTTCATCACCAATAGCGGGTACTATGGCAAGATCAAGATCACATCCCTTGCCATGGGGCCGCCGGATAATGCAGGTTACCAATCGGCCGTTCAGACCGACGGCAGCCGCAATATAACGACGAACTAAACAAGGAGAAAAATGCATAGACTCATATCCATGGCCATGAGAGTGACCTCTTTTTTGCTGTTGTCAGCCTTGCTCTTCGCGGGGGAGGTCTTCGCAGCCGACGTGTATTACATGGGCGGGTCTTCCGCGGGCGGAGAAACCGGAAAGAACAAGGAGTTCACCCTGCAGAAGCGCGTCGACGACCTTCTGGATTTCAAGAATTACGGCGAATACGGGCCTGACAGGTCCGGCCGCATAAGCGGTAATGTGTCGGTAGAGGTCAATACCAACAATATATTCGGCAACAAGGACCAGTCGTTTTTGCGGGAAGGTGTCTATTCCGTCTGGGAAAGTACATTGAACGTGCAGGAGAGGCTCTGGGACGATTACAACTTTGAAGGCCAGATATTCATGCGTCGTACCGATGACAGGCGTATCGAGAGCCGGAAGGACGTGCGTATAAAACAGCTCGACATGAAGATATCTAACCCGAAAAACATGCTTCATTTCGGGGACTTTTACGGCGAGTTCAGCCAGTTCACCCTCGGGCAGTCGCTTGAGGGGTTCGATCTCAATATCCAGGAGGTCGACGGCCAAAAATATCATTTTATAGCGGCGCGGCGTAACGAAGCCGACTGGGCGACAGACCAGTACCAGAGAAACGTATTCGGCGGCGAAGCGGAATATTCCTACAATGGCGGAGGGGATTTTAACCTGTTCAATATGGGCGTCCAGGCCGTCACGAGCCAGGACGACAAGGGAAGTGTCAGCAAGGTCAATTCGGCTATAGACCTGAACAATACGGTGGTAAGCCTCGACGGGGAGATACGGCCGGTCAAGAATTTCGGCGTGATCTATGAAGTCGCGCAGAGCGGTTATAACTCTAACGAGAAGGACCCCAATGAGAACATGATCTACGGTTCGGCTTTCCGCATACAGCCGGAACTCAAAGTAAAGGACGCCAAGCTGAGATACCTGTACTACTACGTGACGCCCAAGTTCTATACCGACTCCGGCTCGGCCATGCCCGACAAAGAGCAGCATCAGCTTTCGTTCGACTGGAAGATAATGCGGGGGCTCTCGATATCCCTTATCGAGAACTACTACTGGAACCACCTCAAGGGGAGCAGACAGACCATGAGGACGATCAACGACGAAAAATACATGTCAGTATACATAAGGCCGCTGGTCAAAAGCCCCAGCTTCACTATAAGGCCGTATGTGAACCTTCTGAGCCGGGATTCGGACGATCTTTACAACACACTGGAATCCGCCACAAACACCTATGGCGTTTCTTTTAACGATAGCGTCGCGGACGGAATGGTTAATTACGGGATGGGGTATGAACACAGGGAGTATGACGATATCGCCAACCACAGCGCGGGATCCGAAATATATAACAGGGTAATGGGAAATATAGGGCTCGATCTTAACTTCTTCGGCAGAAGATTGTATCTTTCGGACGATATATCCGTGGATTTCAGGTCCACGAAAACGGATAACAACTCCGATGTCACCGTCGCCAATTCCGTGAGCTGCGTGTATGACTTCCATGACCTATGCAGTTTCAGGGGCGCGACGAACCTGCAGAACATGAACGGTGCCGGGCCCGGCACAAACACAACCACTACCAGAAACTATGGGGAGTTCATCTTCACTTTTGATAAGAAGCGTTCCCTCAAGTGGATGCTCAGGGCGGAACAGAACATGGTTCGTCCCGAAAACGGGTCCAACGGATACACCGAGGAAAGGTGCATAATGAAAGTGATGAGCAATTTCTGATAAGCTACAAAGGGAGGACATCATGAAAAAACTTACAATAACCGTTCTTGTGATCGCCGCTGTAACTATGTTATCGCTCGTGGTCTCGGGCATGGGCGAGCCGATAAGGGTGACAAAAGACGCGGATGTCGACAGGCAGCTTGCCGACCAGCTTGTGGGGTCGGTCTTTCAAGCCTACAGGAATTTTTCGATACCCTCTTTTATGGCTATAGTCTCTGAAGATTACTCTCCTGACAGGACGCAGCTTATCAACACGATAGGGGACTCCTGCTACAAGATACTCATAATCAACATAGACTACTTCATAAACAAGGTCATGGGCGGGAACGGTACGATCGCCGTGCTCTTCAAGTGGCAGAAAAGCGTCCAGAATAAAAGCACTGGAAGGATGATAAGTACCGAGGGTAAAGCGACGTTCGTTTTCAAGAACCAGGACGGAACGTGGAAACTCGTACGCATACAAGGCAGAAACCCGCTTATTTAACGGAAAACGATCGCAAGTATTATTTGTGCGCAGAACTCATGGGTTTGCAAGCAGCAACGCATAATACGGGAGACCGTAAAACAAAAAGGTGAAAAAATGAAAAAGACGATTATGTCAGCCGTAACGGCAATATCCGTGTTTGCGTTATTATGCGGCCCCGTGACCGCAGAGCAGCCCAGCGAAGACGTCAAGGACTTGGAAAAACGTATTCGCGCCGGTAAAGAGCTTTTATCCAAACAGGACGCTTTGTATGCGAGCCTCGACGGGATGATCTCCGCGATCCAGCAGATCCGGTTAAAAATTCCGGGCTCCATGAGCTGGAATGACATGGATACCAATATAGTAAAAGGATTTGACCTTAAGGAATCCAAAAGATTATTCAGTCTCCTGTCTGAAACGTCATCTTCTCTGAATGCGGAAATAGTATCGGATGCCGTTAAAGAATACGCCGGTGCCGTGGCCAAAGAGACCGATAAAGCAGCCGCATCCGTAGCAAAACTCGAGGATGTGCTGCGAATGACGCCGGAGCAGGTTGCCGGCAAGATGAAAGCAGACGGTTCACTCCCCGGCCTTTCCGGATTGACATTCCCCAAAAAACCCCCCAAAGGCATGGCTGAGACAAAACCCGACGTGATAAAGAAGATGCTTGAGAGCGGGGAGGCGATCAAGGTCGAGGATATTGAGCGCGCTGCAAAACCTGATGAGCAGGGCATCTTCTCGGGAAGGGCGCGTTACCTGAGCGAGGCATGCGAACCGGCGATCAGGGACCTGCAGCAGCTCAGGCTCAGCCTTACCGCATTGGACAGGGCCCTCGGCGCCAGCAGCGGGTCCCTGCAGGATGAGTTGCGGATGGTGAAGTTCCGCGCTCTTGGAAAATCAGAGGAGGCCGTAACCAATGAGAAAAAATAAGACGATCATGCATCGTGCGATAGCCCTTTGCCTGGCGTTTGCTATGCTTACGACGCCGTCTATAACGGAGGCTCAGGATAATTCCGGCGAGATCGCCGGGAGGCGCAAGCATATCGATTCCGCCATCAGGATGATCGACGAGGCGGAATACGAAGTCGTAAAGGCCCTCGAAAAGGTACAGGAGTCGTCGAATGCTGCCGGCGATCCTAAGCCCTGGCGCGAGCTTGCAAGCCAGATGAGCCGCTATACTCAGATCGTTGACGGCAGTCTCCAGGCGATCGATAGAAATATGAAGATATTGTTAGAAGCGGACCCGGGCGCGGCTCTGCCGACGGTCACCATCAAGGCTCCGTTCGCGGAGATGCTGGCGAGGGTCAGGGATAGGAAGCAGCAGATCGATCAAGTCAGGAGCGAGATCCAGCAAAAACTCAACAATGTAAACAAGGAGCTCGCGGATATAGATAAAAAACTGATCGGAGCCGTCGGGGCCGGCGCCGCGACTACGGTCATGGCCCTCGGCCCATCTTCTCCCACAGATTTCGTAATCGACGAAGGCGGCGCAGCGGCTATGGTTATAGCATTCTATGTCGGAGCCCTGACCGTCGGCACTATCCTTGCGGCAGGTCTTATCATTAAAAAAGGATACGACGTATATAAAGCCACAAGTGGTGCCGCGGAAAAACTTAAAGCGCTTCAAGATATACAGAAAGGATTATTGGCGCTTAAAAGATTGTATGAGGACCTGATCAAAAGCCTGGATCCGGCACTCGATGAAGTAGCGCAGATAGAGGCGGAGTTGTTAAAACACCAGGCGGAAATCAAGAGGCTGGAGCAAAAGCTTGTGGAGCTCTCAGCCGGCTGGCAGCGCCGGTCGGCGGTCTTCAGTAAGATAAAGGAGGCCGTCTATAAGGCGCCTCCCGCTCCTCCTGCCGGTGCCAGTCCCTACGCGGGCCCGTCGATGGATTATGGCGACGCGATAAGCGAATCGAACAAGGCCTGGGAGGACCTGTTGGCGAACACGATAGACGGCGCTACTTATGTTCTACGGGTAATGACGGCAAAGAACGGTGCCGGCATGAAGCGATGGGAAAACATGGAGCCGTACCGCCAGAAGCTGAAGGAGGTTGCGGACGAGTGGAATGCGGCTCGCGCAGCCCACGATGCCCAATGGCCTGCGATCGCTCAGCTCATCGCTGACGAAAACAAGGATCCCAATAACTGGGCTTGGAATTGGATGGTGGGCATGCTCCGGAAGAACACGCCGGGTATAGCCGCATATTGGAAACACAAGAAAGAAGGAGAAGGCATTTACAGCAAATTCAGAGCAAGATCCGATGAGGCTGGAGCGGTATATCAGGCGGCCGATGCCAAAGACAAGAACGCGTATGACCAGTGCATAAAGACCATAGATACGGAACGCGCGGCCAGGGAGAAAGACGAAGGGGCCAACCTGAAAGCTTTTTACGAACTGCACAAAAAATGGGGGTCTTTTGAATTCACCAGGCGTTATTCGGACTATGGGGAATTCGGGAAGGAAGTCAATGTAAAGGGTCCGCTGAGTCAGGTAGGCTGGAGCGGGGAGAGCTTAGGGTGGGCGGCATGGGCAGGCACGTTCAGGTTTCCGGCCGTCCTTGCCGATATGAAGCAGTCGTCGGCGGCAGGTCCGCTAAAGGGCGCCAAAGATCGTTTTGCGGCGTGGCAGAAGCGCGTGCAGGATACCGTATCCGATATGCGGAATATATTCTCCTGGGCGCGCTCGCAGGCGAATACCGCTGCCGGGCTGGCAAGTGAATCCGATAGCATGGCGTCAAAAGTGGAGGCGCGGGTCGAGGCGTGGCAGTTTCTGAGAAGTTATGCGGATTACATGGATATGCGGGAGACGCTAAAACAGCTCAAGAGCTATAAACCCGTCTATGATATGCTCTCAGAGGAGAATGCGGCACAGGCCGAAAGCTCTCTTAAGGAAACGGAGAAGTACGCAGAAGATGTATCGAAGGCCGCATCTGCCATGGCGCAGGCACCGTCCGTCCTGGAGACGGCATCGCGCGTGATCACAAACAGGGACGCCGCAATCGACGTGCGCCTGAATAGAGACATCGGCGCGTCGGGCTCTCTTGTCCAGGTCCTGTCGCAACAGTACGGGATAAACTCCAAGGCGCTTGATGAATTGAAGGCGATGATCGCGGGATTCGCTTCCCAGGAGAATCTTGAGGCGCATGCCCAGTCGATCCTGGCCACGCAGGCGTATGGCTCTATGCGGAACAAGGTCCTGACCAGGAACGAGATCGAAGATCTGCGCAAAAATATCCGCGCGCAGGCTGCCAAAATAAACAGGGCCAGGGACGACTATGCCGAGGCGTATGCCCAGATGACCGCCGCGGACAAGGCGCTGGAAGAGAAGCTCACATCTCTTAAGGCGATCATTAAGCCTCTCTTGCCGGCGCAGCTTAAGTTCCTGTCAAAATCATCGGTTCTTGATGAAGTAGCGTCTGAAGGAAACCGCGGAATATACCTGCCCGATCCTAAGGACTTTCCTGATCCCATGGAGGGCGTGGGAGATCTTCTCGAAAAGTACACGGATCTCTCCGACAAGTACTACGCGCTGGTCACCCCGATGCTCGAGCGGTTCAAGAACGAGCCCTGGCGCGAGATAAAATCACTGGAAAAACTCGCTAAGAGAGTGGACGAGGAGGGGCGGGACTGGCTGAGCCTGGAAAGCAATAAATTCACGGAAAAGTGGAACGAGATAAGCAGCGAGGCCTACAGGATCACCTCCTCGCGTCCGGATCTTCCCTCAGATCCGAAAGGCCCTCTTAACAAGGCCTATTTTAATGTCATGACCAAATTGAACGTTCTCCACGACCAGTTTTACAGGAAGTTCATCATTCATAAGATCCCTGCGATCGTTGAGGAGCTTCGTTCCCGGATCGACGAGGTGACGAAATTCCTTGAGGCACCGGAGAAGAACGGAGGAATGCCGGCCGTTATATCATGGCGCCAGAAACTCGAATCTCTGATCAAACCCGGTTCGGATACGGATAAGCTTAAGTCGGAGCCGCAGGTGGCGCCGTTGGTGTCCCAGATCAACGGGATTATCGTAAAACTGCAAGAGCTTGCCCAGAAAGAGGAGGATCTCACTTGGCTGCGCACCTCCTGTTGGGCCGAAAACCCCCGCCTTAACGGAGCGGCGCTTACCTCTGCCATGGGCCAGACTGTCGTTCTGACCAAGAATGACCTGAAGTCGGGCGCCATCGAGATAACATTCAGGCTCTCCGCCATAGACAAGATCGACGCGCTCCTTATCTCTGAGGATGGCGGCAGAAGCTGGAAGGGCATTCCGAAATCACAGAATGTCACCTATTCTTTTGTGCCCCAGCCAAACAGGCTTTATCAGCCGATGATCAAGATGAAGGCGGGCCTCGTAGAATCGGAGAGCGAGATCTTTCCCGGAGTACCGTCAATACAGTACAAGGATATCGATGCGACAAAGCTTGTGGTAGAGGCCGTGCAGTTTCTGGCCGAATCTTACGAAGCGCGGAACGCGGCGCGTTTCCTGGATATAGTCTCCAGGGATTTCCTCGGCAACCGTGTGTACCTTGAAGAAGGGGTGCGGTTTGATTTCGATATGTTCAGCGATATCAGGCTCTCCATATTCATAAACAGGATAGACCAGGGCAAGGATACTTATACAGCCGCGACAAAATGGAATAAGACCCAGACACCGAGGAAGACTGGATCTCAGCAGAGGACGAGCGGGAACACTACGCTTGTATTTGCCATGGAAGACGGTAAGATGAAACTCAAGAACATGCGGGGGAACCTGATATATGCCACGCTGTCCCCTGAAATAGCCGAATCCAGCGGCCTCAACTCCAAAGTGGTGGAGGAGATAACCATTGCGCGCAATGACCGCGTTCCCTCCCAGCCCGGAGCCGGCGAAACGGAAGAATCGGGCGGGGTCG
>JBDRFA010000138.1:0-3111 GCA_043819235.1 Candidatus Omnitrophota bacterium | reverse complement strand
AGTGACTAGAAACGCCGCAAACCCCACAGTGAACTATTCACTATTCACCAAAGACCATTCACCATATTAAATCCCTCGAACAACAAGAGCTTCTTTCGCCAGCTAATCTATTATCATGCCCCGCACAGACGTGTTTAACCGCGATCCGGGCGGGGCATGATAAATATACAAATTTTTCGGGCAGTTTACCGTCGTACCCGGGACCGGCTACAGCAACCTTCCTTGCAATGCGCGACGGCGCGAAGCATGAACTTTATCGTTACTTTCATTTCCACCTCCCTTCTCCCCCTTCGGGAACTGCTTTTGGCTATATTGAAAACAGGGGCATCTACCGCGCTCCTCACATGCCTTTATACCTGTCCTTGACTTTCTCCACCGCCTGATTAAGCAGCTGCAGCGCTTTCTTCACTTCCTGCCTGTTCTCTTCCGGTATGTTATAAAATATCCTCTCACAGTATTTTTCGGAAGTCTTCTGCAGTTTTTCGGCGAACGCGCTGCCTTTATCCGTGAGAGAGACCGAAACCCTCCTCCTGTCGCTCTGTTCGTTCGCTCTTACGACCATTTCATCTCTCACCAGAACGTCCAGGATCCTGGTGACCGTGCTCGGAGCCACACCCATCTCACTGCTGAGCTCGCTCATCGCTATAGCGCCGTTACGGGCTATAGCCTCAATAGTGTAACATTGCGGGACAGTCAAACCGTAGCAGATCTTTTCCTCGCGTTCCAGTAGATGAAGCTTCCGGACAAACTTCCCTGTCAGCAAATAGAACTCGGCGGACCCGTTCTCTATTTCCGTCATTTTATACCTCTCACCTGTTGTCCTGCCCCATTCAAAGGTATTCCACAATCGGCATTTCGTCAATGATGTTACGATAAATTAAGCGCTTCGCGCAACCTGGGGGATATACGGCGCGCTTGATTTATTTCCCGTACGGTGAGATCTCCCTCAACCTTTTCACTATAGGCGGAAGATGCTGGATAATATGATCGATATCTTCTTCGGTATTGTATCTGCTCAGGCTGAAGCGTATGGATCCCTGTATAAAAGTGAAGGGTACCCCCATGGACCTCAATACATGCGAAGGCGCCAAAGATCCCGAAGTGCAGGCGGATCCGGATGAGGCGGCTATCCCTTTCTCATCAAGCATAAGAAGGATAGCCTCACCTTCAATGAACTCGAAGCCGATATTCGTGGTGTTGGGCAGCCGGTTTTCCGTGTTCCCGTTAACTGCCGCGTTCGGTATTTTCTCCAGGATAGCCCTTTCCAACCTGTCCCTGAGCGCCTTTACGCGCGTCCTTTCCGCCCCCATAGAGTCCGCCGCCATACGGCATGCCACCCCGAGCCCTATTATGGAAGCGACGTTCTCTGTGCCGCCGCGCCTGCTGTGTTCCTGGTGCCCCCCTATCAGGAACGGCGTGAATTTAGTCCCCCTGCGGACATATAACGCGCCTACTCCCTTCGGGGCGTGTATCTTATGGCCGGAAATAGACAACAGGTCCACCGGCAGTTCCGTCAGCTTGAAAGGGACCTTGCCCGCGGATTGTACCGCGTCCGTATGCAGCACGATCCCGCGCACCCTGGCCATCTCGGAGATCTCTTCCATCGGAAAAAGGACGCCCGTTTCATTATTGGCATGCATTATGGATATTATCGCCGTATCGGGATCTATGGCGGATTTGAGTTCATTAAGGTCCAGCACCCCGTCCCTGTCCACATTAAGGTACGTGACCCTGTAACCTACGGTCTCCATATATTTGCACACGTTAAGAACAGCGGCATGTTCTACCCTGGTCGTGATCATATGCCTTTTCTCGGGATACGACCTCAGGGTACTTATGATGGCGGCGTTATCGCTTTCCGTACCGCAGCTTGTGAATATTATTTCAGAAGGGTCCGCCGCGCCGAGCAGGCCGGCCACGCTTTCCCTGGCGGATTCTATGTCCTTATGGATCCTGCCTCCGAACGCGGACATGCTGGACGGGTTGCCGTACTTTTCCGTAAGAAAAGGTTTCATCGCCTCGAACACTTCCGGGGCGATCATCGTGGTCGCGTTATTGTCCACGTATACCGTTCTCATGATCCTACCTCTTCCACTTCGATATCTTCCTGTACGAATTCTTTCAGTTTCGATTCCACAAGCGCTTTGAGGGTAACGCCGGTCGAGGGGCAGCCAAGGCACCTGCCGAGAAACCTTACATAGACTTTGTTGCGGTCTATGTCCACCAGCTCTATGTCGCCGCCGTCCGATTTAAGCTGCGGGCGTATTTCCCTTTCTATCGTATCCTGTATCAAAGATATCTTCTGAAGGTTGGTAAATTTTCTCTCCGGCCCTCCCGCTCCCGGAACAGCCTCTTTTTTTGTCCCTTCCTTCTCCAGAAACTCCCTGATCAGCTTTTCTATTTCGGGTTTGCATCTGCCGCAGCCGCCTCCGGCTTTGGTATAGTTGGTGACCTGTTCAACTGTCCTGAGGTTATTTTCTTTTATGGCGCGGATTATTTTCCTGTCTGTCACGCTGAAACATTTACAGATCATCCTCTCTTCCCCGACCATTTCTTTTTTGGCGGGGGCGCCCCTGTAATTGGCGATGGCCTTCTCCAGGGCCTCCATGCCCATGACCGAACAGTGGAGCTTCTCATCGGGCATCCCTCCCAGAAAATCGGCGATATCTTTATTGGTTATCTTCGACGCCTGTTCTATGGTCTTTCCCTTGACCATCTCCGTAAGCACCGAAGAAGACGCTATGGCGCTGGCGCAACCGAACGTCCGGAATTTCGCGTCAATGATAGTATCCGTCTTCCTGTCCACGCGCAATGTGAGCCTGAGCGCGTCCCCGCAGACGATATTACCCACTTCTCCCACCGCCTCAGGGTTCTCGATCTCGCCCACGTTCCGCGGGTTCCTGAAATGTTCCATCAATTTTTCCGAATAATCCCACATGGTTCTCCTTCAAGTCAGATCAATCGCTTCGCGCGGCTTTAACGGCTCTCCGTTATGTTATCACCGCTGACATCTTCAGGCAAGGGTTCTTTAGTGATTCACCACGTAGTCAAGGATAACATCCGCCTGTTTTGCCGCGGCTATGTTCACCCTCGGCGATACGGGCGGCATAT
>JBDRFA010000137.1:0-3437 GCA_043819235.1 Candidatus Omnitrophota bacterium | reverse complement strand
GCTTGAGATAAGGCATGACGCGAAGTCCCGCGACGTGTTCGCGGCGGGCGCGGTCAAAGCCGCGATCTTTCTGGCGGATAAGGGTCCCGGGCTGTATAGTATGGCGGATGTGCTGGGGTTGGGGAAGAGGGAACACACGGCGTGAGTATTCCCTGCGGGGGACAGAGAGTTACCATCCCTGTCATCCCGAGCGGAGCCCCGGAGGGGCGGAGTCGAGGGATCTAAGTTCACCCTTGACCCTATACAAAGGAGTCTACACATGGCTAAAAAGAAAAAAGTTGTACTTGCTTATTCCGGCGGGCTTGATACTTCCGTCATAATCCGATGGCTCATGGAGCGGGATTATGAGGTGATATGTTACATGGGTGATGTCGGGCAGGGATCGGACAATGAAACGGCCCGCAGACGGTCGCTTGAGATAGGCGCCGCGAAATGCGAGGTAGCCGACCTTAAAGAAAAATTCATAAAGGATTACGCTTTCCGCGCGCTCAAGGCCGGGGCGTTGTACCAGGGAAAATATAACCTGGCCACGGCCCTTTCGCGGCCCATCATAGCGGAAGCCATGGCGGACTTCGCGAAGAGGGAAAAAGCGGACGCCGTAGCTCATGGCTGTACGGGGAAGGGCAATGACCAGGTGCGTTTTGAAGTGACCTTTCAATTGAAAGCCCCGGGGCTCAAGATCATCGCCCCGGTCAGGGAATGGGAACTTACGACGAGGGAATCCGAGATAGATTACGCGAAGAAGCACGGCGTGCCAATCGAACAGACAAAGAAAAAAGTTTTCAGCATCGATAAGAACCTCTGGGGTATCAGCGTCGAGGGCGGGAAACTGGAGGACCCGTGGGCCGAGCCCGGGAAAGACACATATATCAGTATCGTCCCTCCGGAGAACGCGCCTGCCGCGGCCCGGCATATTACGGTTTCCTTCAAAAAAGGCGTGCCGGTGGCGATAAACGGGAAAAAGTACGGCCCGGTTGAGCTTGTGCGCAGATTGAGCGAGACGGGCGGGCGGCACGGCATAGGGCGCGTCGATATGGTAGAGGACCGTCTTGTCGGGATCAAGTCCCGGGAAATATATGAAGCGCCCGCGTCCGCCATACTTTACGCCGCGCACACGGCCCTTGAGGAACTGATACTTGACAGAGAGACGCGCAGGTACAAACGCCTGATATCGGGGATCTATTCCGAACTGATATATAACGGGTTGTGGTTCACCCCTCTCAGAGAGATCATTGACGCGTCGGTCGATAAAATGCAGGAGAACGTGTCCGGCGACGTGAAACTTAAATTGTACAAAGGCAATGTCTCGGTCTCCGGGCGGAAAAGCCCCATGTCCCGTTACAGGATGAAGCTGGCGACGTACGGCGAGGGAGATGTTTTCGACCAGTCCCTGGCTAAAGGGTTTATAGACCTGTGGGCGATGCCGTATAAAAGTTAAAGGGTTTAAAGGTTAAAAAGGTTAAAAAGTTAAAAGGTTTAAAGGTTCAAAAGGGTAAAAGGTGCGGGGGTTAAAATATTTGTGATAACTTTTACACTTTTTAACTTTTCAACCGATAAGGAGTTATCATGGCGGCGAAATTATGGGGTGGGAGGTTTGACAAGAAGGAGATAGATCCTGTTGTTATGAGGTTCACGTCCAGCCTGGATATCGACAAGGTCCTCGCGAAGTATGATTGCCAGAGCAGCAAGGTCCATGTCGAGATGCTCGCGAAATGCGGGTATATGTCCGAGAACGAGAAAAAGGAGCTTTTAGCGGCGCTGGATGAATTATCGGGGAAAATAGAGGACGGGACGTTCCAGCCCGGCGGCCATGAGGACATACATTCGGCTATCCACGCGTATGTGGAGGAAAGGGCGCCTGAAGCGGCGAAAAAAATGCACACGGGACGGTCACGCAACGAACAGGTGGTCAATGACGTGCGTCTTTATTGCAGGGAAAATATCGCGCGCGTGAAAAGCCTGGCGTCGGGCCTGCAGAAGGCCCTGACGGAACTGGCCGGGGATACGGTGGATATAGTCGTCCCCGGGTATACGCATCTGAACCGGGCGCAGCCCGTGCTTTTCGCCCACCTTATAATGGCATATGTCGAGATGCTGGAGCGGGATATACAGCGGCTTGAGGATGCCGGCCGGCGCATGGATGTTTCGGTCATGGGTTCCGGGGCTATAGCCGGTTCGGCGCTTGAGATCGACCGCGGTTTTACGGCGAAAAAACTGGGCTTTAGCGGCATATCCGCGAACAGCATTGATTCCGTCAGCGACAGGGACTTTATGGCGGAGTTCACGGCGGGGCTCTGTTTTATTGCCGTTCATCTTTCCCGGATGTCCGAAGACATGATACTGTACAGCACCCCGGAATTCGGGATCATCGAGATGGGGGCGGATTATTGCACGGGCAGTTCTTTGATGCCCCAGAAAAAGAACCCGGATGTGCTGGAACTGATAAGGGGGAAATCGGCGCAGGTCATAAGTTCGTTGAATTCCCTGTTCATCCTGCTGAAGGGCCTGCCGTATACGTATAACCGGGACCTGCAGGAAGATAAAAAGCCTTTGTTCGAGTCCGTCGAGCTCGTTTCCGAAGAACTCGCGGTGATGGCCGCTCTGGTCGGGACCGTGCGCCTTAAAAAAGAAACGGCCCGGAAGGCCCTGGAGGACGAGTTCATTTACTCTACGGACCTGGCGGAATACCTTGTCCGCAAGGGTATAGCGTTCGGCGAAGCGCACAAAATAATCGGAGGCATCGTGCGGCATTGCGCCGCGGAAAATATCAACATTTCGGATCTTTCCATAACGGACCTGAAGGGTTTTTCCGATAAACTGGAAGAGGACGTCTACGCCCTGTTGAACCCCGAGGTTTCCGTCGAGAATAAAAAGACGGAAGGCAGCACTAACCCGGACATGGTGAAGAAAGAGATAGCACGCTGGAAGAAAAAATTAAAAAATTGCTGACAGGACCAGAGCGCCAGAAAATAATGCGTTAGATCCCTCGACTCGGTCACGACAATGTATTTAAAGCATATCAGGGTCAAGTAGCAAGGGGCAAGGGTCAAGGCAGAGAGAATGACAGAGGATCACAGCCCCGCGTCCGGGATGACAATTCTCTGTCATCCCGAGCGGAGCCCCGGAGGGGCGGAGCCGAGGGATCTAACTTGTTGTATGAAAATTCAAAGTTGCGATGGATGGTCAAAAAAGGGCACCCTCTCCCGTCCGGGAGAGGGACGGGGAAAGGGGGACACCTTGACCCATGACCCTTGCTACTTGACCCTGCAAGGGAGTTCCCGCCGGAGGCGGGTTATGTTCTAAAGGAGACGGTATGCACGATTTTAACTATAACGAAGGGGTGCTTTATTGCGAGGATATCCCTATTCCCGATATAACCCGGGATCACCCGACGCCGTTCTATCTTTACAGTTATGATTCGATCATGGGCCATTTTT
>JBDRFA010000136.1:0-23606 GCA_043819235.1 Candidatus Omnitrophota bacterium | reverse complement strand
TCTCCAGGGGTGTTCGCTATACTCCGTACCGGGAGGATCCACACCGGGCGGAGGGGCCCGGGTAGGAGTATAGCGGACACCCCTGGAGATATTCTCATCAAAAAATCGAACGTCCCCGCAGGAAACACCCGCACCAGAGGTTCCTCGTTACACACCCAGGAATTGGTTTCACAGACTTATAGCCACTTCTTCCTTCTGAAATAGGCAAGCATCGCCAGAGCTATGAGTACCATTATCCCCAACGCGAAAAAGTATCCGTATTTCCATTCGAGCTCCGGCATGTTGAAATGTGAGGCCTGCGGGTTGAAGTTCATACCGTATATCCCCGCCACGAACGTCAGCGGTATGAATATGGTAGCGATTATCGTTAATACTTTCATAACTTCGTTCATCCTATTACTGACGCTTGAAAGGTAAATATCAAGCATACCCGAGACCATATCCCTGAACGTTTCCACCGTATCTATGACCTGTATCGCATGGTCGTAGACGTCTCTCAGGTACACTCCGGTCGCGCGCGAGATCAAAAGGGATTCCCCGCGTATCAGTGAACTCACCATCTCCCTCAGCGGCCATATGGACTTGCGCAGGAACAGGGCGGTCCTTTTCATATTATGGATCGCCCTCATATCCTCAGGCCCCGAATCCACCGTCAGGGTTTCTTCCAGATCCTCTATCTTTTCACCGTATTTCTCGAGTATAAGGAAATAATTGTCGACGATGGCGTCAAGAAGCGAATAAGCGAGATAATCCGCCCCCATTTTCCGTATCCTGCCCTTTGCCTTCCTGATCCTTTCTCTTATAAGGTTGAATACGTCACCTTCCTGCTCCTGGAAAGAAATAACGTAATTCTTCCCCAATATGATGCTTACCTGTTCGGCGACCATATCGCCGTTCCCGTTATCGCCGTTATACAGCATCTTCAGGACGACGTATATATATTCACCGTAATCCTCGAACTTGGGCCGCTGGGCCGTATGGGCTATATCTTCCAGGGTAAGCGGATGCAGGTTGAACCGGGCCCCTATCTTCTCTATTATTCCCGTCTCGTGAACACCGTCAATATTCAGCCATGTAACGGTCGATGTATCTTTGAACGGAAAACTTTCCTCTATCGCCGCAAGCGTCCGTTCCTGGTAATCCGACTCGCTATAATCCATAAGAGTGATCTTCGGCTGTACGCCCCTCTTTTCCCCGATATGTACAAGCGTACCGGGGGCAAGGCCCGCCATTCTGGATAACCTTTTTGCTTCCGACATCGTCACCCCTTACTCATCCCTTTCCGGTTCGTCTTCAGGCACATCGCCCAGTTCGTCCTCAGGCTCATCGCCCAGTTCGTCGAGATAATCATCCTGCCCCAGAGGGCCCTCGGGCCTTATGGCCCTTAATTTCGGAGGCTGCAACATTATGACCTCCAGGTCCGCGTCACATCCGTGACATGCCACGATGTCGCCGATATCGCTATACGGATCAAGTTCTACCATTTCCCCGCATTCCGGGCATTTTGCCTTATTTCTTCCTGACATATCAACACCCTCCCGTTAATTAAACAGTGTTCCGCTGCCCCTTTTATTCCCATTCTTCTTTATCATAAACATAAATATAAGTCGCGGTCTTCTTTCCGTCTTTTTCGAGATATTCGATATCCACTTCCGAACCGCTCTTAACGTCACTTATCGAAACTGCATTGTCGATCTCCACATCCGGCGCGATCTCATAATCTTTCGTCGCGCTCCCCTCTTCCCCCGTATTTTCATCATATGTTATTTCCTTCACCGTCATGTTACTGCCGGTTATGCTTACCACCGTACCATAAGCATAACTCATATCTTCCGCCTCCTGTTCCTGGGCAAAAGATACGCCTGGTAATGCCAACGCCGCCGTTACCGTCATCACCACAAGAACCGCCAATGCTCTTTTCATAACCTGTCCCTCCTCTTTTAGGCGTCTTCCGCCTCCTTTCCTTCACCGGCACATGCAATATACCCGGTTGTCCATATAGTTTATTCGGATTTTCTCCATCGTCAAGTGCTTACAATGATTTTTTTGTGCGGCCCCTATTTATTGAAAAGCGATCTTATGGAATCCGCGGCATTCCGGGTGGGTTCTTTACCCGCGTCAACGGACGCCTCCCCGGACCCCGCACCCGTCTTCCCCTTTAAAAAACCGATTACCGCGTCTTTTCCCTGCTCCTTGAGCTTATCCATATACGGTTTCGCGAGCTGTTTCAGCGAATCCTCAAATCCGGAAAACTCCGGTTTGTCTACCGTGCCGCCGATATCGAACTTCAAGCCGATCGGGCTGGCCCCGTTCAAGGCATCGATAAGTACGGCAGCGGGAATAAACCCCGCCGTCAGCTGTGCCCCGCTTTTGGCCGTGAACCGCTGGTCTTTTAAAAGTACGGAGTTCCTGGAATCAAGCGCGCCGTCGGTGATGCGCGTCATCGAATCCAGGTCCAGGACGCCTTTTTCCAGGGTAACGGGCAGGGACGTGTCATAAATAAAGCTTATCGCCCCCATATCCACGTTTTTCGCCTTCACACTGATATCCGTCCTGAGCGTTCCGCGGCTGAAAACCCTGCTGTACCCGGCCGAAAAATCACCGGCCTTATTCCCCGCCTTCTTAATGGTCCCCTTTATGTCCAGCGAGTTAAAAGATATACCTTTACGCGGGTCCATCGCCATGCCTTTTATCCTGATATCCGCCTTTTCGACATCGGCCTCGGCCCCGTTCTCCGCTTTCATGTGTATTTTAACATCACGGACAGCAAGGTCGCGTATCTCGAAAAGATATTCATCCCTGACCGTTTTAAAATAGACTTTCCTGCCTTTAGGAAGTGCCTTAACTTCCCTGGTTACCTTTGAACTTTCCTTTTGAGCGGTTTTTTCTTCTTCCGCGGATTTCAGCGAAGACTTGTTTTTAACCGCGTCATATATTTTCCCGAACCAGTCCTTTTTCCCTTTGAAACGGTCAAGTATGGCCCCTGCCGCCGATTTTTTCGCTCCCTCAGCCTGAGCGGGGCTTTCTCCAAGCGCCTCTATGTTAAAACCGCCGTCGGGTGTGCGCCTCAGGAATATTTCCACACCGCCGGCTTTCATGGACGAGACTACTATCCTTTTCGATAAAAGCGCGAGAAAGCTCAGCCGTACGGAAACCTTATCGGCTTCGACTATCTTCGTGTTATCCCCGGGATCATACACCGTTATCCCTTTGAGCCCGGCAGACAACGTCAGTGGCCAGATATGTGCTTTATCCACGGCAACCCTGGATCCGCTGTTCCGGTTGATCCCCTCGACTATGGCCGTTTTCAGGAACGGACTTATCCCCAGCCCGAAACCCAACTGTATTGTTCCTATAATAACGAACAATATTATTATTCCCTGTATATTTATACGTTTATTCATCATTCTTCGCCCCTTATGCGGCGTATGACCTTACCGGCTTTATCCACAAACGGCAGTCTTTTTATCCACCGGACAAATTTCATCCCCTTTATCTTTTCCGCGTATTTCTTTTTCATTGCGCCCGCGGCGGCCCTTGAGGCCATGAACACCGGTACGCACAGGATAACCGAAAGCGCCGCCCCGCCCGCCACGAGCGTGTTATTAAGGTCCAGATACGCTATAACAGGCAGGCCGGTAACCCATCTCCATAAGTAAGTGAGCTGCCGCACGTCTATGAGCAGGTATCCTCCCATCATATCCGTCACGGAACTCACCCCCAGGACGTACAAAAGTTTAAATACCGGCAGTGTGATGACGACCGATAACCTGTTCAGCTTTATGATAAGAAAAAGGGCCACGAGCAAGAAGACCATCGGCCCGTTCAACGGTATGAACCCCATGAACATGCCGAGACATACTCCCGCGGCTATTTCTTCGGGTGACACGTTGGATTCAAGCAATCGTATGATTTTCGCGGGCAAAGATATGATAGGTATCATTGTTTTACCGTCTCATTTTTTTATTAAGGACCTGAATGTTTTTCAAAACCCCGCACATCGTCTTCAGGTATGCGGGCAAGTATGTTGGAGAACAAACTCCGGAGAAATAGTTATCGCGATATGCGCCTTATATTCTCTTTTCCGCATCCCCGAGGAACACGTTTTAACGCCCGGATGTCATATCTCTATTCCTCGCTCTTTCCCGGACTTCTTCCATGTGTTTTTCGGCTTTTTCCGCGGCCTTATCCGCTTCTTCAGCGGATTTCCGCGTCTCTTTCGCGGTCTCTTTAGCCACACGTTCCGCGGCGCGTTCTTTTAACATCCGGTCTTTTTCTTCAGACCTTTTCCCTCCGAAGCCGGACCGGTCGTCCGGGCGCTTGAACGCGGCCTTGTCGCTGGCGCGTTCATACGCTTTGGCTCCGGGGCCTTTCTGCCCTTTCGGCGCGGCAAATACGGGGATCGATGTGAACAGTACACCTGATACGAGAATGAATGTAATCGCTCTTCTGATCATGTTACCTCCTTTATGCTCCGGGCTCCCGGTAGCGCTATTTCTGTCACTTTCGGCAGGCTTCCGAAAATATCCCGGTACACTTCGCTGTACCTGTCCTTGCCGCATATCAGCCCGAACGCGAGCGGCATCACCTGTTTAGCCTGAGCGCTCATGGACCGGGAGACGTTCTGTATATCCCACTGGGCATGCGCGTCCTCCCTGAGACGCGCGATATGATACAGTTCCCGGGCATTAACCCTTATAAGCACGCGTTTCCTGTGCGCGTTGGTCAGGATATACGGCGCCGCCAGGGGGACCTCCTTATTTATGATGTTGTACGCTTTGTTGGTCTTATCCACGATCCCGGCAAACAGGCTCTCCAGGCCGGCCTCCCGGATAGACTCCGGGATTGTGACCCCCAGGGCCGGGTCGTACGGCTGAGACGTAATCGTCGCCATACGGTGCCGTTTCAACTGGCCGAAACAGGCCGACGACAGGACCACGTCGAACGTAAGGTTCGCGTACTCGAACTCGCGCGGCATGGAATCATAGAACTGCATGTTGCTCCAGGCCGTTTTGAAGATATCCATTTTTTCCTCGTCCGTCAGTCTTTCCGCTATCGTCCTGCACTGGTCATATGAAAGGTCACTCGAAGAATGCAGCAGGGAAGCCGCGACGGCGGTATCCCCGTCTTCGGGGCATTCTACCAGACGCGCTTCCCGGTCCGTCGCTTCGGGGAATATCCCTCCCGTGATGCCGGACACCGTTTTCCGGAGTTCCGGATATGTCTTCAGGTCCCGGTCGTTCGCTTTATGGAATATAACAATAGAGGGCGCGACATCCGCTATCTTTTCATATATGGCCCGTCCCAGCTGCCGTATTTCCGCCAGGGGGTGAGAAGCGAACCGTCGGAGGAGCAGCTCAAGATTACGGGCGTTGATGGTCTCCCCCACCTGCGATCCCGTCGCCAGAGCCGTGATATACCGCGCGTCCTCTTTCGCCCACCCTTCCAGAAGAGCGTGATTTTTCTGATCCCGGGCCAGTTCCGCATGTTTCCCGAAAACATGCCCTTTCAGTTTCTCGAAGAACGTTAAATACGCGGCGTTCTGCTCCTGGACCATATCCGTGAATATTTTCTCGCAAGCCGTACCTTTGATCTCCTCAGGGATAACGAAATCCTTATCAAGCGTAATATATCTCTGGGACTTTTCCGTGTAGGAACAAAGCCTGAACTTTTCCAGTTCTTCCATGGCCAGCCGCGAAACCCCCAGGATATCGAGGTTGAACACCGCGTGTTCCGCCACGGAATGGTGGCCCATTTTAAATATGATCGTGGAATTGGACCTACGGGTCTTCTCCACTTCCTCCCGGGCGGATCTCCTTATCTCGTTTATCGGCCGCGCGTCACGGCTTATGCGCGCGTACGCGGCTGAAAGAACTTCCGGGGTAAGATCCTCTCTCTTCCCCGAGAGATTCTCCATCTCCTTGAGAACACCCGCGTCGACATTATAACCGGCTAAATACACTTCCATGGAAATACCGCCTTTACGTTAAATTTTATTTCCTTAAAATATAATGAAGCATTATTTCATCCGTCTGGTGCAGCCTGCGACAGGCTTCCCTCGCGACATTGAGCACCAGCAGGCTGAAAAGCTCCTTATCGGAGTCAAAAATGGAAAGGAGCGCTTCGCGCGACAAGACTATGAGCTCCGTGTCTTCGACGGCCACAGCGCTCGCGGAATGAAGCTGGATGCCTATGACCGCGGTCTCTCCCAGACACTGCCCGACACCAAACTCTATTATCTCGTACGGCGTACCGTCCTCATAATCGACTATCTTGATATTACCTGACCTTATTATGTAAATATGGCTGGGCTCATCCCCTTTCTCGAATATATATTCACCGGCGCGATACGAAACTTCCCTCAATATTCCGAGAATGAAATGGAGCTGCTTTTCCGAAAGCCCCCCCAGAAGGGATATTTTGTTCAAAATAGCCAAAACACCTTCGACATCCCGTAAAGGAAGATATGTTTTTTTCTCACCCATGGCGGCCCTTTGACAGTTTACAGCTTTAAGCTTCAGGCTGTAGGCTTTAAGTGTTTTTGGATTGTTGCAGTTATAATTATATGTCAAACGAGGAAACGCCGCAATATGTTAATACCGTTCAAGTCAGCTCCCTCGCTTGCCCCGAGAACAAAACCTATTCTGCCCAAGAGGGGACTTGCGCATACCGATCCATGGTTAAACGCGCCTGGATATCTCCCTTGAATATATCGTGATACCGTCATCCTGCGCGTAGAAATTCCTGATGGTACCGACTTCTCTATATCCGGCTTTCGCGTATAGCTTTCTGGCGGATACATATGCTTCTCTCGTAGACGTTTCCAGCCTCACAACCGCGCGTTCGCCGCTCCTCAGCATCAGGTCCTCGGCTTTTTTGATAAGTTTACTCCCTATCCCGCGTCCCTGAAACTCTTTATCTACCACTATCCAGTAAATATCCCAGCTGAAAGCGGTAAGAGGCGTCCTGCCCAGTATGATAAAACCCGCGGCCTTTTCTTCGATCTTCTCGTACAGGATCAAATACTCCGGCGGGTCTTTAAAACAGTCTGTTACCACTTCCTCCAGGATCGCTATATCCTTATCATTAAACACCCCGGTATTTTTCGCCATCGTCACCAGAACGCCCTTATCTATCTTTTCCATCATACCTCCTTATTCCCTCGCTCGGGATGACAGATCCACATTGTCATCCCGAGCGAGGGAACGAAGTGACCGAGTCGAGGGATCTAACGTATTGAATTTCCCATACATCAAGTTACCCCGCCAGGTCGATTATCCGGTTGATCATTTGCTGATACGTATACCCCCCGGTATACACCTGCCTCATGAAACCGCTGTCCTCGTTTATATCGGGGTTGGGGTTGACGTCCAGCACATAAAACACGCCGTTCTTCTCTCTCATGTCTATACGGAAATATCCCCGGCATCCCAGCGCCCGCGCCGCTTCCCTGCCGATCTCCGATATTTTTTGTTTCACATCCTTATCCGCCCGCGCCTCACCGGTGACCACCTTCGGGACGAGCTTACTGAAATCCGGCGCGCTCTCTTCCCACTTGGACATATAACTCATGAAATTATAACAATCCGGGCATTCCTCATAATCCATTACAGATACGCCCACAAGCTCATAGGGGTATACGCCTATATATCCCGCGTTGAATTCCCTGCCCGGGATAAATTCCTCCACGATGAGCCCTTCCGGGAACTCTTCAAGTTTACGCCGCACGGCCTCTTTGATATCTTTCTGCTCCGTTACAAGCGACCCGGCGTCTATCCCCACGCTGGCATCCTCACAGCGCGGCTTGATGAAC
Organism: Candidatus Omnitrophota bacterium; assembly: GCA_043819235.1. Lineage (GTDB taxonomy): Bacteria > Omnitrophota > Gorgyraeia > Tantalellales > Tantalellaceae > JBDRFA01. The sequence continues at coordinate 15,793 of JBDRFA010000136.1, read as the reverse complement.
AGCGGACATTCCGGATATGTATCCTCAAGGTCACTCATCCGTTCCACGACAAAACCTTCCGGCACGTTGACGCCGCTGGCGCGGAGAATATCTTTGGACCTCTTTTTATCCCGGCAGGCCTCAAGTACCGCTCCGCGGCTTCCCGTGAACGGCACACCTGTCTCCTCAAGGATACGCGCGAACTCTATTTCTTTCCCGGAATCGTCCGAATACCCTTCAAAAAGATTAAAAACACAGTCGGGCCCTGAACTCTTTATTTTTGCCGCGACATGCTCTTTCCCCCGGGTAAGATCTTCAGGCCGGAAAAAAAGCGTTCCCGCCTCGATCCCCGAGCGGGCCAGCGCTTCTTTTACCGAATTCACGCACCGGAGCGCGTCCCGCACATCCTTGCGTGAATTGTCTTCCATACCGGCTGTTATAATCACTCGTTTATTCATATTGTCGTGGTCGTCCGGTTCGCGTCCGTTCGGTTCTATTTGTGAACCGGCAGGGCAAAACCGCAGCGGGTAAGGAAGGCGGCCAATATCTTTTTGATAAGGTCGGGGTATCCCCCTCCGGCAAGCCTGTACATGATCATCAGGTCGCTGTACCGCGGAGAAAGTCCTGGAAGCGGGTTTACGTCGATGATCCTTGGGATACCGCTATGGTCCACTCTGAAATCTATACGCGCCAGGTCCCGGAGCTCTAAGGCCCGGAACGCCTCACTGGCAAAATGTTCTATTTTATCCCTTATACTTTTATCGATCATTCCCGACGGTTCGTATTTGATCTTCTTCTCCCAGTCACGCTTATTCTCGATGGAATAGACAAAATGACCCTGCCGTACCTCAAGGGGAGAGATCCGCATCATACACAGCACCTGCGGCTCGGCGTTCCCCAAAACCCCGACGGTGATCTCGTCTTTCTCGATGAATTCCTCTATTATCACCGGCTGGGAATAGTTCGACAGTATATATTCCGTTTTTTTTCTCAGGGACCCCGGGCCCGTGACAATAGAATCCGAGAATATCCCTTTCGAGGACCCTTCCCACCTCGGTTTCACTATGAACCGCTCATGTTCGTCGAATATATTTCCCAGATCATCCACGCCGCCGTGCTTATCCACCATATAAACCGCCGGCACGGGTATTCCCGCCGACCGCAACACCACATTGGTCATATACTTGTCCAGCGTCAGGCCCAGCGAAAAAGGGTCGGACCCGAAATACGGGATACCGAGGCTTTCCAGCATGCAGGGCACCTGGGATTCCCGTGAACGGGTCTTCCCTTTACCTTCGGCGATATTGAACACCAGATCGGGTCGGTTTTGCTGTATTTTACTGAGGAAATGGTCGTCCTGTTCGAGGAGGGACACCTTAAGGCCGTTGTTCTCTATTTCTCTCTTTAAGCCTTCGATAGTTTCGATCTCGTCGTATTCTTCCTGCGAATCATCTTGCCTGGCGGGATCCTTGAGATTGTAAACTATACATATACTTATGTCCCTTTTCATTTCAAGCCTGCCACCCGGATGCATATCGTTATTTCGGATTATGGTAGTAGAACGTTTTATTCTCATAGTTGCGCAGCACTATACCTTCATCCGACATGGAGATCAGATAGTTGGGGCCGAGCGGCACCTTACCCATGGCTTCCGTGCCGTCCACGACAAAAGTGGGCACGCACATACCGCTCGTATGCCCCCGCATTTTTTCGATGATCTCAACACCTTTGAACACGGAGGTCCGGAAATGCGCCGCCCCGACTACGGGATCGCACTGATACAGATAATAGGGCCGGACCCGTATATCCTGCAGCTTATGGTTCAGCTCGAGCATAGTATGAAAGTCATCGTTTACCCCCCTGAGAAGGACCGACTGGTTACTTACGGGTATCCCGCACCTCTGCAGACGTCTGCAGGCACGGGCCGACTCGGGGGTTATCTCCCGGGGGTGGTTGAACTGTACGTTGACCCACAGGTTATCGTATTTTTCCAGCATTCGGCATAATTCGCCGTCAACCCTTTGAGGCAGCACGACAGGCGCTCTTGTCCCTATCCGCACGGTCCCTACGCTTTTGATCCTTGATATGAGCGACAGTATGTAATCGAGCCTTTCCGTCGGCAGCGTCAGGGGATCCCCGCCCGAAACTATTATTTCCCGTATATGGCTGTTCTCCCTCACATACTCAAGCGACTGCTCGATCTCGTCGATAGACGTATCCTCCATCTTCGACTTCCACAGCCTTTTCCTGGTGCAGTGCCGGCAATACATGAAACATCGCCCGGTAACCAGCAAAAGCGCCCTGTCAGGATACCTGTGGATGAGAAAAGGCGTCGCGGCGGTTTTTTCCTCGGAGAGAGGGTCGATCATTTCATGGATATCCTGCGTTATTTCCTCCAGCGAAGGGACACACTGCCTGCGGATGGGATCCATATAATTCGCCGGGTCCTGTATCAGCGAAAGGAAATACTTCGGGATCCTCATATGGAAATTTTTTATGACCTGCTTCAGGAATGTTTTTTCTTTGGGTTTGAACGGCAGAAAAGAGGCAAGTTCTTCAATACATGTCGTCGATCCCGCGCACGCGGCCTGCCAGCATTCTTCTCGCGCGGCGACCCCTATACCCGGCGGGTCTTCGCTTTCAGCGTATTCAACGTATTCGGCGCACTCGACAGATTTAACTATTTTCCCATCGTTCCCCATGGGCTCACGCTCCTAAAAAAAATACCCCTCTCTTTTCTCGCGAACATGAGAGGGGTTTACGGCCGCTCAAATAATTATCAATTCTTATCAACACTTTCTCCCCTTGCTGTTGGGCCTTTCATATTTTCGCGCACGTTTTATTACTTACAAATATACCAAAAAAAAACCCATTGTCAAATTAAATATAAAAGGAAAAACATAAGCGGACCGGAAGACAGGAACCACACCGGACTTACATGCTGACCAGGTCGCCCGGAAAATACAAAGAAAGGAACACCAGCATATAATCCCTGAGGTGCCTCGTCAAAAGAAAGTTATACCGCACGTGCTCCCGGCCGTTCCGGCCGAGCTGCCGGGCATAATCGGGGCTGTTCAAAAGCTGCTTGAGCGCGAACGCGGCGCCTTCGACCGAATGGCATAGAAGGCCCGAGTATTTGTGCTTTACCTGAAGCGGTATCCCGCCGACATTGGACGCGACGACCGGTTTAGCTTTCCAGAGCGCTTCCGAAATGGTAAGGCCGAAACCCTCTTTCAGGGATTTCTGCATTATAACATCCGACGCCCTCTGTATCGCGTTGACCTCGATGTCGTTCTGCGGCAAAAGCAGTATATGGATATCGGGGTCTTTTTTGGCGTTCTCCCTCACTTCATCAAGTACCTGGAGCCCTTCCGGATCGTCCGTAGCCGTCCCTCCGGCCAGTACAAGGCGGCAGTCTATATGCTTCTTTACGAGTTTATACGCCTCGATGACCCCCACGGGGTCCTTTAAACGGTCAAACCTGGATATCTGGGTTATGATCGGCTTGTCCTTTGGAACATGGTATTTATAGAGGACGGCATCGATCGCCTCCTGCGAAAGTTCTTTATTTTTGTCGCTCAGAGGGTCTATGGACGGGGCTATCAGGAACTGCCGTATGGGAAGCTTCTGCGAAAAAGAGGGCGCGGAAAATATGGCGGAATCGTACCTCAGTATGAACTTCTCCAGAAAACCCCACACTTTCGCGTCCGGCTCGGAAACGTCGACATGACAGCGCCAGATCCACTTGTTCCCGGTTTTCCTGTTTATCAGGGTTATGGGCTGAGGGTCGTGTATGAAAACGATATCGCCGTAGATATCCATTCCCTTCTCGTTGGCCCTGCCCGTTTCCAGGAAGACATCGAGGTCCTCCTCGGTTACGGCTTCCCCGCGTCCGTGCAAAGCGTTATGGAACTTCTTTGTTACCCCGAAGAACTTTTCACCGCCTTTTATCACGTCCCATCTCGTATCAACACCCAGTTCTTTCAAGAGCGGGACCATACGGTTCAGTATCTCGGCGACACCGCCGCCGACGGCGGTGGAATTAACGTGCTGTATGACTTTCCCTTTCAGCCTTTCCGCCAGAAGCCTCAGATCGTCTATTATGAATTTCCCCGCTATCGGCGCGTAATCGTCTATCCTGATCATATCACCCTCTCAAATTTTTTTCTATTATGTCCACTATGGCGTTCCTGAGGTTCTCCAGGGTATGTGTATAGGGGTCAAGTTTTGAGATGCTTTCAGCTATATCCCCTTCGCCCAGAGACGCGCCTATCCAGTAAGAAAAATCGTTATTCCCTTTCTCCAGCCTGAGACGCGCCTCAAAAATATGGAAATACAAGGAATCGACCGTCACCTTTTTCAACAGGCTGACAAACTCACGGAGATCGTGCGCTACGTGTTCCGTCGGGAATATGAAACTGACCGATTTTATAAAATAGAACTCCTCCCCCTTATGGGCGGTCCTGGATCCCGATGAAGGGTTTTCCCCGATATATTCCTCGATAGTCTCCAGTATTTTCGCGCGGAGCCCCTCTATGCCGGAAAAATCAATGGTATCTATGCTGGCCAGCTTTTCGCCGAGGTCCCGCACCCCGATGATCTCGGTGACCCAGTAAGCAAAATCGTTCGGGGGCTCGGGAGAAAGATACTGGTGCTGCTGGAGGAACCTGTGGGTGTGATGATATATGGAAGAAGGGTCCGCGATCCTTGTCATCTCCAGAAGCTGGATGAGATTCTCCGCTTTCATCCCCGTTATTTCCGGCAAAATAAGCCGTGTATAGAACCTGAAAGGTTCCGCCGCCGTTCTTGCGGTCATTTTTCATTACCTCCCTTTATCTTCAATACTCTTTTAAGGAACTCAACCACCTCTCCGGTATTATTTAAATAATACCCGGCGCTCGTACGCTCCGGCTTTCCCACAAAGATACATACACCGTTTTTCCCGATGGCCCTGAACGCGTCCTCATCGGTCCTGTCATCTCCTATATATACCGCCAGGACCTTACCTTTAAGTTCTTTCTTTTTAGAAGCGACCATATACCCGACCGCCTTCCCCTTATCCCAGTCCACGGGAGGCCGTACTTCCAGCACTTTTTTGCCGGATGTAACGGCGATGGACCTTTCCGCCCTGTACGGCCCGGTTACCTCTTCGAATACGTTAGTTATATCCTTTATCTCTGAAGGCTTTGCCATCCTGAAATGCACGCTTACCGTAAACCCCTTATCCTCAACGATCACCCCGTTAAACTTCCGGTATCCCGCTTTAAGCTTGCGGCTTATCTTCCTGATGGCCCCGCCGGCCGCAAGAGCCCCGGGAAAGATGAATCCCATACCCGGGCCCTTTATTTCCAGGCCGTGGTTCCCTGCGTATGTTATCCCTTTTATGCCTACCCTGCGCCGTATATCCCTGAGGCCGCGGCCGCTGACCACCGCAAGAGAGATGTTCCCGGGCCCGTGAAGGATAGCGTCGAGCGCTCTCCGGGCGTTCCTGTTCAAACCGGCTGCCCCCGGATCCCGCCTGATCGAGCTGATAGTTCCGTCAAAATCCATGAGAAGATATACATGGCTCCGCGCTAGCTGCCTCTCTACCCGGCCCCAATCATCAAAAAGATACCTCATTCTCCCTGTTTATCCTTCTGTTGTTCAGCCACATCAAAATAGTGCATACAATTTTCGAGCCATTTATTTATGTTCTTTTCGCCGATATTCTTCCTCATCTTCTTCATCCTTTTCTTTCTCTCTTCCTCCGGCATATGCAGCGCCTGGTAAATGGTGTCGGCGATGTCCTCTATGCTGTATGGGTTGACCGGAAGGCAGTTTTTTATTTCGGCTATCGCGCCGGCGAACTTTGAGAGTATCAGTATCCCGTCGTTATCCGAATGGGCCGCGATATATTCTTTACATACCAGGTTCATCCCGTCCCGCAAAGGGGTCACAAGGGCGATATCCGCGGCTGAATACAGCGCGACCAGTTCTTCGAGCGACACGGTCCCGTAATTATAATGCACCGGCGCCCAGAGCCCGCTGGCGAATTCCCCGTTTATCCTCCCTATTATCTCATCGATCTCCTTTTTGAGAGTCATATACGTTCCGATCTCTTCTCTGCTCGGTATGACCAGCTGGTAATAAAAGAATTCTTCTTTTAGTTCGGGATGTTCTTTCAGCAGGCACTCGAGCCCCAACAACCTCTCCCTTATGCCTTTTGAATAATCGATCCTGTCGACCCCGATGATGATCTTCGGGCAAATAGCCTGTTTCCGTATCTCCTCACGCCTGGCGGCGACAGAGGGGCTGCGCGATATCCGGTCTATGACGTCGAAATCTATGCTGATGGGGTTAACATAGACATACGTCCCTCCGGCCCCGCACATTTTCTCCGTTCTGCCGTATTTCTCGCCCTTACAGTGTTGGTCCACCGCGCCCTTGAAATTCTGGAAATACCTCTTATGGTGAAAACCCACCGTGTCGCAGCAAAGCAGCGAATTAAGTATCTGGTCCTTCCACGGTAAAATGTCGAATATATCTATGTGGGGAAAAGGGATGTGGAGGAAGAAATGTATCGCCTGCCGCGGCCTCAGCCGGCGCAGATAATACGGCGTCATGAACAGGTGAAAATCATGTATCCATATAATATCATTTTCGCCGGCGATATTGTCGATATAACGGGCGAACCTCTCGTTAACCCTGCAATATGTCCGCCACGAGTTATAGTCCAGGAAACATTTCTCGAAAAAATAATGGAAAAGCGCCCAGAGAGTGCCGTTTGAAAGATAGTTGTAATATTCGTCGAACTCCCCGCGGTCTATGGGCACACACGCTATACTGTACGTCCTGCCCTGTTTCCGCGCGACTTCTTCCTTCGCCTCTATATCCTTCACATCTATAAGCCCGGAGCTTTCGTTTTCCGGCTTCTCCGACAACATCCCGTCCCACCCGATCCATATGCCGTTGAGGCCCAGAAGCACCGGCTCCATTGCCGTTATAAGCCCTCCGGCCGACTTTTCCCAGACAAAACCGCCTTTTCCGTCCTCGAGACGGGTAAACGGCAGCCTGTTAGAAACAACGATCAACCTTCTGTCTTTATCGAACTCACTCATCATGGAAGCATCTCCCGGCGGCCTTTTGGATCGGTTATACACTATTTTCAGTATAACAGTTTAACATAAATATTACAAACTCCTTTCCCGTCGTTAAGATCCAAAAAACGGCTTGAGCCGCTTATTCCGGGATACGTTCACCCTTTAAAACAGCCGGCAGAGGCCGCGCGTCAATACGGAGGCCGCCGTCGTGCTCTATTTTTATGGTATACAGCATCCCCGGTATGAACATGGCCCCCGGAGCTTCTATCTGCGCGTTCTTTATCCCCGCCTTAGCGGCTTCTTCCGGGTTAAGGGCGTATTCCCAGAATTTTTCCCATATTTCCTTCTCAAAAGGGCCCTTAGCGCTTTCCAGCCTGTAACCTTCCGGGACCGCGTTGACCTTTGTTATCTCATACTCCTGAGTATTCTGTCCGTCCAGCACGAATATCTTCCAGAAAAGATAAACGCTTTTACCTTTCAGCTTACCTCCCCTCCTGACATGGATATCGTCAAAACGCGCGACAAGCGACTGGAACTGTATGATGTTGCCCTCGAAAGTAAAATATTTCGGTTTGAGCGGCGTCCCTTCCACGTCATATTCCAGGAATTTTACGGTAGTTTTGACCTTCCCGGAAGCGTCATCATAATTAACTCCCGTCACCAGCACCTCAGCCAGCCGGGAATCCGCCTCAAGCCGCGAGATGACCTCCTTAAGCACCTTCGCTTCGTTCAGGTTCCAGTTATATATCCTGCCGAACAACACCACCGCCAACACAATGATCACCACGGTCATAACCCGCCTGGCCATAAATTCCCCTCCAAATAGTTCCCCTTTACCTCAACCCCACCGCGCCGGCCGGACACCCCCGTCCAACGGTTACATTATACGCCTGTTATGGGCAAAAAAGAAGCGTAACTAGAATCAATATGCCCGTTACATTTTTAGCGGCTCAGGTGGAAGGGGAGAACAGAAGCCCCTTCCCTTTACGGATTTTTAGTTTTTATATAACTTTTGAAAGGATAAAAAAGATAAAGCGTTAAATATGTCTGAGCCCGACGAAGGAGGGCGAGTTTATTTAACGCCCTTTCGAAAGTTAGATAAAAACGTTACGATAGCTATAACCCGGCGAAAAAACCCGTCTGGGAAGGGGCTTCTGTTCTCCCCTTCCACCTCCTTCGCTCTCTCATCATTTCATTCTGCATGCGGAGACAAAAGCGGGTAGATTTTGCTGCCCCAAAATTCGAGTTATTCGCCCGGTTTTTTTGCCAGCTACTGTGACGCTTTTCCCAATATAAAGATGACTATCCTCTCCCCGGTCTTTGTGCTTATATCCGTATGCAGGCTTTTTATCGGACAGCCCGTGATCTCCAGTATAAGTTTCTCCAGGAGGTCCCTCGAATCTTCCAGTAACTGGACACGCGTCCTTTTTATAAGGTCCGCGCCTTCGGCGCTTTTTGAAAGATGCTCCTCCGCGGGAGTAAGGACGCCCTTAAGCCTGACCAGCACCATATCCTCCAGAATATACGTCTTTGCCTCTTCCGGGCCCCTGCCCATATAATCTTTCTCGAACTTGATCATCGCCTCGCTGATCCGCGCCTCAAGTTGCCCCCTTGTACTCTCTGGCATACGTTCCCCTCCGGTCATTGTTTCGCGAACATGGCCTTTGCTCTGTCATCCGCCGAATCCCCTGCCGATAACTGCAATATTATAAGCCTTTTACGCGCAAATCTAAAGGAATAAATTAAGGGCTTATTAAGCTTAAAGCCTATAGCCTATAGCCTATAGCCTATAGGCTTTAGGGTTTAAATCCTTCCCCCGATACCGATCGTATTGCGCGGTGCTGCGCTTCATGATATACTTTTCGTTATGTTCAATCGTTCAGGGCGCCCGCAAGGGGCGCCCCTACTTAAAATACTGATAGTCCTCGCCCTGCTATCCGCTTTAGCCGCCGTTATATGGTACCAGGCCAACAGGGAACGCCTGATCGGTGAAATAAGGATATTTCTCGAGAACAGCCTTTCAAAGGAACTCGGGCAACCGGTGACAATAGGCGCGATCGGATACGCCCCGCTGAGCTCCCTGTCCCTGAAAGATATCGCCGTCCATTCTCAGGATCAGGCATCGGTATCTATCCGCGTAAGATCCCTGGCCGTAGCGCCCGAAATATTACCATTATTGCTGGACCGGAAGTTCATCGCCGGAGTGACCTTCCGCGGACTGGAAGCGGAAAACCTGTCGGCAAACGCCCGTTTCAAGACCGTATCACGTAAAGCCGGCTCCTGGAAACAGATGTTGGACCTTGCGCTTCTGGAAACCGTCGCCATCGATAACGGGTCTCTCACATGGATGGGCTCCCGATTTAAAAATATCAGGGGTTCGCTCGAGCTTGATGATCTGAAAATAACCCGCTGGAAAACATCCTTATCCTACAACGGCCGGAAACTCCTTCTCGACTTCAAAAGGACCGGCGAGACAGGCGACAATTACCATGGTACGGTGGATTCAGATGATTTCTCCATTAAAGGTACCCTGTCGCCGTCCGGCGATCTCTTCCTGCTTGACAGTTTCAAGGGGAATATCTCCGCGCTCAAAGCGGACCTTAAAGGAAAAGTAACGGGACTTAGTTCCGAAAATAAAACATTCGAGCTCAGCGGAAACTTAAGCGGCCGCTTCGAAGACCTTCTGCCTCTTGTTCCAAAAAATGAAAGATCCGGGAACATACCCGTTATTACCGGGCCTTTTGCCGCCGTGATCAATACTTCTTTCAGCGAACGCGACATCGCGAACATCGCCCTCGAGGCGGAAATCACGTCTGAAAACGCAATGCTCGGCAAGGCCGAAGCAAGGGACCTGGCAGGTAAAATATCGATAAAAAATAAAAAGATCGATATCCCCGGCATGTCTTTCACCCTGCTAAAAAGCCCTTTAACCGTCAAACTTTCCCTGGACACGAACGTCGAAACGCTGCCCCTGTCATTTAACATAAAGACCGGCGGCATGGATATAGCCCCGGCATTAAGCGGCATGCCCGGACTTGAAGAAGATGCCTGCGGCCCGCTTACCCTCGACCTTTCGTTCAAAGGGTCCGGCCGCGTCCTGGCCGGCCTGGCTGAAAAAGCCGTTAAAAACCCCGGTAATACGCCTTTATCCTCCATGAATATTTTCCGGCGGTCCCTCATCCTTCTCACGGACGAAAAACAAGTGCAGGACTTTGAGATAAACGCGGCTGTCCGGCTGGAATACCTGCGGCTGCCCAAAACGACCTTGAACGATATTTCCGCCGAGTTTTTCCTTAATGGCGGTAAGCTGAACGTACCATCCCTCAAATTCAGAACATTCGGCGGGGCCTTCTTCGGATATATCGACATGGACCTCGCCGCCGAAAAGTTCCCCCTGGCGTTCCAGGTCCAGCTTCAGAAAATGGATTCCGTACTGGTCTTAGGCGATCTGTTAGGCCCTGACAACTCGACGCGGGGAGGCCTGGACCTCGACCTTTCATTCTCGGGGTACGGCCTGGACCTGGCGAGCCTTGCGGAAAGCGCCTGGCAGAAAACCGGCACGGAGCCCGGCTCGCCCACGGATACCCTGCGGAATTTTCTCGCTCTGCTCGTGAGTGAGAAATATGTGCGGACCGTTACTCTTGACGCGTCCGCAGCCTTAAAAGGCCTTGAACTGCCGAACGCCCGCCTCGAGAACATCACAGGGGATCTCTCGCTGGAAAAAGGCCGGCTGGGAGTCCATTCTTTCGGCTTCGAGGCCTGGGGCGGAAAAACTTCCGGTGACCTCACGATGGACCTTACCGACAGATTATTCCCGTTCACGTTCCACGCGGTATCGCGGGGGATCGACCTGGCCGCCGCCCAAAAGGGTCTTACAAGGACCGAAAGCACGGTCAGCGGGGCCCTCGACATGGACCTTTCGTATGAGGGATACGCCCGTGACATCGCCGACATAATCGGCCATATGAAGAAGGCCGATGACGCCGGGACGATGAAACCCGCTGAAAGATTCCGGACCGTCCTTGATCTCCTTACATCCGAAAAAGATATCAGGGCGCATATCCTTCAAGCCGCCCTGTCATCCGGCGCCGTGACTCTCGGCAAGATAAGTTTCACCGACGTTCACGGAAAGGTCTCTCTGTCCGAAGGCCGCTTCGAAGTGTCTTCGCTGACAGGCTCTTTCTACAAGGGCCTCTTTACCTCCGACCTGGCCGTCGACCTGGAAAACGCGAAATTCCCGTTCGCCATGAACACCGCCGTGTCGGGCGCCGATTTCGGGTCTCTCATACAAAGCGTTTCAAAGAATAAAACCCGTGTATACGGCACGCTTGACGGCAACCTCCACGTCCGTGGCGAGGCGATAAACCAGTCGTCATACACGGGTTTCGGAAAGATCGGCATATCGAACGCCGACCTGGGGCCGATGCCCATATTATCCCCCCTTCTGGGCAATATCTATTCCGCGATGCAGAATATCATACCGGCCTTCAAAAAGATCGAGATCACTTCCGCTTCCGCCGCGCTCAAGATAGAAGACCGCAAACTTCTCGTCGAGGACCTTGAAATGCTTGGAGGGGAAATAGATATACTCGGGAGCGGTTACGTGGATTTTGACGGGAACCTTAACATCTCCTTTGAGAACAGGCTGACGGCCCCGGACTACGCCTCGGAAGAGAACTGGCAGATATCCATAAGGAATTTCATCACGACATTCGGAAAGACCGTCAGCAAAGCCTACCTGAGGGGAACGGTCAAGGACCCCAAATGGGAAATGGAATACCTGACCCAGATCAAAGGCCTGCTCGGCAGGAACATCAAATCCTTCTTCCAAAACCTGGGCCGGTAACACCTCACGCGGTTATACACGAATGGGGATGGCTGCTATGCCCCTACCGGGGGCCCCTTCCCCCGCTCTTCCCGCGTCGCAAAATTAGCAACGAATTAAACGCGGGAGCGACGCTGTTATGGTTTGATGAGGATGAAGTCGGATTCTTCGTAGACTGTTGAATAGCGGTATTCAGAAAGGTCGGACAGTGCTCTTTTGTTCAGGATCATGAAACCTTTTCCGGGTTGCAGCGCTTCCGGTAATTTGTTTTTCCGGATGTTTTCGCCTTTTTCGCCGAGATAGAACTGCATGCCGGGGTCGCTTATGTCGTAAAGATAAAGCCGGCTTCCTTCAGGCACATTACTGACGACGTCATGCGCTATCTGTTTTATCGCGGGAGAATAATCGAGGTTGAAAATATCCCTTTCGACGGCGAGATACCCCACCGCCCCGGCGGCGATCACGCACATTACGGGAACGGTATGTTTCCCGATGAGCTTACCGAACGCCCATCCCGTCATTATCGCGAGCGGCGGGTAAATGGGCATTACGTACCAGTGCAGCTTTGTCTTTACCAGGCTGAATATAACCAGTATGGTGCCGGCCCAGACCACAGGGATGAGATGTTCTTTCTCCCCGCGTTTCAGTATCCGCCATAACATGTACGGCAGAAGCACGAATCCTATACCCGCCCAGGGCCTGCCTTTATTGGGTATCACGCCGAAATACGTAAGTATGTCCCCGGAATGCCCCTCGACGGCCTGTGTAGTGCGGGTAAGAAGATGTTTCACGAAATAGTCCTTTACGAACCCTTCCCCGTAATGCGCGAAAGCTGTCCAGTGCCACCACACCAGCACGGCGAAAGCCAGCGATATACCCCACGCCAGCGGCGGCTGTTTTAGCGTTTTAAGGTTTCCGCTGAACAACATGTAAAGAAAAAGTATGATCGGTATGATAAGCGCCCCTGCGCCCTTCGTCAGGAAAGCGAGGGCGAAGGCGAGCGGCGCGAAGAACAGCCGTTTCTTATCCTCCTCCCCCGTCTTGAACAGATAGATCGAAAGTATGGTAAAGAACGTAAGCGGCACGTCCAGCATCCCCATTTTCGCCGACCAGATAAAATGCCATGTGGAAAGAAGTACCAGAGCGGAACAGAACGCCGCTTTCCGGGAATATAACCTGCGAGCCAGGAGGTACGTCACTACAACCGTCCCTACCCCGCAAAGCGCCGAAAAGAACCTGACGGAAAACTCTCCCACCCCGAAGGCCATATAGAAAAGCGCCGTCATCCACATATAAAGCGGCGGTTTGTCGCTCCAGGGAAGCCCTCCCCACCTGAGGTCTATCCACTGGTTCGTCTTGACTATTTCTCTCGCGACGCCGCCGTACATCCCCTCGTCCCAGGAACAGAGACTCCCCCCTCCCAGGCTCCACAAAAGCACCACCGCGGAAAAAACAACGATTATCAGAAGATCTCGATTCTTCATTGCGAAAAGATTATATCACAAAACCCGCCGCATTCATATCTGTCGCATCCCGGTTTTCCCGCCGCGATGACGACCACTCTTGCATCATCATCCCGTGTACGGCGGACGCCAGTTCTTTCCTGTTCCTTCCTTCCGGAAAGACCGGCGGGAGAAAACGTAATTCCGCCTCTATGTAAGGCAGTTTCAATACCCGTAAAAAATGCGGAAAGAACGTCATGTCGCCGTACCAGCAGACCGTAGGCCTGTCCGGGTCTTCGTGATACCGGGTAACGACCGGAAGGACCGGCACATCCCCGGCGATAGCGGCTTCGAAAGAAGTCGATTTGAACGGCAGGATATCCCCCCTGCCGTCAGTGCTCGTACCTTCCGGGTAGACGATAAGATACATGCCCCGTTTCATGGTTTTCGCGAAATCTCTCGAAACTTTTTTCGCCGAGGCCCTGAGGCCCCTGTCGACCCAGACGGGATCCGTCAGGGCGACGATCCGGCCGAGCACCGGCCATCCCGCTATTTCCGCGGACGGCGCGAACCGCGGTGGAAAAACCGCCCCGTGCGTTATGATATCTACATACCCCGCGTGGTTCGAAACGACCAGGCCGGCAGGCACGTCGGGAATATCACCGCATATCTTTATCCGCAAATTAATTATCTTCGCGACGCCTCTCGCCCACAGATTTATAACGCGGCTTATCCCCCTGCGTCCCCTCCAGCCCGCGAACCCGTACGATATCACCGGCACTAAAAGCATCGAGGTCCACAGAAAAAGACACGTCAGCCTGTATAAACAACGTAAATGAGACATCCCGGGATCACTTTTTTCTGTAATGAAAATGACGGAGATATTTTTCCGGGACCTTATTGATATCAACTATGATAAAAAAATCTATCGTCCCGAACTCCCTGTCTAACGCGGGTTCTCCCAATATGTGCGCTCCCAGCCTGAGATAACCTTTGAATAAGGACGGGATGCATTTCCTGAGGACCGCCACATCTGAAAGGACCTTCTGGATATCGCTTTCCCGCGGGCGTTCCAGCTTGAACCCGGGCCTGGCGACAACCCCAAAATCGTTGGAAACCGCTCCGGTTCCGCGGAGGTATTCATAAACAGCCCACCCTATTTTAGGGTCTACCACATCCAGGCTCACGCATCCAAGCATGTACGTCAGGTCCGCCCTGGCCATCAGTTCGGAAATAGCGTTCCAAAGGAGCGCCATCACCACCCCGCCCCTGTATTCCGATGAAACGCTTGCCCTTCCGAGTTCCATACATTTGTCGGCTATATGGTATAACCCCGTTATTTCGTATTCTTTCGACGAAAAAAATCCTTTGGCGCTGTTCGCGATACTGCCGAGATGAATGCGATACGTGCCTTTCACTTCACCGCTGCTTTTTTCGACAACCAGAAGATGCAGGCAGTATTCGTCAAACTCGTCGAAATCAATACCGTATTTCTTCGCGGTTTCAAGCCCCCTTCCCTGCTCCAGGTTGAAGACTTCATACCGGAGACGCTGCGCCCTTTCGACTTCCTCATGATTTTCCGCCAGTTTGACCAGGAAATGTCCGGTCTCGGCAAGCACCGCCGGTTCCGTTATATGTACTGGGAAATTTTTCTTCATAGATCCCCTTGTCTCGAACCGGGACATGTTACTTTATTCGGCTTGCGGAATATCGAATTCTATCCAGTCCAGGTCCGCGGCGCCTTCGGTGCCGGTATACTGGCTGTTACAGGAAACACTCACATAGACCTGCTTCGGATAAAACCCCCAGGCCTTATTAAAATCGTCGGCCACGTTGCGCTCTTCTATGAACCACCGTCCATCCCCGGCGTCCTTATTGTTCCTCAAGGTAAACCACTTCACCCTGATGCTTCCTAAACCATAAGCGCACTTGCCTTCGGACCCTTTAGGCGTTTCCGTATCCCACCTGTATGATACGCACTTGCTGCTCAACGCGCTGCCCGTGCCGACGTATATGCCTATCGCCTGGTCATCTTTGGGCCTTCTCCTTCCATCCGCCCCTTTAGGCAGGACCGTGGCCCTCCATCGCCACCTCAAAACCGGCGCACTCACGATATCCACGTCCCTGACCGCGGTGATCAGGCTGGCACTCGCGTCGTCCGCTTCCATGTGAAGAAAAGCACCTTCTTTTCCGGTACCTTTTACCACCGAAAAGACCGCCGCCCTTGTCCCGGGCTTGCGTCTTGCCCCCCATCCCTCCGGAACACCGTTCCGCCCTGCCTCGAACGCGGAAATAAAATCTTCCCTCCACTTCACTACGGCAATTTCCTTTTCGGGAACCGGCCGCCTGGCAAAAAACAACACCCCAAAAGCGATCAGCCCCCCGATCACGACCAGCACCACTACTATCCCCGTCTTCCTCCCATTCAACATGCCCCTTATTGTAATTCCAAACCCATACTTTGGCAA
>JBDRFA010000135.1:0-6576 GCA_043819235.1 Candidatus Omnitrophota bacterium | reverse complement strand
CCGCGCCAATCCGCGTTTGGCGCGGAAACCTTGCTCGCTCGGTCGTTTACGCCCCCTCGGGTAACACCCACACCCGGCGTTCCCGACGAAGGCGGGATATCTTGATACGGTTAGATCTGAAGGGGGACGGCCGCTATGCTCCGTACGGGGGAGGATCCACACCGGGCGGAGGGGCCTCCGGTAGGAGCATAGCGGCCGTCCACCTTCGGATCTAACTGTATCAAGTTATCCCGCTTTCGTCGGGAACACCCACACCAGGCGTTCCCCCGTAGCACCCTCATCATTGTATCCTCGGGAACAGCGGTTCGCCCTTGGCGACCTTGATGCCCGGGGGGAACTTTCTCCAGTTCCCGGTGAAATCCCTTCCGCCTGCCAGTTCCGCGGCGTCTATCTTTTCCTCGATCGCGCCGGGAAGACCCATCTGCTCCCACATCCTCCGCGCGGTATCCGGCATGAACGGGTAAATCCCTATCGCCACTATTCTCAAATTTTCCAGAAGGTCCGCCATAATGATCCTGATCTCTTCCATCTTCCCCTGTTTTGAATACTGCCAGGGAGCGGATTCCTCTATATACTTGTTAGCTTTGCCCACAACAGCCATTATCTCTTCCAGGGCCTCTTTCAGATAGAGCCCCCTGTCAAGCACTCTGCTATTGACCCGCGCCAGGAGATCGTGACGGTTAAGGCCGTCGCTCCTTTTCTTCTGCGCCTCATCTATACCGCTATCCGGGGCCTCCGGCGCAATGCCGCCAAAATATTTCTCGACCATCGTAAGCGTCCGGTTCAGAAGGTTACCCAGATCGTTCGCCAGATCGCTGTTATACAGCTTGACCAGCGCGTCCTCGTTGAACGAACCGTCCATCCCCAGGCTCACGGATCTCAGCAGAAAATACCTTACCGCGTCCACCCCGTACCTGGCCGCCAGGGCCACCGGGTCCACTATATTCCCCCTGGACTTTGACATTTTTTCATCCCCCATCTTCCACCACCCGTGCGCGAAAATGGTGCCGGGCTGGGGCATCCCGACGCTCTTAAGCATTATCGGCCAGTACACGGCATGATGCCTGAGTATATCTTTCGCGATAACATGAACATCCGCCGGCCAGAGGCCTTTGGGCCTGTCATCCCCCTGCACTCCCGATACGTAGTTGATAAGCGCGTCGAACCACACATAAACCACATAATCCGGGTCAAAAGGGAGTTCTATGCCCCACGACATCCTCTCTTTGGGGCGTGATATGCAAAGATCGTTCAGCTTCTCCCGCAGAAAACCCATCACCTCGTTCTTTCGGAATTCGGGCATTATAAAACGCGGGTTATCGTTTATATACCCGATAAGCCAGTCCTGATACCCGCTCATACGGAAAAAATAATTCTTCTCCCGGATCCTGTCCACAGGGCGTCTGCAATCCGGGCAAAGCCCGCCTTCAGCCTGGGTATCTGTCCAGAAAGTCTCGCACGGCGTGCAGAAACAGCCGTCATACTCACCCAGATATATATCCCCCGCGTCCTTCATTTTTATAAGAAACTCCTGCACCACCGCCTTATGCGCCGGGTCGGTGGTCCTTATGAACCCGTCATACTCTATCCCCAGCGTCTTCCATACATTCCGGAAATTCACCACTATCGCGTCGACGAACGCCTTCTCTCCGCCTTTTTCGAAACCGGCCTTGATACTCGCCTCTTCTATCTTCTCCCCGTGTTCATCCGTGCCCGTGAGAAAGAACGTTCGGTGCCCTAATAACCTGTGGTACCGCGCCAGCGTATCGACGATTACCTGCGTGTACGCGTGCCCGATATGCGGGTTCGCGTTCACATAATAGATCGGCGTCGTAATATAGAATTTTTCTTCTCCCATAGACTATTCCTTTTCATCCTTTTCATCGAATATGATGTCCTTGACCTTACCTTCCCCGAAATCCACGGTGACTATCCTTTTAAGCGGGTTGACCCCGATGACCCTCCCCTTGCCCTGTTCCGTCTTGATCTCTTTCCCGACCTTGGGCAGGCCCTTGGAACATTCGCGGTAACAATGGTATTCATACCCCAGGCAGCACATCAGCCTTCCGCAAAGGCCCGATATCTTGGAAGGGTTAAGCGGGAGGTTCTGTATTTTGGCCATCTTTATGGTAACCGGGTCGAACTCCTTCATGAAAGACATACAGCACAGTTTCCTGCCGCATGGCCCGCATCCCCCTATCATCCTGGCTTCGTCACGCACGCCTATCTGCCTGAGCTCGATACGCACCCGGAAAATGCTGGCCAGCGTTTTCACCAGGTCCCGGAAATCGACACGGTTCTCCGACGTGAAATAGAACACTATTTTCGACCTGTCGAACGAGTACTCGGCGTCGACAAGTTTCATCGGAAGCTTGTGTTCCCGGATCTTCTCCTCGCATACCTTTATCAGGTCCTTTGTCTTGAGCTTATTCTTCTCGATCTGGGTCTCGTCCCAAAGATTGGCCTTCCTGATTATTTTACGTATGGGTTTCTCCACGGCGCCGGCTTCCCTTTCCGGCAAAGCCGCGGATACCACCTCGCCGTATTCAAGCCCCCTGTCAGACTCGACTATGACCTTGTCCCCGGCATCGAATTTCATGCCTCCGGCGAAGAACCACTTTATCTCCCCCGCCGTCCTTAACTGTACCTGAACCAGTTCGTTCATCGTTTATCTCCTTGTACAGCTGTAAGCTGTAAGCTTTAGGCTGTAGGCTTTAGGCTTTAGGCTGTAGGATTCAGTTATAAATGCGTTTAACCGCTGAGCTCTAGTTCACCCCGGATGATCCCGGGCAGAGCCTGGGACACGAGTTTCGGGTTGACGTTGCCCGACAGCGCCAGTTTCGTATTTATCAGCTGTTCCGTTATCTCATATATCTTGTCGATGGAGTACGTTTTAAAACAACGGAACATCTCCGTATCCACTATGTTCCTGTCCAGCACCTTATCCCTCATGCCTGTCTTTTCCATCGTGATATCCCTGAAGAACATTATGATCATTTCGAGGTCGTCAAGTATACCGTCCTTACTTTCCGTGTCCCAGCTCATACAGATCGGGGCGTTCTCTTTTGCCACTGAACCCAAAAGCGCGACAAGCTCATTTTTCCTTTCTTCAGCCCCCCCATCAGCCATGCTGAGCGCCTTGCCCGGAGACCCCTGCGAAAAATACGCGAGAAAATAAGCGCTTTTGCCGTCGATCTCCCTGTTCACTTTTGTCACGATATCCCTGGTATCACCGATGGACAGATAACGGAACCTGACTTCCGCGCAGCGGGAGACCACCGTCTCAAGCATAAGTTCTTTCCTGTCCGTGATAAGTATCAGGATAGAATGGCCCGGCGGCTCTTCCAGGACTTTCAAAAGAGCGTTAGACGCCTCTACCGTCATCATGTGGGCGTCTTCTATGACACACACGTTAACGTTAGATTCGTAAGGTTTCAGGTTCAATACGTCCCGGGCCCCGCGTATCTGCTCTATTTTGATCGCTTTATTCTTTTCCGGTTTTATCCACGCGACGTCCGGATGTGAAAGCGTATCCACCCTCCGGCATCCCGGGCACTTAAGGCACGGCTCATCCGTCCGGGGCTTGTCCGGGCAGATAAGCGCCATTATGAACGCTTTGGCGCACATGGCGCGCCCCACTCCTCCGGGCCCGTAAAAAAGGTAACTCGCGGCTATCCTGCCGGAAGAAAGGCTGCCGGCAAGATATTTAACGGCGCTGTCCTGCCCCTTTATATCGCGCAAAGAGATCATATGCTTCTTTCCTTACAAGGTCATACGTTCGGTCTATATCGCCGCTGACTTTGATAACTTTTATTCTGTCGGGAAACTTTTCCGCCATAGCGAGATAACCTTTACGCACATCCTCGTGAAAGCGGAGGTCCCTCTTTTCCATCCTGTCCCCCCCCCTGCCCGAAGTCGCGCGCGCCAGCCCTTTGCCGACGTCTATATCGAGAAGAATAACAAGGTCGGGACACAGCCCGCCGGTAGCTATCGCGTCGACGGTGTCAATAAGTCCCATATCCATGCCCAGCCCGTATCCCTGGTAAGCGGCCGTGGCGGTGTTGAAACGGTCACACACTACGACCTTGCCTGACTCCAGCGCCGGAACTATCACATCCGCGACATGCTGCGCCCTGTCGGCCTCGAAAAGCAGAAGCTCCGCTTCCCTGCCGAGCCGTATATCGTCCTTCTCAAGAAGTATGTCCCTTATCTTCCGCCCCAGGGGCGTCCCTCCGGGTTCCGCCGTATGCAGCACTTCATAACCGTCAGCCGCGAGCTCCGCGCACAGCCGTCTCGAATGCGTGCTCTTCCCGCTTCCCTCCGGGCCCTCGAACGTTATGAAAAGACCCCCCGGTATCATATTTTCCTCCAGACGGCCCCTTCCGGCGTATCCTCCACGACCACACCCTTCTCCATAAGTTCTTTTCTCAATACGTCCGCTTTCTTATAATCCTTCCGCCGCCTGGCTTCCTCTCTCAATGCGACTATCTTTGCCACTTCCGCCTCAAACCCCTCATCCATCTTTACCGGGCACAGCGAAAGCCCGAGGATATCCGAGAACCTCAGGATATAATTCTTTATAGCGCTTGCCATGTGCGCTCTTTCCTGCGCGGACGCGCTTTTATCCGATACGCAGTCGTTACCCAGTTTCACGGCTTCAAAAATGACCGCCATCGCCTGCGGGGTGTTGAAATCATCGTTCATGGCTTCATCGAACCTCTCCCGGAGGACGTGTACGGCCTCCTGCGCCTTAACGATAGCATCGGCGCTCAAACGATCGCTCCCTTCCCCTTCTCCCGGGGAGATACCCATCCTGTCGATCTTGTCGAGGAGGATCATTATCCGTTCCTTTGTCCGCCTGGCTTCCGCGATCTTCTCGTCGCTGTAATCCATGGGGCTCCGGTAAAGGCTGTTCAGAAAAGCTATCTTGAGCAGGTCAGGGTCCTCGTGCCTCGCCAGAAAATCCTCGATCGTTATAAAATTGCCGAGAGACTTCGACATCTTCTCCCCGTTCACCGTCAAAAGGCCGTTATGTATCCAGTAATCGGCGAAAGTTGTGCCCGTCGCGGCTTCCGCCTGCGCTATCTCATTCTCATGATGTGGAAAGATCAAGTCCAGCCCGCCCCCGTGGATATCGAACCGCGGCCCCAGTATGCTCGTGCTCATGACGGAACACTCTATATGCCATCCGGGCCGGCCCTTCCCCCACGGACTTACCCAGAACGGCTCCGAAGGTTTCGCCGTTTTCCACAGGACAAAATCCAGAGCCTGCCTCTTTTTCGGGTCCGGCTCGATACGCGAGCCGTGCATCATCTGCTCCTTATCCTGGTTGGAAAGCTTTCCGTACCCCTCGAACTTTTCCACGCTGAAATAAACATCTCCGGCGGCGGCATAAGCGTACCCCTTGTCCACGAGGACCCGGATGAAATCTATCATGCCGTTTATGTTCTCCGTGGCTTTCGGTTCTTCGGTCGGAGGGCGCACGCCAAGCACGTCAAGCTGATGGTGATATACTCTAAGATACCTGTCCGCCACTTCCATGGCCCTTTCTCTCAACCGGCTGGACCCTGCATTTTCCCCGATATCCCGCAATTCGTCATTGGCCTTCTTTATGATCTTGTCGTCGATATCCGTCACGTTCCTGACAAAATGCACGTCCAGCCCCGCGTATTCGAAATACCTCCTGATAACGTCAAAAACATGGGCGCTGCGCGCGTGCCCTATGTGCGGGACGTCATAAACCGTAGGCCCGCATACATACATCCCGACCTTCCCCTCCACCATAGG
This sequence comes from Candidatus Omnitrophota bacterium, assembly GCA_043819235.1. Classification (GTDB taxonomy): domain Bacteria; phylum Omnitrophota; class Gorgyraeia; order Tantalellales; family Tantalellaceae; genus JBDRFA01. The sequence goes on along the minus strand of JBDRFA010000135.1, from coordinate 789 downwards.
CCGGAACTCTTCCTTCTGCCTGGTCAACGTGTTATATATCTTTATCATAGTTTTTCTCTCCACGGCAAATACTGCATCTGCGCTCCGGACAGGGATGGATGCTATACTCCGTACGGGGAGGATCCACACCGGGCGGAGGGGCCCCGGTAGGAGTATAGCATCCGTCCCTGTCCCCTTGGCTTCATCCCCAGATCATTCCCCGGCATCCTCATGCCTGGGCGCGGGACCGCCCTCGTGATAATCTCCGATCTCGTTCTCTATGTGGTCTATTTCATGCTGCAGCTTTTCCAGCGCCTGCTGTATGGGGTCCGGAAGCGAAGTGTGGTCGAGGTTAATGCCCCCAGGGAGACGCTTCCCCCGCCTCTTCGTTATCCGTCCCGGTACGCCGACCACGGTCGAATCCGCGGGGACGTCCCGGATAACCACCGCGTTGGCCCCTATCATCACGTTATCCCCGATAATGATATTCCCCAGCACTTTCGCGCCGGCGCCCACGACAATGTTATTCCCGAGGGTAGGATGGCGTTTACCGGCCTCTTTTCCGGTACCGCCGAGAGTTACGCCCTGGAACAGCGTTACATTATTACCGATAATGGTCGTTTCACCTATGACCACCCCCATCCCATGGTCGATGAAAAGCCCCTTCCCGATATCCGCTCCGGGGTGTATCTCTATACCCGTGAGCCACCTGGCCAGCTGGGACAGCATCCTGGAACAGATCCCTAAAAAAGGGATATTTCTTAAACAACGCGCTATCCTGTAAAAGACAAGCGCATGCAGGCCGGAATA
>JBDRFA010000134.1:0-3923 GCA_043819235.1 Candidatus Omnitrophota bacterium | reverse complement strand
GAAAGAGAAAAGGATTCAAGCCAATGAAAAAGAACTGGATAATAACAGAAGCTGAGAAAGCTGACGACAGCAAGGATTTAGTTATTCTTGAAAATCCGGAAACAAAGGAGTATCTCGATAAACTTCTTTTAGAAAAATTTTGGCCGGTTATTTTAAACGCTCTTGAAAATAGCAATTACAACTATTCTTCAGAACCGGAAATTGAATCAACATTGGGCTATGCGCTGGAAAGATCGTTGGTTTTTATGCTTCTTGATGGAAAAATGGCGTTTTTCAGAGGCGCATTGAAAGTTGAAATGGAAGGTTGGATGCTTAATAACGAATTTTTTCTATCACTGCCGAAACAGACTGATCCGCAGGTGATAATCGCGCTTCTTGGCAATAGCCGGCTTAGGGGATATCCTCCGGCACTGGAGATAGACAGGGAAAAGGAAGACGATTTTTACCAGATAACCTTCAATGTCGGAAAGGGAGCTGGCTGGGGATTACATGGTGAAAAGTATATAAAAGAGGAAATTGAAAAGGTTATAGATGTGAATGTCAGGATGTATGAATTCACACAAGGCGGTATATCCCTACCGGAAATCGGAAAGTTTTTAACTATGCTGTATGAGGTGTATGAAAATTTTTGAATACCAATATGAGCGCGTAATGCTAAAAATCTTGGCATATCCCCTTTCTATGGCATCATTTTAGCATGAGGTCCCGCTTTTCATCATTGGATTTTTTGGATTTTCTTAGAAGGCAGGATTAGCGACTACGCTTAGTGACTGTATGGGGGAAATAGCTCCGGGTCTACATATTCACAAAAAAATTGAAGGTATAAGAGTGTCAGAGGCCTCCCCATTGGACATTTTTGTCTAAAGGGGAGGCCTGACACCGTGTTTCGTTACTTAATTTAATGACACCTTAGAAAATCCGCGGACGTAAGTCCGGGGATGTATCGGGTCCCGACGGAGTCGGACAAGCGAAGCTTGCAATCTGACAAAAAGCCACGGACGCAAGTCCGTGGTCGTTTATTATTTAGGAAATTCAATACGTTAGATCCCTCGACTCGGTCACTTCGTTCCCTCGCTCGGGATGACAATATGGAGCTGTCCCCCCTACTCTGTTTCCCAGAGGAAACAAGGGGGGGCGGGGAGAAGGGAGATAGAGCCTACAGCTTAAAACCTAAAACTTAAAGCTAAATTAAGCGCGCCGTCTATCCCCCAAGCCGCGCAAAGCGCTTAATTTATGATGGATTCGAATTTGTCCATAAGATTCTTCATTAACTTGTAATAATCTTTGGATTTTCCGTAGATAATTTTTGAAACTTCTTCCCTGTAGGTATGAGAGGTCTCATTCCTTTTGTCTGTCATGTCAAGGCATGAGACAGTTTCTTCTTCGGTCAGGAACCCCAGCGAAAAAATTTCCCTGAAACAGGATTTCGGGGAATTAGAGATAATGCCTTCTCTTTCTTTAAGATACTCTTTCAGGAATTTCCAGACGGCTTCAAAAGTATATTCAAAACGCTGGATTGCCGCGTCGCGCACGATCACTGAAAAATCTTCTTCCAGTATGGATCTGAACGTTTCAAGCGCTTTTAAGCCGTCCTGATATTTCAGTTTGAGCCTTTCCATATGATCGCTCCTTTCAACGCGGTTTTTCTGAAGGTATCCGAAACGTAAGAAAAATCAACTATTTCTACCTTATAAGGTGTGTTGAGATTCTCTATTTTTTCTTTTAAAAGTGTCAATACGTCGTTGTTATATTCCCCCAGAGGTATGATCCCGATATCGATATCAGAGGTAGCGGAATGGTCTTTTCTCGCCCTGGAACCGAAAAGAATGATTTTCACATTTTCGGCCTTAAGATGATCCACGACCATCTGTCTTATCTGATCAAGATATTTTTCGCACATAAATTTATTATCCCGGCGGAACTGTTACATTTTCCATTCTTGAAATCACGTTACGACGAGTTAAGTGAACGCGAAATACAGTTTAGCATAAGAGCGGATGATATACAACACCGGCAAAATTAAATACTTCCGGAAAAGTTATGGACTTATGCGGAAATAACATAAGATATTCCCGGAAAATGTAATAAACGAGAATTAAGGGATATCATAAAATTGTTTTCCCGGTGATCCGCCTTGATCACCAATGGATTATCAAACATTTTTACACCCATAAATTCACGCGCGGCGTTTGATTTTTTATGCCCATAAATTCCTGTCCAGGCACCTGTAGCCGATAGCTTCCGAAATGTGATATGATTCTATCGTCTCCGCTTCGTCCATATCCGCGATCGTCCTGGATATTTTCAGGATCTTGTCATACGCCCTCGCGCTGATGCCCAGTTCGAGTATGGCGGTTTTCAGGAGGCTTTCCGCTTCGTTCGAAAGGACGCAGAATTTTTCGGTCTCTTTCGAATCCATACGCGCGTTATACGCCGCCTCGGTATTTTTGCCCCGGAACCGCTCCTTCTGCGCGGCGCGGCATCGCAGGACACGTTCTTTTACCACGGAGGAAAGTTCTCCGGTCCGGCGTCCCGAAAGCTGAGTATAATCAAGGCGCGGCACTTCAAGATGTAAGTCGATCCTGTCGAGCAGGGGCCCGGATATTTTCGACAGATACCGTTGGATCTGTAGAGGCGAACAGTGGCACCTTTTATGCGGGTCGGTGAAATAGCCGCACGGGCAGGGGTTCATGGCGGCTATAAGTATGAACCTGGAAGGGTATCTCAGGGAACGCTTTACCCGAGCTATGGTTATCTCTCCGGATTCTATAGGCTGGCGCAGGGTTTCGAGCACGTCCCTCCGGAATTCCGGGAATTCGTCGAGGAAAAGGACCCCGTTATGAGCGAGAGATATCTCGCCCGGCATTGGCCAGGACCCGCCGCCGGCCATTGCCGCGTATGAAATGGTGTGGTGGGGCGCGCGTACGGGCCGTTCCGTGATAAGGCCTTCGGCCTTAAGCTGTCCGGCGACGCTGTAAATGTTCGTCACTTCAAGGGATTCTTCCGGGGAGAGTTCCGGGAGAATGGTGGGGAACCTTTTCGCGAGCATGCTTTTCCCCGCGCCCGGGGGCCCGAGGAGCAGGACGTTGTGCCCGCCGCCCGCGGCGACTTCAAGCCCGCGTTTCACGTATTCCTGGCCTTTTACGTCTTTGAGGTCCAGCAGGTGCGGTGAGGGGATACTGTTATCTTTCTCCTTAACGGCCATGCGCTCAAGCGGCGATATGCCTTTAATGTGTTCGACGGCTTTCCTCAGGGAGTTCGTACCGTAGACGTCGATGTCTTTGATATTGGCAGCTTCGCGGGCGTTATTTTTAGGCAGGATAAAAGAACGGCATATATTTTTCAGGGACAACGCGATAGGCAGCGCGCCTCTAAAAGATTTGAGCCGTCCGTTCAGGGAAAGCTCCCCGCAGAATATGTGCCCCTCCAGTTCTTCCTGCCGGATATAACCGGTCGCGGCAAGTATGCCTATCGCGATCGGCAGGTCGAACCCGGCGCCTTCTTTTTTTATATCGGCGGGAGAGAGGTTGACGGTTATTTTCCCGTCGGGGAAATCGAACCCGGAATTCCTTATGGCGGAACGGATGCGGTCGCGGCTTTCCCTGATGGCGGTATCGGGAAGGCCGACGACGGAGAAACAAGGCAGGCCCCCGGTCAAGTCCACTTCGACATCAACGGGATAAGCGTCTATCCCGAATACACAGCCAGAGTTCACTTTGGATAACATGTTTGTCTCCTTTCTTAGCCTAAAGCTTAAAGCTGTATCGCGTTCCTAGCGTGTCTCAACACTTCCACCCTCCCGAGACTGTCCAGCTTGATCCCTATTACGTCTATACGGCAGGGGGCGTCGCATTGGCCGTGCCGTTTAAGGTAATACAGGCAGTTGTTGATGATATGTTTTCGTTTGACTTCCGTAATGGCGG
>JBDRFA010000133.1:0-5337 GCA_043819235.1 Candidatus Omnitrophota bacterium | reverse complement strand
GGTTTACGGCCCACCCCACGAATTGGAATTCCAGGAGAACAATACGATCCCGGATGGCGCAATACGCACAACGCACGACGCACGACGGATCGACTGGTATATCGAGGAATTCCTGACGTTATCGATCCAGGAAAAAGAGCTATTTAACGACAGGTCCGCGGTTTTGAAGAGGATGATGGGATCTTCCGAAGACCGCGATAGTTTTAAACAGCATGAACGGTCAATACAGGACGCGTTAGACGGCGTTTTAAAGACAGTTTCCGTTCCGCAGAAAAAAGGTATCCCGCGCAGGACGTTTCTCGGAGCTTTGCTACTGGCGGCGGGGCACCTGTCGGGGGTCCCCGCGGTGGCGTCCGCGGCGGAACAATGCGTCCGGGGCGTTGTGAATATATCACTCCGGTACATAGATCCAGGGGTGCTCGACGGGATGACGGAGGAGGAAGGCGCTGCGTATATACGGCGGCTTTATTCTGATGTCGAGAACGGCAGGGTGATGAGGAGTATAGCTGAAGGGTTCCTGAGGCGCGTTTTTGAGAAAAAAGATATCCCGTGGATGAAAGGCGAGGCGATAAAAGTGTTGATAAGGCTGGGGATGGTCAGGGAAAGCGAATGGGCCGGCCTTATGCGGAACACAAGGGACCTTTATCTGCTTGAGGAGATCGCTACGGGCATAGCCGAGACCGGCAGCGTAAAAGGGGTTGACTTTCTTCTGGACGCTGCTAAAAAAGAGACGGATGTAAAAAGGAAAGACAGGATAATCGGCGGTCTGGGCGAGACGAGAAGTTACAGGGCGGCGGAATACATTATCGGTCAGCTTGAAGAAGACAAAGAGATGGACGGCCCGCGGAGGATACGCATGTTGTCCGCTTTGGGCGGGACGAAAACGGAAACGGCGTTAAACTACATTACCGGAGAGTTTGAGAGACCCGGAAAACACCGGTCAGAGACCCTTGATATCCTGAGGGACATGGGGTCCAATGAAGCTTTTGTCTATCTGAAAAAACGTCTTAAAATTGAAACGGACGAGAAGGTAAAACGTGAAATAAATCGGATACTGCTCCTGGCGGCGGGCCATCATCCCTTCCGTTTCCCGGATTATATCTGGCGGGAGTTCAAGGCGCGCCTGCTGGACAGGGAAGGAGGGGAAGGGGAACTTGCTTATGATATAGTAAAAATGAACGGCCTCGCGTGGACGAACGTGAAGGGGGAGCTCTGCTGGATCGATGAGATACTCGATATTGAAGAGTCTAAGACAGTCTGGACCGCGGCCATGGACGCGATAAACATGGCTAACGGGTATGATGACACGAAGGAGATAAGGCATATATCCAGGGTCAAGGAAGTCATCGCCTATCACGAGAATATCCACGCCCTGTTCCGGGACGCGAAATACAAAAAACTCATCAAACGTTTCAGGGAAAAACTGGAGAAAGAGATCGGCAAACTTGACGAAACCCATCCCTTTATTACCGCCTTTAAAAAAACCTACGGCAAACCCCACTCTTTGGAGCTATTACCCGCCGATTCACGATTCACGATCCACGATTCACGAATAGACTGGTATCTTGAGGAATTTCTGACGTTATCGATCCAGGAAAGGGATCTTTTTGACGACAGGTCCGCCGTCTTAACAAGGATGATAAAGGCCGCGGACGAGCAAGAAGGGGGAATATTAAGGCGGCACGGGAAGTCTATTTTAAGCGTGTTGGACAAAGTATTGAATACCGGACAGGCACGGCGGTTTGTGCGTTCCGTGGAAGAAGATGCGGTTTCAGGAAAAACGTCCTTCCTGGAGAGAACAAATAACCGGTTAGAGCATTTTTTCGGGGAGATGACCTTTAAAAAAGCCGTGTATATATTCCTGACGTTATTTATGATAACTGTCACCATACTTTCCGTGCCGTATTACCCGTTTTTCAAGTTTTCTTATGATGTCGCCCGGTCGGAGAACAGACAGGTGTTTTACTTTAACGGTTCCGATATCGAGATCATAGATATGTCCGGTAAGGGGACACAAAATATCGCGAAAATGAAATACAATTTAGGATTACTTCCCCGGAACCACATGAACGGGATCAGGAAAATCGCTATAATGTCACGGGAACAGATCAAGAACCTGAGTTTCGCGTTGGACAATCCCAGCGGATTTTATTTAAACAAATCTTATTTTTCAGTTTTTAATTTCCCGGTTTTTAAATTTTTACGTGCCGTGGATTTTACCGTCCGGACGGACGCGGCAGGGATAAGTCTGTATAAAGATGGGGTGGGAGGTATTTCCACTTTTCATGAAGTGGGGCACCATGTGTATGGGGACATTTTGACCGAAGAACAACGGAAGGAGTGGGGTTCTCTCAATGAAAAGAGTAGGGGCAGGCCGGATTTCGTATCCGATCATGCGTATGATAAAAACGCGGAAGAAGATTTTTGTGAAATGTATGAAGCTTTTTGTACAAATTCGCTGGAGTTAATAATGGGATCCGAAGGCGCGCTGGCCGAAAAGGTTCTCTTTACAGCCCGTCTTTTTAAAGAAGACCAGCCGGACGGCAGCTTCCTCATGCATTATTTCATGCCGGTTGTCATGGAGGAAAAGGATCGGGTACAGATCCATCTATACCGCTTTACCCATAGATCGGGGAAGGGGGTTGATCTGGGCTTAGATTCGCTCAGAAAAAGTTTTTTTGATATGATAAGTTTTGACGCCAAGTTTTACGGGAACCTTTTGAACCGTCTCTTTCACGATGAGGAAAAAATGGATCTGCCCGGACTGAGGTTCATGCTGAACGGGTGCGTAACTAATCCGGAGATCGTGGAAACAAAGGGCCCGGTGAAAGACATAAACAAACGTCCGGTTGAATATATCGACAAATGCGTATTTGTGTCCGAAGTATATGAGGAAGTTAAACAGTTCGAGAAAGACCTGGGATCCCTGGATTCATTCTTAATGTCGTATCCGGGTATCGAATTTACCGCGGCGCCCCGCGCGATAGCCGTGTATCATATCCCGACGGTCATCAAAGATATAAAAGAAGCGTTGAGCAGTGCCGGATATGACGGAAAAAGAAAGATCAAGATATCATTGGGGATCGTTACGGAAGATGTTCTGCAGGTCAGCATCGGAGAAACGGCCATTTCTCCGGGACCGGTCCCAGGAACGGCAGGGTTCAGAAAGGCTTTAGAGGAAGCGATAATAGAAGGAACAGTCCCGGCAGGACAGAACGGAGCGCGTCACCCCTTTCGTTTTCCCGATTATATCTGGCGGGAGTTCAAGGCGCGCCTGCTGGACAGGGAAGGAGGGGAAGGGGAACTTGCTTATGATATAGTAAAAATGTACGGCCTCGCGTGGACGAACGTGAAGGGGAAGCTCTGCTGGATCGATGAGATACTCGATGCTGAAGAGTCTAAGATAGTCTGGACCGCGGCCATGGACGCGATAAACATGGCTAACGGGTATGAGGACGCGAAGAAGATAAAGGATATATCCAGTGTCAAGGAAGTCATCGCCTATCACGAGAATATCCACGCCCTGTTCCAGGATGCGAAATATAAAAAACTCATCAAACGTTTCAGGAAAAAACTGGAGAAAGAGATCGGTAAACTTGACGAGAACCACCCCTTCATCACCGCCTTCAGGAAAACCTACGGTAAACCCCACTCTTTGGAGCTATTACCCGCCGATTCACGATTCACGATTCACGATTCACGAATAGACTGGTACCTTGAGGAATTTCTGACGTTATTGATACAGGAAAGGGACCTTTTTGGTGGCGGGGATGCCGTTCTGGACAGGATGATAAGATCAGCGGGCGAGGGGGAAAGGGATGTTCTGAAACTGCAGGAAGAATCGATAATGGATACGGTCCAGGGGATTTTACGGACGGGAGCAGCGCGGGAGTTCTTAAATTCTCTCGGGTCCGGCATCATGGAGGAAGTTCCTGCCACGCGGGAAGATGTCAGCGTGTTGGGACGGCTATTCCGTAAAATAACCGGGTCCATCCCCCCGAGATACCGGACGGGATCTAAAATATTGCTCGCGGGAGGGATAGTTTATCTTGTTTTACTTGTTTTATCGTACATGGAATTTACGTGGATCGTGAATCACACTAAAAACAGACAGACGGTTCATATAAATGGGCACCCTGTTGAGATCATAGATATATCCGATGAGGTAACTGAAAATATCACGAATGTAAAATACGACCTGAGCCTGCTTCCGCGGGCCCATATAACCGGGCCGAAAAAACTTGTCGTGGCATCCATGGAACAGATGACGCGGCTAAGGCCTGTAAGAAGTTTCATTACGGGTGATGCCCATGAAATTTCCGGACAATATTCATTGAAATTTCTCCGCTTGGCAAGCGGTGTGGATTGCGTCATTCAGGATGATCTTACGAAGGCGAAATTGTATTTGTTCAAGATCGGGAACAACCCGACGGTCCATGAGATCGGCCGCGATGTATACCGTGACGTGTTAACGGAAGAACAGCGGTTGTTATGGCGTTCTCTGAACGAAAAAAGCGCGCTCAGACGGGACTTCGTGTCTTATGACGCGTATAACGCGGACGCCGAAGGTGATTTTCGCGAGACGTATGAAGCCTTTTGCATCAATTCATGGCACTTAATATTAAAGTCAGGAGAAGTGTTGTCCGAAAAGGCTCTTTTCGTCGCGCGGTTATTTATAGAAGACACCGGGGGCAAAAACCCCGTCATGCATTATTTTATGCCGGTTGTCGTAAAAAGCGAATTGGGTAAGGATTACGCGCAGTACCGTGTGCACCGGCTGTCACAGGAATTGGAACCGGGCGCGAAAATTGACACGGAAACGCTGAAAAACAATCTGCTGGACCTGTTGAGCTATGATCCTGAAAGCAGCGAACAATTTTTGAAACGGTTCTTCCTTGGAGAACAGGCAATGAGTTTGGACCGGATAAGATCCGAGATGGATGAATGTGGCACGAACCCCGAAATAGCCGGAGTAAATGGGCCGGTAACCGATCTGAACAGACGTGCGATCAAATATCACGAAAAATACGCGGTTGCAGGATCAGCGCCGGAATCTTTTGAACGGTTTGAGAAAGACCTGGATTCCCTGGATTCATTCATGATGTCATATCCGGGCGTCGAATTCACCGCGGCGCCCCGCGCGATCAATGAATATCACATACCGACGATCATCGAAGATATCAGGGAAGCATTGAAGCGTTCAGGATACGACGGAAAAGGGAAACTAAGGATGTCATTGGGTATCACGGAGGGTGAACTGAAAGTCAGTATCGGGGAAATAGTCATTTCTCCGGAATTATATCCCGGAACGGCAGAATTCAGAAAGGCTTTAAAAGA
>JBDRFA010000132.1:0-5286 GCA_043819235.1 Candidatus Omnitrophota bacterium | reverse complement strand
ATGGACCAAAGCAATCCCTTTCTGGAACAGGAGATCGATCTGCGTGAGTATTTCAGGGTGTTATACGAACGCCGCTGGATGATCGTTTCCATCACGGTCATACTGTGTTCCCTGAGCCTTATCCGGTCGTTCATGATGAGGCCGGTTTACGAGGCGACGGCCCATATTCTCATACAGAAAGAGTCGCCGCGTGTGGTCAACATGGAAGAAGTTTCCCCTGACGCTTATGGGGACCGTGAATATTACCAGACGCAGTATAAGATCCTGAAAAGCCGTACTCTGGCCGGGATGGTCAATGGCGCCCTGGGAGGATACCTGCCCTGGGATGAGTGGAGCGGCAGGAAAAAGCTTAAGAACGTGGAACTGATGACGGCTATGGACAGGGCGAGGGCCCTTCTGGACAGGATAGACATAAAACCCGTGCCCAATACCCAGCTCGTCGAGATAAGCGCCGAGGACGTCGACCCGAAACTTGCCGCGAAGATCGCCAACCTCTGGGCGGAAAATTACATATCTTATATCCTGGACACGAAGTTCGACGCTTCCCAATACGCTTCAGGATGGCTGGAGAAGAAGATACAGGAAGCCAAGGATAAGCTGGAAAGGTCCGAGACAAGTCTCCAGGAATACAGGAAAGAGAAAAAGATCATAGACGGCGGAGATAAAAACGACCCGGAAGCAAGCGTGTACCAGCAACTTTTGAGGAGAAAAGCCGAACTTGAAATAGAACTTTCCGGGAAACTTGAATATTATAAAGAAAAACATCCCGAGATAGTCGGTATCAGGTCGGAACTCGCGTCGGTCAAAGAAAAGCTGGGAACGGAAAAAGAAAATGAGCTGGAGGACAGGGATAAAGAAATAGAATACCGTGTCCTCGAGCGCGAAGTCAACACCGACAGGGAAATATACGTATCCCTTCTGAAGCGTATAGGTGAAACTGAGGTTACGGGCGAACTTAAGACCACCAATGTGAGGGTCGTGGACGGGGCCATAGTGCCGAAACGTCCCGTAAAACCCAATAAAAAACTGAACTTCCTGATCGCGTTCTTTCTGGGCGTCATGGGCGGCGGCGGCCTGGCGTTCCTTTTCGAGGGCCTGGACCAGAGCGTAAAAACCCCGGAAGACATAAAGAACCATGTTAAATTACCGTCGCTTGCCGCTATTTCCACATCAAAAGACGATGATGGCACAGAGATAAACGCCGACTTCATAACCCATGAAAAACCGCGTTCGACCATATCCGAGGCATACAGGAGCCTCAGGACCAGCATAATGTTCACCGCCGTCGAACATAAGCGCAAGACGCTGCTTATGACGAGTTCCGGCCCGCAGGAAGGGAAGACCACGAACGCGATAAACCTGGCCATCGTCATGGCGCAGGCGGGCGAGAAGACCATACTGGTGGACGCGGACCTGCGTAAACCGCGTGTCGAAAAAGCGTTCGGCATAAAGCCCGAGCATGGCCTTACAGAAGCCCTTGCCGGGAAAGAAGACCTGGCCGATGTCATCCATAATACAAAGATCCCGAACCTTGATATCATAACGTGCGGGATTATTCCCCCCAACCCTTCGGAACTTTTAGGGTCGAAAAAGATGGACCGGCTGCTTGGAAAGCTGGAGGAAAAATACGACCGCGTGATCATAGATTCTCCCCCTGTCCTTGCCGTCACCGACGCCGTGGTGCTTTCCGGGAAGGTCGACGGGACGATAGTGGTAGTTAAGGCCGGCGAGACCAACCGCAACGCCGTATCGAAAGTTAAAGAAATACTGGAATCGGTAAAGACAGCCAACCTCATCGGCGTGGTCCTGAACATGGTGGAATTCGGCAAAACAGGCGGCCATTACTACTATTACCATTACTACGGCAAACACGGCAAATACGGCGATTACATCCAGGACAAAGAAGACGCCGTAGCAAAAAGCTGACATCTGGTATCTAATATCTAACATCTAACGTCTAACATCTAACATCTAACATCTGAAATCTGAAATCTGAAAAATGAAAATACCGCGCGCCCGCATAGAAGACTTCCTTCTCATATTCTTACTGCTTTTCGCCCCGTTATCCCTCGGCGCGGTCCATACCTGGTCGTATTGCGTGATAGCCGTTATCGTCTTAATTCTGTTCGACGTGCGTTTCCTGAATGACATAGAGGCGTTTAAAAGCATTGCACGCGCGCCGGTTTTCATCTGGATGTGCATGTTCGCGCTGGTAACGTTTTTTTACACAGTACCCGTTCCGGCAGGCATTTTAAAACTGATAAGCCCCGTCTCCCATAAATTGCGCGAAACCTGTATGCCGGACTTTTCATCATGGCAGCCGCTAAGCCTATACCCGCATGCCACTCTTATTTATCTAATAAAGTTCATTTCATACGCTATGATCTTTTTTGTCATAGTATCCAGAATATCGGCAAAACCCGGTAAGTACATTCAGAGGGGATCTAACGTTAGAATAGAACGGAATTTCATCTTCCTGGGCGCCCTCACCGCGATCCTGTCCATACTGTTCCACAGCATCTGCGATTTCAACCTTCATATCCCGGCAAACGCGCTGTATTTCACGGTCATAGCGGCCATAGCGGCAGGCATATCATTCACGAAAAAGGAAAAAAAAGAAATAAACTACCCGTTCCTGGAAAAGCTCGTAACATCGATCATCATAATAAGTTTCACGATAGCGATATTCGCCATAATACAGAAACTGAGCTGGAACGGCAAAATATACTGGCTTATAAAGAAAGCCGGCGGCAACTACGGCCCCTACATAAACTACGACCATTTCGCCGGTTTTATGGAAATGTGCGTGTTCCTCGCGATAGCTAAATTCATGTCCAGGATATCAAGTTCGTCGTTCGTCCGTCTTAAACGGATAAAGGAAAAAATAGTGTGGTTTTCCTCGAAAGAGGCCAGCGAAACGCTGATATATCTCTTCTTCGCTGTCGTGATGACCGCGTCTCTTTTCTTCTCGACCTCAAGGGGAGGGATACTAAGCTTCTGCGCGGCCCTGTCCGTTTTCTATTTTTCATGCGTGATCACAGCCGAGAAGAAAAAACGGAACAGGCTGCTTCTGGCATCCGCGATGGCGGTCATACTCATGGTCATCATGATAGTCTGGATCGGCCCGGAAGAGACAGTCGACCGGTTCAAAGGGCTGAATAAAATGATAAGGTTCTTCATTAAAGAAAAATCCATTTTAAGCGAGTTGAGGCCGCACATGTGGAAAGATACGATGGCCCTCATAAAGGATTTTCCCCTGACCGGAACGGGGCTAGGGGCGTACTCATGCGTATTCCCGGCATACAGGACCTTCTCAGCCTCCTGGGGCTTCCTGCGCTACGCCCATAACGATTACCTGCAGTTCATAGCGGAGATAGGCATATGCGGCCTCGTATTTGTGGCAGCGTTTTTTGTCTGGTATTTCAGAAGATTCAAAGAATGCCTGAGGTCTCTAGGAAAATTTTCAGGATAATAACATGAAAAATCGCGCGATCAAAACAGCACTCATAATTTTCTCCGTAGTCTTCGCCCTGCGGATCCTCACCATCTTCTCCGCGGACCGCCTGTACAGCATGAGCCTGGCCGCGGAAACCGGCAAAATTACGCCGGACAGGGCAATAGGACTTCTAAATGAGGCCATAAACCTGGACTCTGCTAACGCGAACTTATATTACAGGAAATATGAACTTTTGAACCTGAAACTGAAGAAGGGCCAAGTGAAGCCGGGAGAGGACAGGAAATACATTTTTAAACAGGAGCTGAATCTCCTGAAAGAATGCATAAACCTCTGCCCCTCCTGGCCGGCATACCACCTCCATTACGCCCTCACTTTAAAACAAATGTCCCCCCACCCCAACATCATGACAAAAGCCCGCATCCAGTCCGAATTCCAAAAAGCCGCCGAACTAAAACCTTTCAGCGACCTTTACCAAAAGTTCTATAAAGAAAACCGCAGTGAACAATGATCTTTTCTTTCAAATTGCCCCTATTTTTTTTTGCTTTTAACGAAATAACGTGTAAAATAAACTATAACACAAACCCGGAGGCGAAATGACCCACATACTCTTGACCGGAGCCGCGGGCTTCATAGGCGCGAGAACAGCAGAAAACCTTCTGGACAAAGGATATAAAGTCCTCGGCATAGACAACATAAACGACTACTATGACATCAGGCTGAAGGAATACCGCCTTGATAAGCTCAAAGGGCGGGAAAATTTCGCGTTTCAAAAAGTGGACATCGAGGACCTGGAGGCGCTTGAAGACATATTCCGCAATAACAACTTCGCCGGTGTCATCAACCTCGCCGCCCGCGCGGGCGTAAGGGCCAGCCTCATAGACCCGTTCGTCTACATAAGGACCAATACCCTCGGCACGGTGAACCTCCTGGAACTCTGCAAGAGGCACGATATAAAGAAATTTGTCCTGGCCTCCACGTCGTCCCTCTATGCCGGCCAGCCCATGCCTTTCAGGGAAGACCTGGCCGTGAACGAGCCTATCTCTACATACGCCGCCAGCAAAAAGGGAGCGGAGGCGGCATGTTACGCGTATCATTACCTGTATGACATGGATATAACAGTGGTCCGCTATTTCACCGTCTACGGCGAAGCCGGCCGGCCCGACATGAGCCTTTTCAGATTCATAAAATGGATAGCCGAAGACACCCCGATCGAACTTTTCGGAGACGGCACCCAGAGCCGCGATTTCACCTACGTGGGCGATATCGCCGAAGGTACAGTCAAGGCATTTGAGGCAAAAACAGGCTATGCGGTCATAAACCTCGGCGGCAACGATCCTTACAAATTAAACTACGCGATCGAACTGATGGAAAAATACCTCGGAAAGCACGCGAAAAGAGACCTTAAACCCTTCCACAAAGCCGACATAAAAGACACCTGGGCGGACATCACAAAAGCGCAGACTATCCTGAACTGGAACCCCACGGTTTCCCTGGAAGAAGGCATCAAAAGGACCGTGGAATGGTACCTCGCCAATAGGGAATGGGCCAAAGATATACCGCTATAGCCCGATACCCCCTCTTCCACCATCCCTGTCATCCCAAGTAAAACCCCGATAGGGGCACACTGGCTTTGTCATCCCGTTTGTCATCCCGAGCGAAGCCCGCCGAAGGCGGGCGAAGCCGAGGGATCGTAACCGTTTAGCCAGAAGAAGAACTCCCTGATTTTCCTCGTCCGCAGCCGATAGACCCCACTAAAAATCCATGCGCAAGCCCGTAATAGATTAGCTGGCGAAAGAAGCGCTTATTTTTCGAGGGGTTTGAGAAACCTG
>JBDRFA010000131.1:0-12179 GCA_043819235.1 Candidatus Omnitrophota bacterium | reverse complement strand
GATTTTTCACCCCTTCTTGAATTTTGTTTTACCCTTACTTTAATAAAACACCTACTCCGGCAAAATCATACTGCCGTGCTGAACCTTTGCCTTCTGAAGTCGCTCTCTCTGTAAAGCAATAATCTTATACAGCTCTCGGGGAGCGTCAATAATATTTTTTTGGAAAAACGCTTCTGCCCGGTCTAATTTAGATAAATTTTCTTCTATCCGGATAGTAAACTGACTGGCGTATTCTTCCCTTGCATACTCCTTACCTAATACTTCCATAAACAATCTCTTTAAATCTTCATAGCAAGGGATATATCCCGTTGGTGTTTCCAAGCAACCGGCCTCCCCATTCACCCTCAGTTCCATCCACTTAATCCAAACATGTTTATCTTGTACACCATTAACGAATTTCCCGTCTTTACCCCGCAAAAAGTAGTTCACTCCAAAAACCAATGGGGCCTTCTTAAGTTTCTTGCCAAACTCCAGGTTGTTCCTTATATACTTACCAAAGGGGATGGATATAAAATCTTGTATACTCATCAAATTGATCTCCGGAACACCTTCTTTACCAATAATCGCAAAAGTTGTTTCGGTCTCCAACGCGGCACCGTAGGCAACAATACCGTGTTCCCAGCTGTAACTCTGCTGAACAGGCACATATGCCTTGGCATCACGCCCGCCATAGATTATTCCCGAAAGTTCAACTCCTTCAGGATTGTTCAATTCCGGATCACAATTTGAAAGCGCCTTCAAAGTTACCGCATAGCGCGCGTTCTTGTGAGCGCATGCTATGTCTGCTCCCTTTGAATCCTTTTTGCCTTTATACCATTCACCGGAGAAATTCTCGCCTTTATCCGGAACGTCACACCCCATCCCTAGCCAGTATGGTTTTTCAGTATTCACAAGAATATTTGAGAAGATCACTTCGCCTGGATTGTTAATAACCTCCCAAATAGATGGATCATCTTTGGCATTCACATTCTGAATAATTCCGAATATGCCTGACTCCGCATTAGCTGCCATACAACGTCCATTCTCTGCGCGAAAATACGCTATATCGTCTCCAAGGATCGTTTCTCCCTGCAGCATTGCTGTTGATGTTTTCCCGCAAGCGCTGGGAAAGGCCCCTGCTAAATATGTTTTACGCCCATTCTTTCCTTTCACTCCCGTGAGGAACATATGCTCTGCCAGCCATCCTTCATGGTCGGCCTTGCGGATCGCCAATCTTAAGGCCAGCTTCTTAAGCCCTACAGTATTACCCGCATATTGTGTATTAACACTGAAAACAGCGTCTTTGGTGTAATCTATGTATATACGTTTTTTGTCTACTTCGACGCTAACCATCCTTTTATCCACTTTGCCGCAAGAATGCAATATCGCGAAAAACTGCGCACTTTCTCCCAGTCTCTTGAATTCTTCGTATCCCAAACGATACAGAAGATTCAGGCTATGCGATACGTAAAAAGAATCAGTACACTCAACACATGGAATACTGAAGGCGGAATTACTTGGTCCGAGTGTCATAAAGCGCACTATCATCGTTCGGCCTTTCATCGCTCCTCTCATTAGACCTTTAACCTCTTTGAGCCCTTCTTCGCGGTCCATTTGATTAAGAGCAGCACTGAGTGTTTCGTTCCGGGGGACCAAATATTTCGTTACTTCACGATCCCTCCCCTGATCTTCCGGTCCATCAAAATGAATAGTATGCCCTGAGATATTCAAGGCCTTTTCCTCTCCAAGCTTTACTGACATCTGCCGCGTATATTCAATATCTTCATCTGAATCCGTGCTGATCCATACCGAATCGGGTTCACACAGTTCAATGGCATCGGCTATATATTCGTGCAAACGTTCATTTCGGATAGCCGTTAAATTGCGGTAGTTTTTCTCGTCGAGCCTTGCTTTTAGACTCTCTAAATAAGAATTTCCCATTATTTACCTCTCCTTTTTTTTTTAAGAAATGTTTACTGTAAAACAAAAACCAACATCAACTGCCGCTTTCTCCACAAAGAAAACATGCAATTTAACGTTGGCTTATTATTTGACAACTCCGGAACTCAGAAGTTCTCGTTTAATCTTCCACTAACCTCTTTCTAAAACAACTGTAATTTATCAAAAGATACAGGTTCTGTCAACTACCTTTCTTTTTTTCAAAGGCTACCAGGTAGGTCTCGAACTAATGGATGCTTGACTATCCTAAAGCTTGTGATAATATTGATGATATAGCTATTTTTGGTTTTTGGGTGATCACGGCGGAGCGGGGGTCACCCTTTTTTGTTTAAAACTCGAAATGTTGTTGTGGGTTTTCTTTCCTAATCACTTTTTTGGTAATCTGAATAAACTTAGTTGCCGAAATTAAGGCGTTCTTCGCGTCTGTATTTGAAAGATTCAGTTTCCATGGTTCATAGATAAATTTATTACGGTTTTTTCTCATGGATCAACTTCTCTATCTGACCTACTCCTATCTTTTCCCGTTTAATGAGCTTCTTTTCTAAATATTCATTTAAAAATTTATTAGAGTTCATTTGCTGTCCCCTTTATAAATAATTTTTTTCCTTTTATCACCTCAGCTACAAAAGAATCTTTTTTCTGTTTTTCTTTTTTATATTCATTTTCTGTGTATGCCGTGTAATTGACTTCCCGGAACAATTCTTTCTCCAGTCCACTAATAGTACTTATTAAATTATCATCGTCAATATCGTCTCCTATTAAAAACAAGTCTATATCACTGTCTTTTCTTTCATCACCCTTCGCGAAGGATCCATATACGAAGGCTATCCTGATACCATTTATGTTTATCACTGCTTCCCGGACATATTTGATAATTCCTTCTGTTTTGGTAATAGATTAGCTCTCGGAAGTAATACGTTTCGCACAAAACTCAAAAGACTGTCGGGGATACCTGGTGTGGGTGTTCCCGAAGGGGCAGCTTGATCCGTGAATAGTTTATGGTGAATGGTGAATCGTAAGCACCGGGAACCGAAAACATTTTTATGATGGGACTGTTCCCTATGCTCCGTACAGGGAGGATCCACACCGGGCGGAGGGGCCCTGGTAGGAGCATAGGGAACAGTCCCATCTCGGTTGTCATTAGAAATAACAATACCAATCAGGTTTAATTAGTATCATTCAAGGAATTTGTTCAGTTCTTTGAGGAAATGTGATACGTCTTTGAAACGACGGTAGACCGAGGCGAAACGGACATACGCGACTTCGTCGAGCTGGTACAGTTCTTCCATCACCATGTTCCCTATCACCGTCGATTTCATCTCGGTGTCGGCTTTTTTCATAAGATCCCTTTCTATCTTTTCGACGATCTCCTCGATCTTGTCCATGCTGACGGGGCGTTTCTCGCAGGCTTTCATGATGCCCGTTTTGATCTTTTCACGGTCGAACCTTTTACGGCTGCCGTCCCTCTTGACGATCATGAGCGGGGCTTTTTCCACATATTCGTACGTGGTGAACCGTTTCCCGCATTTAAGGCATTCACGGCGGCGCCTTATGCTCAAGCCTTCGCCGCTCATACGGGAATCTATTACCTTATCCTCCATACTTTTGCATCCGGGGCATCTCATGCTCTCATCACCACCGTTTTGATATCGGCTTCCTTCAGGAACTGCCGCGCGAACGCGTCGGGATACTCACCCGCGATAACGATCTTCTTTATCCCTGCGTTTATGATCATCTTCGCGCAGATGCTGCATGGCTGGGTAGTGCTGTACAGCGTGGCCCCGTCCAGGGATACGCCGTGCCGCGCGGCCTGCAGGAAAGCGTTCTGTTCGGCATGAAGCGCGCGGCATAATTCGTGCCGTTCGCCCGAGGGAACGCCGAGTTTTTCCCGCAGGCACCCTGTGTCCTCACAATGCGTGACCCCCGTAGGAGCGCCGTTATACCCGGTCGCCAGTATCTGCTTGTTCTTGACGGCGACCGCGCCGACCTGTCTCCTGAGACACGTCGACCGTCCGGCCACAAGCGCCGCTATCCCCATAAAATACTCATCCCACGAGGGCCGTTTCGTTCCCGATCTCGGTTTTTTCATCGTCATATTTTTCTTCACTCCCCCACCCCGCTTATCGGACGACCGGGACTGTTCCCTATGCTCCGTACCGGGAGGATCCACGCCGGGCGGAGGGGCCCGGGTAGGAGCATAGGGAACAGTCCCGGTCGTTATTCATACGATTTCATCTCGTCTATCCAGTTCTTGTACAGCGGAAAGGCTTTAAGGAACTCTCTCACCTTTTCCCGTATAACGCCGAGCCGGGCGTCGTCCCCGCAGGACTTAAGCGCGTCGTCCATGAAACCGGCCACGATCACCATATCTTTTTCCACCATGCCCCTGGTCGTGGCTGCCGGGGTACCTACGCGTATACCGCTGGTAACGAACGGGGTTTTTTCATCGAACGGGATAAGGTTCTTGTTCACGGTTATCCCCGCTTTGTCCAGGCATATCTCCGCTTCCTTGCCGGTGATCCTTTTGTCAGACAGGTCGACAAGAAATAAATGGTTATCCGTACCGCCCGAAACTATCCTGTACCCCCTGGACTTAAGTTCTCCCGAAAAACGTCCGGCGTTCTTCACGACATTTTGCTGATATCCCTTAAAGCCCGGGTCCAGCGCTTCTTTGAGCGCCACCGCTTTAGCCGCGATCACGTGCATGAGCGGTCCTCCCTGGATGCCGGGGAACACCTCCGTATTTATCTTTTTCGCGAATTCCTGCCTGCACATGATCATGCCGCCGCGCGGCCCTCTTAACGTCTTATGCGTCGTCGTGGTAACGAATTCCGACACGGGGACGGGGCTGGGATGAAGGCCGGTCGCGACCAGCCCGGCGATGTGCGCCATGTCCACCATAAGTATCGCGCCCACCATGTCGCATATTTCCCGGAATTTCGCGAAATCGATCACACGGGGATACGCCGAGGCCCCCGCTATGATCATTTTCGGACGGTGTTCCATCGCCTTTTTCTTTATCTCTTCGAAATCCAGAGTTTCGGTCTTCCTGCTCACGCCGTAGAACGCCATGTTAAAGAATTTTCCGGAAAAATTCAGGCGGTGCCCGTGCGTCAGGTGTCCGCCGCAAGCCAGGTCCATCGCCATTACCGTATCCCCGGGTTTCAACATCGCGAAATAGACCGCCATGTTCGCCTGTGAACCGGAATGCGGCTGGACGTTCACGTGTTCCGCGCCAAAAAGCCTTTTTGCCCGTTCGATAGCTATGTCTTCGGCTTTATCCACGAATTCACACCCTCCGTAGTACCGCGCGTGTGGGTACCCTTCGGCGTATTTGTTCGTCATGGCCGAGGAAACCGCGCCCATTACCGCCCGGCTCGCGAAATTCTCGCTGGCTATCAGCTCGATGCCCTCATTCTGCCTTTTCGTCTCGTCCAGTACAGCCCGAAATATCTCGGGATCCATATCTTTCAAATGCTTCATCTGTCTTCCTTTCCCTTGTCAAAGTCATCCCCGCGAAAGCGGGACGATACCTATTCCTCGTTAAAGTCATCCCCGCGAAAGCGGGGAACACATGAAAGTTTTTTCTCCAACTCCCTGATCTGCCTTACCCGCCTGGCGTGCCGCCCTTTGAGCGCCTTTGTCCGCATCCATACCTTTACTATCTCTCCGGCTTTTTTACCGCTCACTTTTGACGCCGCCAGTACCAGGACATTGACATCGTTATGCTGTCGCGCGGTTAAAGCGTCCGCCGTGGAATTGCATACCCCCGCCCGGACTCCCGGGAGCTTATTCGCCACTATCGCCATCCCTATGCCCGTTTTGCAGATAATGACCGCGCCGGAGGCTTTGCCTTCCGCCACTTTTGCGGCCGCCTTGAACCCGAACGCCGGATAGTCGCACGGCTCATCCGACCGCGTCCCCACATCCTCGACCTTTCCGCCGCATCCGGTTATCGTTTTTTTGACCATCTCTTTCAGCGCGAACCCGCCATGGTCCGAGCCTACGGCTATTTTTTTAACCATACCATAAACCCCTCTATTGACCTTTTGATAAGGTTGAACGACGTCCTGTAAAAAGCAAGCGGCCTGCCGATAGGATCGGGTATGGCCAGGATCCCGTCCGCTTTGTTGAAGTCTCCCAGCAAATAAGTTTTCCCGGCAGCTTCCGCGTCCTTTTCAATGATCCTGCTCCTGTGAGCGGGTTCCATGACAAGTATTATATCCGCCCATAAGATAAGTTTCGCCGTGATCGGTTTAGAGCCGTATCCGGCCGGGTCGATACTTTCTTTCCTGAGGATCTGTACGGTTTCCTGGGGAAGCATCATGCCTTCCATCCCGTAAGTCCCCGCGGACATGACCTCTATCGACAGCCCTTCTTCTTTCGCGCGTTTTTTCAGATACGCTTCCGCCATTATACTGCGGCAGCTGTTCCCGGTACAAACAAAAAGTACGTGTTTTGCATTCTTCATGTCGGGTTTCAGGTTTCAGATGTTAGATTTCAGTATCTTCCGGTTCTTTCCGGCTATCTTTCGGACCAGTTCTTTTTTATGCTCTTCCAATTTCTTCGCGATAGCCGCGTTACCCACGCCGAGTATGCGGGCGGCGAGTATGGCCGCGTTGACCGCTCCGGGCTTTCCTATGGCCACGGTCGCTACGGGTATACCCGCGGGCATCTGGACCGTTGATAGAAGCGAATCCAGACCGTCCAGTTTCGTATCCATCGGCACGCCTATGACAGGAAGGACCGTATGCGCGGCCACGACGCCGGCCAGATGCGCCGCGCCTCCGGCGGCGGCAATTATCACCTTTACGCCCCTTTTTTTCGCGGCCTTCGCGAACGCGGCGGTCTCATCCGGGACCTGTGCGCGGAAGATATCCGTATCTCATAAGCGATCCCGAATTTTTTCAGGGTCTCCCCCGTCTCCGACATTACGGGAAGGTCCGAATCGCTTCCCATGACTATGCTTACTACCGGTTTTTTCTTCATACCTTTTCCTCCCAATCCCGACATCCGAATGAGGACGACCGCTACACTCCTACCGGGGGCCCCTCCGCCCGGTGTGGATCCTCCCCCGTACGGAGTATAGCGGCCATCCTCATTCGGATATAACCATATTAAACTAAACTGTCTTCGGCGGAAACACCTGACGTGGGTGTTTCCGTTCCGTATCAGACACTTAATCCCTTACCCGCGCTATAGCTCTATACGCGATGTCTGTGCGGTAATGCATGCCGTCGAAATGTATCTTTTCTACGGCCCGGTATGTGTTCTCCACGGCTTCCACTATATCTTTGCCCGAGGCGACCACGTTCAGTACTCGCCCTCCGGATGTTACCAGGTTGCCGTCCGCGTTTGCCGTGCCCGCGTGGAACACTACGGCCCTCTCCGCGGCGGCTTCTCCGCATCCCGTTATGATCTTCCCTTTTTCATACCCGCCCGGATACCCCCCCGAAGCAAGGACAACGCATACATAACTCCGGTCATCCCATTCTACTTTCGCCCCGGAAAGATCTCCCCGCGCGGCCGCCATCATAAGTTCCGCGAGGTCAGACTTCATCCGGGGAAGTATCACCTGCGTTTCGGGATCCCCGAACCGTACGTTATACTCAAGAAGTTTAGGGCCGGAACAAGTGACCATGATGCCGAAGTAAAGAACACCCTTATAGACGATATTATTTTTCCGCAGCGCGGCTATGGTCGGCTCGATGATAGTGCCCATGATCTCCCGCAAGAGGTTTGCGTCCACGACCGGAGCGGGCGAATAAGCTCCCATACCTCCGGTATTGGGGCCGTTGTCCCCGTCATACACACGTTTATGGTCCTGGCTTGCCGCCAGGGGAATGATGTTCTTACCGTCGGTCACCACCAGCATTGAGACTTCTTCGCCTTCGAGGTACTCCTCGACGATGATCCTTTTTCCCGCCGTACCGTATTCTTTATTAACAAGCATATCCTCCGCCGCCTTAACGGCTTCTTCAACCGTCTGCGCCACCACTACACCTTTCCCCGCGGCGAGGCCGTACGCTTTTATCACTACCGGGGTTTTTCCGGCGCATATATACGCCTTCGCCTTTTCAAATTCGTCGAACACGCGGAAAACGGCCGTCGGGATATTGTACGTACCCATAAGCTCTTTGGCGAATATTTTACTGGATTCAAGGCGCGCCGCGGCATATGAGGGCCCGAATACCTTGATCCGGGCGTCTTCCAGGTCGTCGGCTATACCTACGGCAAGCGGCCCTTCCGGGCCGACGACGACCAGTTCGATATTTTTCTCCCGGCAGAAAGCTATTACTTTCTGGTGATCGGTAACATCCAGTACCGCATTCATCGCCACGCCGGCCGTACCGCCGTTGCCGGGGGCACAATAGATGTCCGTCACTGACGGGCTTTGCCGCAATTTCCAGCACATAGCGTGTTCTCTCCCGCCGGAACCTATAACAAGTATATTCACCTATCCTCCGCCTGTCCCGAGTAGGGGCACGGCGCGCCGTGCCCCTGCATCTCCCTCTTCCATCACTACTTCCCGTTTCCCCTTAACGACTTCGCCGATCACCCAGCTGTCCATCCTGAACCGTGCCCGCAGTATCTCCCGGGCCTTTACGGCGTCTTTCGGGGAGAGCGCCATGACCATGCCTATCCCCATGTTGAACGTCCTGTAAAGCTCCTCTTCTCTTATCGAGGCTTTCCCGGATATCTTTTTGAACACCGCGGGCATCTTCCAGCTTCCTTTCCGGATAACCGCTCCGGCCCCCGGGGGGAACATCCTGGGTACGTTATCATAAAATCCTCCGCCCGTTATATGCGCCGCGCCTTTTATCGTCACTTTCCGGGCAACCTCAAGGAACGGTTTCACGTAAATAACGGTCGGCTTCAGGAAAAGCCCGTGCTCTTTCCTGATCTCGGCCTCCGAAAAGACCTTCCGCACCAGGGAATAGCCGTTCGAATGGAGACCGCTTGAAGCTATGCCGAGAAGCGCGTCGCCCGGCCGGATCTTTTTGCCGTCGATGATCTTTTTCCGGTCCTGTATGCCCACGGCGAAGCCCGCCAGGTCATAATCGCCTTTCCCGTACATGCCGGGCATCTCCGCCGTTTCTCCGCCCAGCAGGGCGCACCCGGCATCCCGGCATCCTTTGACTATGCCCTTGAGAACATCGGTCCATATCTTCCCGTCCAGTTTTCCGCACGCGAAATAATCGAGGAAAAACAACGGCCTGGCCCCCGAACAAAGGATATCGTTAACGCTCATTGCCACAAGGTCTATGCCGATGGTATCATGCCTGCCCGCGATCCGGGCGATCTTAAGTTTCGTCCCCACTCCATCGGTGGACGCGACAAGAAGCGGATCCTTTATCCCGTAGCCGGACGGGTCGAAGAAACCGCCGAACCCGCCTATGGAATCCATGCTCCCTTTGACCCTGGCAGTATCAACGATCTTTCTGATATTTTTTATCAGGCTGTTCGCCTTGTCTATATCCACGCCGGATTTTTTATATGTTAGTTTAGGCATTTTCTTTCCTTCAGTTCAGTAAGTACGGTCAAGCGTTTTGCCCCAGCCCTATGTTCCTGAACACCTTATCCACATGCTTCAGGTGGTACCCTAGCTCGAAACAATCTTCTATTTCCGCTTTGCTCAGGTATTTCTGGACCTTCTTATTTTCCATGACACGGTCTTTGAACTGGCCGCCTTTTTCGTAATGTTCCAGCGATATCGCCTGTACGGTATCGTACGCGTCCATGCGCGTGGCGCCTTTCCTGATAAGCTCGAGAAGAAGGCGCTGGGAATATATAACCCCTTTAGTGGCGCCGATATTCTCAAGCATGCGGCCCTCGTTGACAACGAGGTTGGTAATAAGCGCCGCAGCCTTGTCCAGCATATAATCGAGAAGTATCGTGGAATCCGGTATGATTATACGCTCTACGGACGAATGCGAAATATCGCGTTCATGCCACAGGGCCACGTTCTCTAACGCCGCCATGGCGTTCCCCCTGAGTACCCGGGCAAGGCCCGTTATACGCTCGCATATGATGGGGTTCTTTTTATGCGGCATACTGGAAGACCCTGTCTGGCCTTTCGCGAACCCTTCCTGAACTTCTCCGATCTCCGTTTTCTGGAGGCCCCTGATCTCGATCGCTATTTTCTCAAGGGTCGCGCCGACGATGGCTATCGCGTTAAGGTACTGGGCGTGCCTGTCCCTCTGCAATACCTGGCTGGATATCCCCGCGCTCTTAAGCCCCAGTTTTCCGCACACATATTCTTCCACGAACGGGTCCACATTGGCGAACGTCCCGACGGAGCCCGAGATTTTGCCCACGGCGATGGTTTCCCGGGCGTCCCTCAGGCGTTTGATATTGCGTTCCATCTCTTTGTAAAAAAGCGCCATTTTCAGTCCGAAGGATAAGGGCTCGGCGTGTACGCCGTGTGAACGCCCCATCATCGGCGTCATCTTATATTTCAGC
This sequence comes from Candidatus Omnitrophota bacterium, assembly GCA_043819235.1. Taxonomy (GTDB): domain Bacteria; phylum Omnitrophota; class Gorgyraeia; order Tantalellales; family Tantalellaceae; genus JBDRFA01. The sequence continues at coordinate 1,778 of JBDRFA010000131.1, read as the reverse complement.
GCCTTCGCTTTCAAGGCCTCTTTAAGCGCTTCAGCGCCTTTTATAAGTATGTCCGCCGCTTCGGCCATCATGACGGAAAGCCCCGTATCCAGAACGTCGCTTGAGGTCAGCCCGAAATGCAGGTATTTGGCCTCTTCCCCGATATGCTCGGACACGTCCGTTATGAACGCTACCACGTCATGGTGCGTCCTGGCCTCGATCTCGTTTATCCGTTTAACATCGAAAGCCGCTTTATCTTTTATTACTTTAACCGCCTCTTTCGGCATGATCCCCTGCTCGGCAAACGCTTCACATGCCAGTATTTCAATGTCCAGCATCTTCCGGAACTTGTTCTCATCCGTCCATATTTTCGCCATTTCGGGCCTGGTATATCTTTCTATCATGGCTCTCTCCCGTGTAAGTTGAAATATATATTTTACCCCTGGTTAGCTATTTTTTATAACATATATAATATCGCCTGTCAATTCAGTTGTAATCCGAAATAGCCCTTGCCACTGTAACACATATTTGTTATAATCTGCACTTATCAACATGCATCATTTTGACGCGGGGTGGAGCAGGGGTAGCTCGTGAGGCTCATAACCTCAAGGTCGGCGGTTCGATTCCGTCCCCCGCAACCAATATAAGAAAAAGCTCCCAGGGCGGTATTCGCTTCGGGAGCTTTTTCTTATATTGGTTGTGATCGAATATTTACGCGGTATAGACCCGGATATTCGATCACTGGGAATGCTTTTCAAGCATTCCCGCGGGGGCCGGGCACCTTCCTTATCGCCTTCGTAAACTCGCACGGTGTCCGCCCCTTTAACAATAGATATATAAATACTCCCAGGGCGGTATTCGCTTCGGGAGCTTTTTCTTATATTGGTTGTGATCGAATATTTACGCGGTATAAACTCGGATATTCGATCACTGGGAATGCTTTTTAAGCATTCCCGCGGGGGGCGGGCACCTTCCTTATCGCCTTCGCGGGCTCGCACGGTGTCCGTCCCTTTAACCATAAATATATAAAAGCTCTCGGGGCGGTATTCGCTTCGGGAGCTTTTTCTTATATTGGTTGTGATCGAATATTTACGCGGTATAAACTCGGATATTCGATCACTGGGAATGCTTTTCAAGCATTCCCGCGGGGGCCGGGCACCTTCCTTATCGCCTTCGCGGGCTTGCACGGTGTCCGTTTGGTTCGTGGTCGTTTGGTCATTCTGCATATGCCCAGTCAAGCGTTTTGTCTTGTTTTCTTGCATCAGTACCGTTGTATTTTTCTATTCGTAAATAAGTGCCGTTAAGTACCGCTAGTTTCTCTTTAAAACGCTGCATGCTATGTGCCGCTGTGTTGCATCTGTTGCGTTTTCTTTTTACCCTCTGACACTCTGATACTCTGCCACTCTGACACTCTCTTCTTGCGCCTTCGCAAGCTCGCACGGCGCGCCGTGCCCCTACATTTTTATGGAAACAATTTGCGGGATACACAATAATAGCGCATTTTTGCCAAATTTTACCCTCTTTTCTGACATTTTATTGATTTCACTATTGGGCGAGGTGGGTGGTTTGTTGTTGTTTTTACTGCTATTGTGGTATTTTTTCCATATTTTATCACAATTATGGTACGTTTACCGGAATTCGGCCCACAATTGAGATGGGGAATAGGCGTGTTTAAGTGACTCCAAAGGAAAAAAGGTAACAGTTTAGCCCACGGAAGAACTCCTTGATGTTTCTGCTCAGGCCATTTAAACCCAACTGACATTGATGTCCCAATTTTGATGAACGGATGGAATCGTTCG
>JBDRFA010000130.1:0-9584 GCA_043819235.1 Candidatus Omnitrophota bacterium | reverse complement strand
GATAGAACTGGTCCTCAATTACGACCTCCCTGACGATATCGAACAATACGTGCACCGTATAGGCCGTACGGGCCGCGCCGGCCACGAAGGGCGCGCCATCTCTTTCGCGACGCCCGAGCAGGGTAAAGAGGTAACCAGTATAGAGAAACTGATCAACGTGGAACTGCCTGTTTCAAAGCTTCCGGAACTTCCCGATATTTCGAAAGTCCCGAAAGACAGGCCTGACGATGGGCCGAAAAAGTCGTTCGGGTCCCGCCACGGCAGCGGGTCCCGCCATGGCAGCGGGTCTCGCCATGGCAGCGGCAGTAGCGGCAGCGGCAGTGGAAAGAGCCGGATAAAGCGCTGGAATCGATAAACCCAAGATCCGGGATAAGATATGGAAGGGCGTGACAAAACAAGGAGGCTGATATGGAATGTAAAGTGAGCCTTGGCAGGAGAATTATCGTAACCGCGGCCAACAAGATCGGGATTATGGCGGATATAACGAAAATAACGGCGGAACACGGGATAAATATCGAAGCGGTCGCCGGATACGTGACGGAGGACAATGCCGCGCGAATAATGATGGTGACGGATGACACGCGCCGCGCGGTCGACGCCCTTAAGAAAAAAGGGTACGGCCCGGTCGAGGAACATGAGGTTGTTGTGGTGGAAGCTGAGAATAAAGCCGGCGCCTTGAAGCTGATAACGGAGAGGCTCGCGTCCAACGGTGTCGATATCAAATTCCTGTTCGGGACGACATGCGAAGCCGGATGCCCTTCAAGGATAATCCTGAATACGAGCGACAACGAAAAAACCCTTGTACTGTTCAGAAAATAACGACGCCCGCTCTGTCCCGGCATGGATCCCTGGTATTTTTTTAAGGGTACATGAAAGAATTTTCCGCTTTTTGTTGTCTCATATCCAGAGAGAAAGATACTTATCCATGAAAACACAGGAAATACATGAACAGATACGCGCTGAACTGAGACGGTACTGGGGGTATACGGCTTTCCTGCCTTTACAGGAGGAAACGATACTTTCCGTGCTCGAGAAAAGGGACAGCCTGACCATGCTGCCTACCGGCGGGGGGAAATCGCTGTGTTTTCAGCTGCCAGCTCTTCTTATGGACGGTATGGCCGTGGTCATATCGCCGCTGATCTCGCTCATGAAAGACCAGGTGGACGGCCTTAAGGATATGGGGATAAGCGCGGAATGCCTTAATTCCAGCATGTCCGTACCGGGGCAGCGTGAAATAGCCGCCCGTGTCCGGAAGGGCGAGGTCAAGCTTTTGTACCTGTCGCCGGAACGCCTCCAGACGGAACCGATGATGGACCTGCTCCGGGCGGCCGCCGTTTCTTTCTTTGTGATAGACGAGGCGCATTGTATAAGCCACTGGGGACATGATTTCAGGGCGGATTACCGTAACCTCGGGTTTATAAAGGAAGCATTCCCCGAGGTGAACGTTCACGCTTTCACGGCCACGGCCACTAAAGAAGTGCAGGAAGATATAACGGAGCAGTTGAAACTGGACCGGACGCGTCTTTTCATCGGGCAGATAGACCGGCCCAACCTTACATATCATGTTACGCCGCGCACTCAGGTCATGTCCCAGATCGGGAATGTTCTCGTGAAACATCCGCTTGAGTCCGGCATCATATACTGCCTGCGCCGCAAGGATGTGGATTCAGTTTCGGAAAAACTTAACGCGCACGGTTTCAAGAACCTGCCGTACCACGCGGGCCTTTCGGATGAGGTGAGGCACGTTAACCAGGATAAGTTCATACGTGAAGAGGTGGACATAATCGTGGCGACCGTGGCCTTCGGCATGGGGATAGACAGGTCCAACATACGGTTCGTGATCCACGCGGGGATGCCTAAGAGCATAGAGCATTATCATCAGGAAACGGGCCGCGCCGGGCGTGACGGGCTTCCTTCACACTGTTATATGTTTTACGGCGGCAATGATTTCAGGTTGTGGGAATATTTTCTTGAGGAGTCCGCGCACAGGGAGGTCATGACGGAGAAACTTAAGGCGATGTACAATTTCTGCAGCCGGCCGCAATGCCGCCATAAGGTGCTTACGGATTATTTCGGGCAGGAGTACGGAAAGGTTTCCTGTACGGCCTGCGATTACTGCCTGAACGAGCTTGATATGGTAGAGGACCCGCTCGACGTAGGAAGGAATATCCTTTTATGCGTCGATGAGATAAAGGGGATGTCGGGGTATTCTTTCGGCGCCGGGCATATCGCGGATGTCCTTAAAGGGACCGCGACCGTTAAGGTGGAGAGCATGGGCCACCGGCGCGTTAAAACTTTCGGCGCGATGCCGGACAGTTCGGCCGTGTTCATCCGTTACATGATAGAACAGATGGCAGGGCAGGGTTTTCTGAAGAGGGACCCGGAATATTCCACCCTTCATGTCACGCCTCCCGGCAGGGAAGTGATCCGGGGCCTTCAGGTGCCGACACTCGCGAAACCGGTGCTGGCCGAAAAGAAGAAAGCCGTTGAAAAAAAACGCAAAGAGAAGAAAGAAAAAGAGTGGCAGGGCGTGGACAGGGAACTCTTCGGGCTTTTGCGCGAAAAACGCGCCGAACTCGCCCGGAAGAAAGGCGTTCCGGCGTATATCGTTTTCGGCGACAATTCTCTTAAAGACATGGCCGTGCAAAAACCCGTGACCCGTGAAAATTTCGCGGATATCTTCGGGGTGGGAGAAAGCAAACTGGAGATGTACGCCGAAGAGTTCATGGGAGTTATCAGGCGGTATTCCGGGAAGCTGATGACATGATCGAGATACATGACCTCACCAAGAGATACGGGGATCAGCTTCTTTTTGAGGACGCCTCATTTACGATACTTCCCGGAGAACGTATAGGCCTCGTAGGGCGGAACGGGCACGGGAAATCCACACTTCTCAGGATGATGACCGGTGAGGAGGAGACCGTAGAGGGATGTATTGCCATACCGAACAATTACAGTATAGGATATCTTCGTCAGATCATCAGCTTTACCGCCGAGAGCGTGCTTGCCGAAGCCTGTAAAGGCCTGCCTGAAGGCCGTAAGGAAGAGACCTGGAAGGTCAAAAAAATACTTACGGGGCTGGGGTTCAGGGACGAGGACCTCGCGAGGCCGCCGGCTGTTTTCTCCGGCGGGTACCAGATGAGGATAGAGCTGGCGAAAGTGCTGGTGTCCGAGCCGGACATGCTCCTCCTGGATGAACCTACCAATTTTCTCGATATCATTTCGATACGCTGGCTTGAAAAGTTCCTTAAGGTCTGGAAAGGCGAGTTCATTATCGTCAGCCACGACAGGAATTTCATGGACAGTGTCGTTACCCATATTGTCGGCATACACAGGACGAAGATAAGGAAAATGGAGGGGGCGACGGGTAAATATTATTCCTCTATCGGCAGGGAAGAGGAGGTACATGAGAAGAGGCGCATCAACGAAGGGAAGAAGCGTAAACAGATAGAGGAGTATATTTCGAGTTTCAGGGCCAAGGCGCGCAGGGCGAAGTCGGTCCAGTCGAGTATCAAGACGCTGGGCAGGATGGGGCGGATAGACAAACTGGACAATATAAGGACGCTTTCCTTTTCGTTCAACCAGGTGTCTTTCCGGCCGCCGGTAGTGATGGAGGCCAAAGGGGTAGCGTTTTCCTATGACGGCGGGAAACCTTATCTGATAGATGATCTCAGCCTTACCGTACAGAGAGGCGACAAAATATGCGTGGCCGGCGCCAACGGGAAGGGGAAGACCACTCTGGCCAGGATACTTGCCGGGGCCCTCGCGCCCGTCGAAGGGACGATAAAGTCCAACCCCGGGGCCGTGATGGCGTATTATGAGCAGGGGAATACCGCGAAACTCAACGATAACATGACCGTTGAGGATGAGATATTTTCGGCGCATCCGGGCAAGAACAGGACCGAGGTGAGGAACATATGCGGGGCGATGATGTTCCCGGGCGACAACGCCCTCAAGAGGATATCGGTGCTTTCCGGAGGAGAAAGGAGCAGGGTACTTCTTGCGAAAACGCTTCTTTTCCCGTCAAACCTTCTCATCCTTGACGAACCTACGCATCATCTGGACATGGAATCGTGTTCCGCGCTGTTCGAGGCTGTACAGGAATATGAAGGAGCGGCGATAGTGGTCACGCATGACGAGTATTTTCTGCATAAAGTGGCCACAAAGCTTGTTATATTCAGCGAGGACCGGGCAAGGGTTTTTCCCGGGAATTATTCCGAGTTCCTGGACCAGGTCGGGTGGGAGGGGTCAGGCCCACTCGGGAAGGAAGACCCGCGGATGAACAGGGATGAAAAAGGCGAGGGGTTCCGGCAGGTGGCGAACAGGAAAGAAGAACGCAAAGCCCGCGCCGTGAAGGCGGCCCTCCGCCGGGAAAGAATAGGGCCCCTTGAGGCCAGGGTCAGGGATCTTGAAAAGAAGATCGGGCGTTCGGAAAAAGAACGTGACGCCCTGACGGAAGAGCTTATTAAAAGTTCCGAAGAAAAAGATGGCGGGAGGATCGTGGAGTCGTCCAAAAAGCTTAACGCGCTGAAGCCGGTGATAGATCGCCTGTATGAAGATCTTGACGCCGCGCTGAGGGAGCACGAGCAGGTACAAAAGGAATTTGGCGGGACGGAATAGCTTGTACGTTATATAGCGCGGAAAATGCGGAGAAGATGAGAAAAAATACCATAAACAGGATAGCTATTGTGACGGTTATTATCACAATGGTCATCGGGTCTTGTATATTTTTTTATTGGTTGTTATTCACGCGCCAGGGGGCGGTTTGCGGGGCGGAATATCTGATAAATATGTATTTTGGCAAAGGAAATATTACTGCCGCCGCGATAGAAGGGGAATTGTCCAGCAAGGTGGTCTTCAGGGACCTGGAGATGAGCGGGTTCGGTTTTCTGCCTGATAAAAGCAGGATAAACATCCAGAAGGTAGAGATCCATTCTTTGTTGCCGCAGATAACGGTTGAAATATATAACGGCAAGATGATCCTGCCATATTCGGACCCGATCGGTTTTTATGGAAGCATAAAGAAGGGTATGTTGGAGATCGAGGTATATTCAAATAAGCTCGGTGTCGATGATATAATTTCGTTCCTGCCGGTGAATATATTTCTGACAGGTCTCAAGGGCGATATAGGGGACATTACCTGTTTTATTTCAGGTACGGTGAATAACCCTGTGTTCGCCGGAGAATTTACCATACGCAGGATCACCAGGCAGAAATTTTCGGTTTCGGAAAGCCCTGTAATATTTAACATCGGTGTAGAGAGTTACGGCGATCCGATAAAAATAAAAGGTGAAATAGTGATAAGAGGCGGAAAGATCACCGGACCCAGGACAGTTGTCGATCTCAGACACAGCATGATCGCGTTTTCGGGAGCCCCGGACAGTATGATGATGGATATAAACGGAACTTCCACGATAGGCGGGTACAGGATAAGAATAGAAGTTGAGGGCTCCGCGGGGAATCCGCAGATGCGGCTTTCATCGGCGCCGTATCTGCCGCAGGAAAGGATCCTCCTTATTCTGGCTACCGGGAAAACCTGGGAGAGCGTAGAGAGGTCAGTTTCAGAGGGCAGGATATCCGGGGACATTGTTAAGGATTTTTTAGATTATTTTATTTTCAGCGGATCAGGCGACAAGCTGGCGGGGAGGCTTGGAGTGGACAAGGTGGATTTTAAATATACCGGAGGCGCCGCCGGCATTGAAATAAAGAAAAATTTAGACGGAAAAACGGAAGCGAAATACGGTTACGAACAGCAGGTCAATGCGGGCCTTCCGGCGGGTAGCGGGAAACACATTATCGGGGGGGAGTATAATGTGACTGATAATATATCTGTAGAAGGAGAGAAAAATTCGCAGGATCCGAAGGGATTGATCAATACCACGGCGGAAACAGAGGATAAAGTGGTGGTCAAATATAAAAAAAATTTCTAGCCTGCTGTGACAGCCGTTCCCATTCGCGGCGCAACCGTGTTAAGTGTCCTGGAAGTTTTTTGGTTATATTGTTTGACCGGGGGGGGCGTCTTTGATATAATGGAATTCGGGGGTTGTGAGGGGAAAATTATGAGCAATAACAATGGGTTCAAGGCGGAAGTCGACGGCAGGGAAGTCCCTGTGGAGATAATCGAAGACGAAAAAGACGAAGGAGTTTCCGGCGATCGCGTGTTTTTCCGGAGCGGCAGTGTCGTCCCTTTTGTTATAACGGGTATTATCCTTGCCGGTATAGTGGTCCTGTCGCTGACTTTGTTCATATGGGCGTTACCGCTCTTGGTGCCGCTGTTCCTGGTGTTATTCATCCTCAGGCTGATAGCCCGCAGGTAAATTCAGGTATAAGAATTTCAACAAAAGGAGGCACAGTGTCGGGAGACAGGATAACATGGGGGTTTCTTGGACGGTATCCGAAATATTGTACCGCGTGCCGGTCGTATCTGCAGGGGGTCTGGAAAGAATGTCCCGAGTGTAAGGCTCCCCTTGTCAGTTCCTGGCGCAATTATTTAACGCGTATTCTTGGAAAAATGTGCATAGCGGCAGCGGGGTTCATGCTGATCATCGGGATGCTGTGTTATGGCCAGGCCGCTGAGAGGGATGTTTATCTGAGTTCGGTTAAATATTTTTTCAAGGGGAATATCGGCGAAGCGAAGAAAGAGTTTTGCCGGGCGTTTACGCTCAATCCGCTTTATATATCCGCAAAAAATTTCATTGGGTCAAGCAGCAAGTAATACCATTTAAACCTGATTAGTATTGTTATTTCTGATGATACCCGAGATGGGACTGTTCACTCTTGCTCCTACCCGGGCCCCTCCGCCCGGTGTGGATCCTCCCGGTACGGAGCAAGAGTGAACAGTCCCATCAGAAAAATGTTTTCGTTTTGAGCTATAGCTACAATACTGATCAAGTTAAAGCCGTATTAGTCGGAGTAGCCCAGGTCGCGGAGGGCGGCGGGGTCTTTTTTCCATTTTTCTCGGACTTTTACCCAGAGGGTGAGGTATACGTGCCTTGAGAGGAGGGACTCGATATCTTTGCGGGCCAGTTGTCCTATTTTTTTCATCATCTCGCCGTTCTTGCCTATAATTATGGATTTTTGCGATGTGCGTTCCACGTAAATGGTTACGAATATGTCAAAACGTTTCTGCTCGGGGTTTTCTTTCATCTCGTCTATGACCACGGCTACGGAATGGGGGACTTCCTCGAAAGTCGATTCCAGTATCTTTTCGCGGATCATCTCCTGGATCAGGAATTCTTCGGTCCTGTCGGTGTACTGGTCTTCCGGGTATAACTGCGGTCCTTCGGGGAGTAGCGGTTTCAGCGCTTTAAGGAGCTTATCCACGTCTTTCTCTTTCAGGGCGCTCATGGGGACGATAGCTTCGAACGGGTATAATTTCATGGCTTCCTCGATGAGAGGGAGGAGAACCGTTTTGTCCTTAACGCGGTCCACTTTATTGACCACCAGGATGACCTTTTTACCTTCTTCCGCTTTCGGGAGCCGGTTCAGTATCCGTTTATCGTCCTGATCGAAGGCGATGCGTTTTTCCGTAAGAAAAAGTATTATATCGGCTTCCATCAGGGAAGACTGGGCCCGCGTGAGCATCAACCTTCCCAGGAGGTCATGCGGTTTATGTATGCCGGGCATGTCGATGAACACGATCTGGCAGTCTTTTTCCGTAAGTATACCCCGTATATTATCACGCGTAGTTTCGGGTTTCTTGCTTATAATAGCGAGCTTTTCCTTCAGAAATCCGTTCAAAAGAGTGGATTTCCCGACATTCGGCTGTCCCGCTATCGCTATAAAGCCTGATCTGTAGGTCGTCATAGTGCGGTGATTATAACATATTCAGCGGCCAACGTATAGCGTAAACGGGTCACGCTGTGTTTAGCCTGAAAAAAGTTGATATTTCATAATTATGCTGTTTCAAGCCAGCTCATGAACTTAATGACACGGTCTTTTTGGGCAGGGTCAAAAAGAAAGGGTTCGATGTCCTGGGCGAGTATTTTAAAATCAAGTGCAGCAGATCTTTCTCTCAGCTTGTTAATAAGTTCTTTTTTTGTTTTGATATTTAAACGTTCCTCCAGAAATTTATAGTCAGGCTCGGTTTTTCCCATCAGATATACTACGTCGAAAAAATCCCTTCCCTTTGATCTTTTTCTCGTAAGACAAGCGCATAGTTTCTGGGACAGAAGCAGGTTTAAGGGGACAATATTTATGTACCGGAATACCCCGAATTTATTCAGAAGGTATTTTTCCGGCCGATAAGCGTATTCCTGGGGTTCAGCGTCAAGTTGTATAAGGATCTTTTCTCTTTTTTGCCCGGATAATTCGTTTTGGAAAAGAAGGCCCGGGAATTTTATATAACAATGAAAAGCCCCTTTAAAGATATTCTCTATCTCAACGTTGTAGCCATCCAGTTCCAGTTGATATTGTATTGTTTTAGATACTTTTTCGAAATCGGTTTTACTGAGGCCCGTGTTGTCGAAATCAAGATCCTCGGAAAATCTCGTGCTGTTGTGGATTATTCTTATCGCGGTTCCTCCAAGAAAGACCAGTTTATCGCTGTATCCTGTCGAAAAAATTATGTTAAGTATCTGGTATTGCAAATATTCTTTAAGGATGTTTTCCTTGAAAGCCTGGAGTCTTTTGGGATAATAAGACAGTATGTCATTAAAATTCAACATCTAACACCCTCATGAGCCGGGTTAAAGATCTTAACAGGCGGTTGTTTGAAAATATGCGCAGGTACTTTTTTAATTTCAAAACGTTTAATGATCTTTTGAATATTCCCCGATTGAACCTGAGCTCCTCAAGCGATCCTGTGTCATCTAAATGGGGATTCAGATACAAATAATCTAATATTGTTTTTTCGGGGTCAGAAATGAAGAAACCATGAGAGGTTTCCGCATTTAACTGATATCCCCAGAAAAGACGCTTATGGATCGTTCGATAATTAAAGTTGGAAATATCAGTTTTAATATTGCGGGTTTTTCGCGAAGTTACGCTGGTAATCTGGAAAACAGCTTCGGGGATAAGCCCGTAGCAAGAAAGAGCGGACTCCAAACCGAGATAAGAAGGGCTGTATATTTTATTCCCGATCATCCGGATAAAAGGATCATCTATTTCAGCATCGCTGAAAATATAAAAATTATTGGTAAGTTTTTTCAGGTAGCCCTTTTTTTGCCATTCATATAGACGGCGGCGGTCTATCGAACCAAAGAGATTGATCACATTCCGGATGTCAATTAAGTCGTTTTTCGACAACTTATTTTTTATATCTATAAACTTCATAGGATCCTATATGTTTCTATATTTGGTTATTTTTAACTAAATATATCATTAAAATCGCAATTTGACAAGGCCGGGATTGGAAAAACAGAGTATGAGAGTGAAAGTAAGTTCATGTAGTAGGAATTTCCTTTTGCTTGTTATGGCGAAGGAGAATGTGAAGGGGTGTAAAGGGTAACCGTTTAGCCAGAAGAAGAACTCCCTGATTTTCCTCGTCCGCAGCCGATAGACCCCACTAAAAATCCATGCGCAAGCCCGTAATAGATTAGCTGGCGAAAGAAGCGCTTATTTTTCGAGGGGTTTGAGAAACCTGA
>JBDRFA010000129.1:0-3385 GCA_043819235.1 Candidatus Omnitrophota bacterium | reverse complement strand
CGCTTTCGCGGGGGTGACAAAGGATGTTTTACAGATAAAACGGGAAAACAAAAGGGAGAATTCCCGTTTCAAAGGAAGCCCGGGTAAGTGCCCGGGTTTCTATTTAGTTCCTTCCCCCCGATGGCCCCTCGGCACAGTCGCTTCACTCCTTTGCTCGGGGTCAAAATCAAAAGCCTTTCTTCCCGATAAAGAGAAGAAAGGCTTTTGATTTTGGCGAGGCGGACGGGGTTCGAACCCGCGACCTTCGGATCGACAGTCCGATGCTCTAGCCAACTGAGCTACCGCCCCACCTGAAATGCGAGTATACTTATATCATAGCGCCGCTACCGCGTCAATATTCTATCAACGGTTAACAACCTTTAGTGTCTGCCCTGTTTTTATTCTGTCTAAGAACTTCCGTTAGATCCCTCCACTCACTTCGTTCGGTCGGGATGACATCGGGGAAAGTTCGGTCGGGATGACACCGGGGAAAGTGCCCACAATATGTTACACTATCATCCCGCGGCTAAAGCGACCGTTTCCCTATTCAACTTTCCCTTTCTCTCCTATATCGTTCCCAGACTATGGTCTATGGTCTTTAGTCTATAGTCCATAATATGCTGGTGGGCGATGTAGGGATCGAACCTACGACATCTACCTTGTAAGGGTAGCGCTCTAGACCAGCTGAGCTAATCGCCCACTTATCCTTCAAATCCCCCCCCCTCACCTTCAGAGGGAACACCTGGCGTGGGTGTTCCCGGAGGGGCATTAAACACCCGAGCGAGCATGGCATTCGCGCGAAACGCGAATTCGCGAGGGGGTTTCTGAGTTCGATTTCCTCGCAGGGGAAATCGAACGTCCCCGCAGGGAACACCCACGCCAGGTGTTCCCTCGCCGCACCGAATCACTCTACCGTTACCGATTTCGCCAGGTTTCTCGGCTGGTCTATGTCATATCCGAATTCGGCCGCCACGTGATACGCCAAAAGCTGAAGCGGAAGCACGACAAGCGCCGGGGAAAAAACTTCCGGGACTCGCGGCACCTCTATTATGTAATTCGCGTCCTTTCTCTGCAGTTTGTCGTCGCCTTCCGAAAGGATCACGATCACGATCCCGCCCCTGGCTTTGATCTCCTGGATATTTGAGAGCATCTTCTCGTGAGTATCCGACTTGACGGCGATGCACACTACCCACGGGTTTTCATCGATCAGCGCTATGGGGCCGTGTTTCATTTCCCCCGCGGGATACCCTTCCGCGCTCACATAAGAGATCTCTTTCAGCTTCAGCGCCCCCTCCAGCGCGTTGGGGAAATTTATATTCCTCGCCAGATAAAGGAAGCAGCTCTTGTTGTTTCGCGCGAGATAATACTTGTGAAACTCGGCGGCGTCCTTCGCTATCGTGTTCTGCTTCGTGTGGTACTGTTTGAGGAACCTGTCGGCGGCGGCGGGGATCTTCTTGAGTTCCCTGAGATACTTGGCCTTCCCGTCGATGGCTTCTCCTCTTATGTCCGCCAGATAATAGGTCAAAAGATACAAAATAATAAGCTGGGCGGTATAAGCTTTGGTGGAAGCGACCGCTATCTCAGGGCCCGCGTGTGTATAGATGACCCCGTCGGATTCCCTGGCTATCGACGATCCCAGGACGTTGCAAATGGCCAGCACCGTGGCGCCCCTTTTTTTCGCTTCCCTGAGCGCCGCGAGGGTATCCGCCGTTTCTCCTGATTGAGAAATGACTATGACCAGGGTATTTTTATCCACAAGGGGGTCCCTGTACCGGAACTCACTCGAATTGTCCACCCATACCGGTATTTTCGCGTATTTTTCTATGACGTATTTCCCTGTCAATCCCGCGTGATACGCCGTCCCGCACGCGACTATGGCTATGTTCTTTATGCTTTTGAACCTGGCAGGCGGGATCTTTAAGGCTTCAAACACCACCTTGTCCTTTTTGATCCTTTTTTTAAGTATTTTATGCATCACTTCGGGCTGCTCGAAGATCTCTTTAAGCATGAAATGCTTATACCCCATTTTCTCCGCCTGCGAGATGTCCCATTTTATCTCCGTAGGCGTTTTAGCAAGAACTTTGCCGTCAGTGCCGTATACCGTGTATTTATCGGCGTACAGATCTACCGTCTCCCCGTTCTCCAGATAGATGACTTTTTTCGTATGTTCCAGCACCGCCGGGATATCGCTCGCCAGAAAGTTCTCCTTTTCCCCGACACCGACGATCAGCGGACTGTCCAGCCTGGCCCCGACAATACGGCCGGGCTCTCCTTTGTGGACTACGGCTATCGCGTAGGAACCTTTCAGTTTTTTGACCGCCGCTTTGACCGCCGTCAAGAGGTCCCCTTTGTAATTTTGCCCGATAAGATGCGCTATCACCTCGCTATCCGTCTCCGAGGAGAACACGTATCCGTCCTCTTTGAGTTTTTCCTTGAGTTCCAGATAATTCTCGATGATCCCGTTATGCACGACCGCTATATTCGCCTTATGGTCTACGTGCGGATGCGCGTTCACGTCGTTGGGGACGCCGTGCGTCGCCCACCGGGTGTGCCCTATCCCCGTCTTCCCTTTTACCGGCTCCCTCTTAAGATCCTCGGCGAGGACGGAAAGTTTTCCCTGTTTTTTTCTCACGATCAATTCGCCGTTCTTCAAAACGGCGATACCGGCTGAATCGTACCCCCGGTATTCCAGTCTGGACATACCTTTGATAAGTATCTTTTCAGCGTCCTTGCCCCCGACATATCCTATGATCCCGCACATATTTTTTTCCCTTTCTTCCGGATAACCCGACTTTTGGGATACCCCAAACTAACGCGCTGTATGACCCCGTTTATCTCTTTCCTTTCTCCCGCAATTTATCCATAATACTCATAATGTCGCTTCTTACGCACCTTCCGGCAAGTTCGGCCATGTAGATCAGGACCGAGAACTGCCAGCAATCCTCCGGCCCCAGGATAAGCACCGTATTGACGTTCTCTTTACGCTCCAGCTTTTCCTTGTATTTCTCGACGCTTCGCGACAGGGACAGGTCTTCCACTTCAAGCTTTTCCATCGTGTTGTTATATTTCAGCGACGGGAACCTTATCCCTCTCATCAGGAAGAACATCTGCATAGTCCCTTGGCTTATGTGAAGTTCCTCTTCGAAATTAAACCCGTCGAATTGGGGCAGGTCTTCAGGCAGGAGTATCACCGGACTTTCTATAAGGACTTTCCCTTTCCTGACCACGGTATGCCCCTCGTTGACTACCGATTCTCCCAGAAAGATATACGGGACCTTAGTGCCCGAAAAGGTGGACAGTCCCTTCACCCGGCCCCTTACCACTTCCGTCTTTTTTTGCGCTCTTTCCCACAATTGTTCTATGTCCATTTTTTCTCTTTGTTTTGGTGGTTCCGCCCCTCTTTTCC
>JBDRFA010000128.1:0-2466 GCA_043819235.1 Candidatus Omnitrophota bacterium | reverse complement strand
TTTTCCTCTTGAAAAGGTTACGGACCCGTTAGCGGTATCAAGGGTGATCTCCCAGCCTTTTTCCAATGCTTCCAGCACTTCTTTGGCACGCCGAAAAAGTTCTTTATCTCCTCCCGGCACTTTCATCTCCGACAGCATACTTTGTATGGCGATGCCGGACATGCCTGCACTAACGGCCTCAAGCAGAGGGCTCCTGCCGGTCCCCAGTAACTCAAAATAAGGCGACCGGTATCCCTTCTCATTCTCGAACTCCGGGATGATCGAAACATAAGATATCCCTTCCTCCCTGAAAAGCCGCAAGAGATTCTCCGTGTGAAAACCGCCGGTAACTAAAATCGTCGCTCGTGAATTAACTTTTGGGAATCTGATATTTTTCAGAAAGGCTTGATCCCTCTTAAAAGAGATCTCGTAGAATCCGGACATTTCATCCCGATACCGGTCGAGCTTATCTATATCTTCATCGACGTCCGGGGTTATTCTATAAACCGGCGCTTCCCGGGCTATGAACGAAACATACTTACTCACAGCGAACGACGCCCTGTGTTTTTTATAGTACTCGTAGTCATATTTCGTAAGGGTGACATTGAACAGGCTCCGTGTCAAAGTAAGGTTCTTGGACAGGATATCCAGTTCTTTTTGTTTCTCATTCCCGTAAAGCGTCCCCTTTATCCCGGTTTCCAGGGCATCTATTTCCCTCATCAGCGCGGACTTATCTACCGCGCCGTATGTGGAGACATACGCGATATATTTCCGAAATTCCGGGACAGTGCCCATATCCAGGTTTATGGACCCGGCTTTTTTGATAAGATACGCGTAGAATCTCTCGGGAGAGATCAGTTTTCGGCTGAATTTTACCGTTTCCGTTACAAGTTCCTTAAGTTCGACTTCCGCCAGTATCTCATGCAGGCAGCCTATCAAAAGGTCCCTTTCAACATCCGCCCGCTTGAAATCTATCTTCTCCTCCGCCTCCAGGGAAAGGCACAAAAGATACATGTTCGGAAAAGCCTTGACGTTTATCCCTTCACTGTCCGCTTTTTCCGTCAGGTACCTTAAATAGTCCTTTATATCTATTTCCCCTGACTTATAACCCTCGTATATTCTGTCAAACTTTATAAGTTCATCCGAGAATATGTGCCGTTTAAGCCCGTTCAAGCGCCGGTTAAGGGTTTCAAGGTATTTATCCGCCTCTTCTTTGTATTCGAGTGAGTTGCGGTACACGTCCAGGTTCTTAAAATACAGCCGCGCGTTTTCCACACCCCACAGTTTGATCCGGCCCGGACCGCATACGGCGAAATATTCCGCGCCGTTCACAAGCCCTTCCCGGACAAATTGATCGGCGACTTTTTCTCTTACTTTTCTGTCGGGGATCCCCTGGAAGACCGAAAGGTCATATTGACCCTTCCCGCCTTCCAGGTTGATCGAATTTATCCCGTACTCTTTGCTGAGATATCCGATAAGTTCAGCTATTTTATGCTGGGCGTTATAATTACAATGCGCGTCCTGGATGTGTATCACGGTCCTATTCGGATCAGCGTTATGGAAATCTTCGACAACACCCAGGCCCGCGGGGATGGATACGGTTCCGACATCAAAAGAGGGTGTTTCTTTTTTCTGAGGGACGGCCGTCAGATGCGGAGCAATCTCTGTTTCCATGATGGCCCACGCGTCCCTAAGGGTAAACACAATAAGGAATGCCGCTAAAAGCATAATGCTAATAGTGTTTTTTATAAGCAAATGTTTATTTGTATATCCCGATACCATTTCCTACACGCCTCCCCTTGCGTTACCACGACACTTTATAGCCATTTAGAACCGTAGGGGCGGGCCTTGTGCCCGCCCTATTATCGTTTTTGACACCCGCATCATTGTTCAGGGCGCCCACAAGGGGCGCCCCTACGCCTGCGTTTCCAATATTGAAATTGCAATATTATCATTACACATATAACATCGCCACGTTCTGGGTTGTTATTATTCTAACATATAGGGCTTATAATTTCAATATAAAATGTTTTGACTTTTTTATGTCTTAACGATTGCGGGGAAAAGTAATATATTCAGTAAAAAGAGTTTTCTGGCAATTATTAGCCGGCGAAAAAAGCGCTTATTTTTCGAGGGTTTAGAGTAATACCAATTAAACCTGATTGGTATTTTTATTTCTAATGATAACCGAGATGGGACTGTTCCCTCTTGCTCCTACCAGGGCCCCTCCGCCCGGTGTGGATCCTCCCTGTACGGAGCAAGAGGGAACAGTCCCATCATAAAAATGTTTTCGTTTTTGTTATAGCTACAATACTGGTCAAGCTAAAGCCGTATAACAAGGAATACCTGGCGTGGGTATTCCCTGCGGGGATTTCTGATCGGACTAAAAAACCTGAGGAAGCGACTTCTGTTAAAGAAATTCAGAACATGTACAAGCTGCAGAAGCACTCAAAAACAGACGTATAACTGTTATGTGCTGAACTGCTT
>JBDRFA010000127.1:0-10104 GCA_043819235.1 Candidatus Omnitrophota bacterium | reverse complement strand
CGTCTTTCAACGGCGTTCCTGTCCTGTTTCAGCCCTTCCATTTCGCGCTCGATCAGCCTGGCCTTCATGTCCATCGCGTGGATCCCGTGAACCATCCCGACAAGTTCCCGGTAATCTTCCATCGCCTGCACCTCGGTCACTATACCGGCGGCCCGCCGGAGGACGCCGGCCTGCGCGTCAAGCATATGGTCGTTTATGTTGTAAACATTGAACCCGGCCGTGGCCTGGGCGCTCACAGTGTATTCGCGCGGCAGGGTTGGATCGACCACGATACTGTCGGACGGTCCCCCGGTTTCGGTCCCGCTCAATACCGGTCCGAAAGAAGCCTTAAGCCTTTGCCCCCGGCTGAGCACCTTATCGAGTATCTCGCGGCTGAGCCTTTCCTGTTCCGCGGCCTTGTCCGCGAGGCCTCTCATCCTGACGGCCCTTTCGTCCACGTATGCCCTGTCCGCGAGGTCCCTTTCCACCGCTATCCTGCCCGCTTCATCCGGGTTCACAACAGACGTCTTCATGTTGTTTAAACTTGCCAGGGCGTATGCCCGTTTTCTCGCTATAAGATCGGATCCAGCCCCGCTAAGCCTTGAAAACGCGGCCAAAAGCTCCTTATCGCTCGCGGCTATATTGCTATATACCGTCCTATACGCCAGTTCCGCGCTCTTATACCTCTCTTCAGCGGCGGTAAAGGCACGGCTGGCCAGTTCGAGCGCCGCTTCGTTATTACACCTCTCGAGCGAAAATCTTTCCTTCTCCCGGTCTATCCCGGCTTCGACTATCTCTATCTGCCTGCTCAGGTACTCGACAAGAGCCTCATCCTTGGAGAAAAGGTCTATCCCTTCACCTATCTTTATCGAGCGCGTGAAATATCCGTTCCTGTCCAGCTCTCCCAGGGTCCTGAGCAAACTCCCGACTTTCCTGGCGTTGCCGCTTGCGGCAAGCCCTAAAAGGCTTACATATTTTTCCCTCAGCTTTTCCAGCGCCTGGACATTCTTCCTGGCATCCAGTATCGATCCCCCCGTAACCGGGTCCGTAAAAGCCTCCAAAGAGAGCAGGCGCTCTACTTCTTCTTTGGTAAGAGCCCCGGCAGGCCTTCCAAGCTCTATTTCCTCATCGAGGGCATACCCGAGTACCCGCTTCAATTCATTCAGCGCCGCGTCCAGCTTTTTCTCCGAGTCACGTACCCGTATTTCCGCCGCGCTTAATTCCGCCTCGAATACTTCCATTTCCAGTTTTTTGGCCCTGCTCTCTACGCGCGGCTTGATCTCCGTTACCAGCCTCTCTCTTTCACTCCCCGCGATATCCAGGTTCTCCTGCGCCAGCCGGTATTCCATGGCCGCCGCGAAAACCGATCCCGCGTACTCCATGCGCCCGATATCAAGCCTGACCTGGTTTTCTCCCCGGCTGTGTTCCAGCATCGCGCGGATCTCCGGCCTGTATTCCTTCCAGCTTCCCCACCCCCACCATTCTCCGTCCGCCTTCTCACCCGCAAGCCTGAGCCGCTCTTCATCGAACCTCATAGCCTCCACTTTCGGGAACAATTCGCCGGCGGGCCTCTCCGCCGCGCCCATGGCTCCGCTTATAAGCCCCTGAAAAACCGCCGCGGGTCCGGCCTTCATCGTCACTGCCGCGGGCCGCACTTCCCTGACATACCTCTTCACATCCTCTATCTTAGCCTCCGTCACGTCATAAAGAGTTCTTATGTCGGACAAGAAGATCGTCGCGCCCGTGAGTTCTTCCCGCGTGAGCACCAATTCGTCGTACGTTATGAACCCTTCCCTGAACCTCTCTTCTTTCTGCCGCACCTTCTCTTCCAGGGCGCGGATACGGCCGGGAAGCTGAGCGTCCCGCATATCCAGAAGATACGCCTCAAGCGCCTTTAGATCCCTTAGCTGGTAGACAAGTTCCCGGTCCCGTTTAGCCTCAACCGAGGATTCGCTTTCCTTTCTTATGGCCGCGAGTGTAGGCGACGGCGCGGGACCCTTCTCCGTCCTGAAACTCGGGCTTGCAATAAATGGCCAGCCCAGGTTCAGGCCCAGGGAATACCGCCGTTTACTCTCCGCGACATCCTTTTCCAGCTGTGAGTCTATCTGCACTACCCCCAGCCTCCTCACCTGTCCGATATAATCACGCCAGAAATCCATGGGCTCTATGTTGTTTGACAACAGGCACTCGTTTACCAGGGACGCGTCGATGCCGCCGGGCCCTATGATCTCGATCGGCGCGGCGCCGGGCAGCCCCATGACTCTCCTCATCGCTTCGCGCACGTTCTCCGTCCCGACCCTTGCCGCGGCAAATTCCGCTTCGAGCGTGCTTACTCTGTCGCGCACGGCCCTGACGGCGCTTTTCCTGTCCGCGAGCGCTTCGCCCAGTTCCCTTCTGGCTTCGTCCAGGCTGCGCCGCACCGTCCTTTCCCGGTTCTTCGCGTCGAAATAATCTTTATATACCTCTATCGCGCTGAATACCTTCTGTTTTTTGAAAGCTTCGGCGCTCACGTCCTGCCTGAGGTAATTTACCCACGCGTTCCGTACGTATGACGCGAGGCGTTCGTCAAATTTAAAGAGCGGTATGGTAACGCCCGGGCCGAGATCCCCTTCAACAGACGCGCTTAAAGAAGCCGTGATGTTATCCGGGAGGCCTACCAGCCGGGCGCTGGCGATTGCCGCCCATTCCTTTTCCGCGAGCTTCTCCTGGGCCCTGGCCCCGGCGGATAAAAGCGCGCCGGCTATTATACCCGAAAGGCTCTGGACCTCGCCCCCGGAAAGGCGCGTTAAATGACCGGTTGCCGGATCTATGACCGGCGACGTAAAGTTGCCCGCGTACGGCCTCCTGACCCCGTCGGTACCCACAACCGTATCGGGGAACACGTCTTTGCCCGGGGCCACCCGGACCTTGCCGCCTGTTGAGGGATGCTCCGAATAGAAATTGAAATTTTCGGCCTGCAGGTCGTTCTCGAAATATTTCATATCCATCTGACCGGGGGCCACTTCCCGGGTCATCGCCGCGTACGGATGGAACAGGTTCCACCTGGCCTCTTCTTTAGTCGACGGGTCGACGACGATCAAGGCGTCAGCGTCTTCCAGCCGGGTGATATCCACCACTTCGCCGCCGCTCATGAGCCGGGCGCCGTCCGGGATATCTTTAGCGCTGTTTATGATAAAGGCCTGTTCTTCCACTCCCGTGGCAAAGAAGATGAACTTCTTTTCGGTTACCCTCGCGGCGACGACTTTCGGCCTTTCGAATTTCCATACATCGCCTTCGCACTCGACATATTTGATGATCCTCCTAGGGTCTCCGGTACGGTCCACTTCCATGCTGCCGCCGGCGTCAAAATAACGGTCGCCTTCCCTGTGCCCCGCGCTCACTATCCTGAACTTCCCGTCCGGCATACGTTCGTAAATACCTCCCCTGGCAATAAGGGCGTCATTCGCCATGCGGAGGTTTTCCCTTACGGCCTCGAGCTGTCCCGGCGGCATCTTTGGTTCGGCACGCCTTGCCTCTTCCTCGAGCCTCGCCGCTTCGGCGCGCCTCATCCGCTCTTCCCGGGCCTCTCTCGCCTCTTCAGCTTTCTCCCGGGCCGCCCTCGCCGTTTCGGCTTCTTTCCGGGCCTGCCTGGCGGATGCCAGCAGCTGTCTGGCTTCCGCCGCTAATTGCTCCGTTCCCGTAACGACCCTCTGACGCGCTGGAACGCTGACCTTGACTTCCTCGGCGGCCGTCACCGCCGCCGCGGCCTGGGCCGGTCCCCGTGATATCCCCCCGGCGAGAAGCTTCTTCATAAGCGCCGTCATGGTCTCCAGGCCCGCCTTCCCATCCTTCATCGACAGGCGTTCCTCTACCTGAAACTTATATAGCCCTTCACGCATCTTTCCCGCGAAATCCGCCGCCGGCATTTCCGTTACCTTACCGTCCGGCGCGGCCACATACCCCAGTGTCACGAGAACCTCAAAAAGCCCGCTCACTTCCATCCTGCCCCAGAAAAGCTTTTCTCCTCTCACTTGATAAAAAGCGTTGTTATATTCCGGGCTGAAAACCACACCTGTACTCACGCGTCCGGCCAGGCTCAGCACCGGTTCCACCAAAACCCTGTGTTCCGGCCTCCTGCGTATGAACTCCAGAATATCGTCCAGGCCCCCGAGTGTGTCCGTTTCAGGCGCGAGTTGAGCCGGCAGTTCCGCCGCGCTCAGAGCCGCGGGGAACAGGATACCGTTATTTACCTCGTCTACGACCCTGTCGATAAGGTTCTTTGCCGCAACCAGGAGTTTCTCTTCTGCCTTCCCCGCCAGCCTTATCGTATCCGATACCCCCGCCAGCGCTTTTTCCCCCAGCATCGCGTCAATAGCGATATCCACGTTGGCTAACAGGTTATTGAACCCGCGGTTCTTTTCGGCGGAGAGTTCCTTTATACGCTCTATTTCCGCCAATAGTGTCGCTTTTTCCGGTGAAACTTCAGCGGCCGTTTCAGCCGTCAGGATATAGTTGGCGGCAGCCTGGGGATACCCCACCATCGGCGCGATCCCGGCGCCCGTCATTATCACGCCGCTGCCGAGCGCCTCGGCTATGGCTTCCGAACGTTTTCTCCCGAGCAGGTTCTCTATGTTCGCGCTGTAACGGTCGACAATGAGCGCCGCCGCAACGGAACCCGCGACAAGCAGGCCTGCCGCTATCACGTTCTGGGACGTAACTATCACTCCCAGAACGGCCGCGGCATACATCACCAGGTTCCTGAAATTCGGTATGAAGGACCCCCAGAAGACCCGCCCGTACCCTGTGCCCGTGGCTTCGGATATGGGCTTCAGCCTTCTCCCCCGCAGGACCTGCATCAAAATGTTGCCTATACCCAGTCCCGCCACGGCGTATTTAGCCATTATCCCGGCGATACCGGCCACCTCCGCGCCGCCGACCCATCCCGCGAATCCCACAAGAATAGCCGCGCCGATAACCCCGCCGAAACGTATAAGGCCCGCCTGCGGCCGGCCGATGCCGCTGAAATACGCGCCTTCTATCTTCCTGAAATGCCTGATCGAAAATACGGCCGAAGCGGCCACAAGGGCCATCGATACGGCCGCGGGCAGGAGGGCGCCGTTACTCGCCGTAACCGCGAACATGAACGCCGCCGTAATCGTTACCGCCCTCACGAACATCCGCACGCGGCTCTTGAAAAGCGTCGGGCGTATGTCCTTCGCCCTGGCGAATTCGGCCCGAAAGATCTTTATAAGCACAAGGTTCGATACCAGGGCCAGCGCCACGGCGGTAAACGCCACGGGCATGGCGGAAAACGCCAGGTTCCCTATCATGATCACGGGATGCGCGATGGCGGCTACGAGCGCGAACGCGCCGCCGTACAGGCCCACTCCCGCGAGAAGCTGAAGCGCCATTATCCCGGCCCACCTGCCGAGCGCCCGGGCAAAACTCCCTTCGCCCATGCCCGCGGCGAAACTCATGAGTTTTATGCCTGACCGGTCAAGCTGGCTTATCTTTTTCCCGTATATCTGCCTCAGATACACCGCCGGGATAACCATCAGCGCGGTTATAACGCCGACCACCGGGGAATACGCCGCGACCGCGGCGACCAGAGGCTTGAATAAAGACGTAGTCACGAGCCCTACCGCACCCATCCCTATCGCCGCCCCGGCGCCAAGCACCGCCGCTATTATGCCCGCGGTCCGCCAGCGCTTTGATATTCCCTTTTTCGCCGGTTTTTCGGCCTCTTCTATACCCTCTATCCCCTCGCCTATACCCGCGGCCAGTGTCGTGGCGATAAGACGTTTGACATTTTCCTCTTTCCGGCCGATATTCTCCTTAAGTAGAGACAGTTTCGTATATTTATCGTCAAGCTGGCCGAGCGCCGGTTTAAACCCCAGCCTTTCCGAACCGGCCATGTACCCCAGCCGGGCCGCGGAGTCCTGCTGTTCGGTATGGAACTTCTGGAGCTCCATGTCTATACCGGCTCCGATATTTTTCCTCAACGCGTCTATCTTCGCGATAAGGCTCTCACCCGGCTTTAGGTTCCTTGTAAACGCGCCCCATACTCCGGCGTTAAACATAAACTGTATAAAATACCCGCGTTCGTACAACTCGTCCTTCGCGTCTTCGAGCTGTCCCGCTGTCAGGGTTTTCCCTTCTTCCAGGTTCATGAGCATAGTCGCTTCAAGAAGGTTATACGCGCCTACCTGTTCCAGGAACCCTATGTCCTCGGGCGGCCGCTTCTCCGTGGCCAGGTCCGCTACCCTGCGCCGCTCCAGTATCCGCTCCTGGAGCGAAAAGACCCTGTTCTCGAATTCCTGCCGGTCCCTGTCTTCCCTCGACCTTTTGTCTACTATGAACTCTCTTATTTCCCGGACCGCTTTTTTAACATCTTCTTTTTTGCCTTCCGGATCCCCTGAAACCGCCGCGCCCCTTAATACGGCCATCTGGGGTTCCATGATACTGTCGTATTTCCTGAATATCTCTTCGTCAAGAGAGAACAGGCCTTCCCATGACCCCCTGTTAACGCCCCTGTCGGCGCGTCCTTTTGTCTGAAGTTCAAAAGCTTCGGCTTCGTCGAGATACGCGGATATTACATGAAGCCCCGGCGCTTTTTCACCCGGGGCGAGTTCGAGATCCTGTTCTCCCGTGATATTCCTGTCTTCCTCGTTATCGATCTTTACCCTGCGTCCCTTTATGCCTATATCGATACCTCTGTGCGCGACGTTCGTAACTATCGTGATAACGTTCGCGTATCCCGCCAGGACACGGTTTTTTTCGAAATCTTTCGTATATCTGCCGTCGATCACATTGATGACCTTATCGCTGAATTCCGGGCCGGTAAGCTCTGCTTTGAGATATTTCCGCAGGTCTTCCGCCTTAACGGCGTCTTCGACCTTTATCATAACAGGCCTGTTATCCCTGAACCTGGACTTTACACTTTCCCGTACCGCTTCTTTTTTCCGTCCCGCGTTCTCAAATCCAGTATGCGCGTCATCTTTGCCTTCCAGATTCTCCTCTTCGCCTTCGATCTGCGCTATACGTAACTCGTTACCCTTTTTCCGCTTGCTCTCTGCATAAAGGGCCTTCATCCTTTCCTCTTCCATCGTACCGCTGGCGCCCGCGTAATCGGTAATAAGGTCTTCCGCCAGGAACTGCCCTATGGTCTGGGACATCATAGTGTAAGTCTCAGGCGTCAGATCGGATGTTTTTAACCCCGCCATGATCTCGATAGCCTGGTGAAGCCCGGAGCCGAATGTCATCCCCGGTTTTCTGGTTTTTGTCTCCTCGTCGATAACGTTGATGTTTTCCCTGCCGTCTTTCGTCATTTTAAAATACTGCTCGCCTTCTCTATAGAACAGATGCGCTTTCAACGCGTCCAGTATGAAGACATCGCCGTTGGCGTTCAGTACTTTTATGAGCTCCGCGCCCTTTTCCCCGTCAGACTTCCATCCCGTTTTCAACCTGTCAAAAACATCTTTTATCGCGGCTTCGCCCCGCGATGTAAGATAGGCCTCTCTGGTGTCCATACGCGCGGCATAATCCTTATTTTCCAGGACTTTCATGACCCCCGGATCCTCCATAATGGCCCTGCGCACTTCAAGACGCGCCTGCCAATCGCCGCGCCTGTCACCTGAAATGATGCACGGCGTCGCCGCGCTGAAAACGAGCTGTATATCGGCTTCGTCAAAAAGCGCGAAATACCTGTTATTCCTCAAAGCCTTCGGCGTGGAAGTGGAACCCGTTTTCTCTCCCATGTTCCGGTGTATCGCCCTGTCCCTGGTGGTATAGATAACATCACATTTGCCGTATACATCTTCAACCGTCGCCGGAACTATCGCGTCTTTGTCTCTATCATAAATAAAACCCGTTTCCTTCCCTTCTTCTTTTTCATCGGCAATGATGAACCCGGCCGTCGCGCCGCACCGTCCGAGTATGTCGCCTATCCCGTCATCCATCGCCTGCCTGGTAAGGATATCGCTGTGCGTAAAAATAAAGATCTTCTCATCCGACTTCTTCGCGCGGTTCTCCTCGATCCTCATAAGCGCCGCCCCGGCCAGGGTAAGCGTCTTACCGCCTCCGGTCCTCAGCCTCGTGAACGCGCCGTCCTTAAGAAGCCGCATCGCCTCGACCTGTCCTTTACGGTATCTCGTATCTTCCCCGGCCGGAACAGCTCGTCCCTCCGCCCGCGCGTCCGCTGCCATCTTCGCGTGGAACGCGTCAAGAAGCGCCTGTTCTATCTTGCCCGTGGTCTCTTCGGGTTTCGCTTCTTCCGCCCTCCGAGCCGCCGGTTCCAGCCGCTTTTTTTCAGAAGCCGTCTGCGCGACGGATCTCAGGATATCGAACCACCCGTTCATGAAAGCCAGCGGGCGGGAAAACCCGTAATATACGCCTGAACTCCTGTTCAGCGCCACTGTTATGCCGGCTATTACCGTTATTATGATGAGGGCGGGTACAAAACCAAACGTAACGCCCAGAAAGGCAAATCCGGCGGCAGCTTCCCGTAAGATAAACCCTCTTCTCTCTTTAATTTTCGGCGCGGCCTCGAGCGCGGCCTCGAGCGCGGCTTTTCCAACAAACTGTTCAAGCAACGCTATGCTGTCTGCCGCCCGCTTTTCGGACTCTTTCAAGTTCTCATCCAGTTCGGCTTCCGCTTCCGCGATCGATACCGCCTGCGCCGCGGGATCGGCACTTTCCCTGTATACCTCCTCCAGTTTGTTTCTGTGGTTTTCAACATACTGTTTAAGGTCGAACAAGTTTATCAGCCCTTTATCAATATTATCCCGTGCCTTATCGTAATCCGACTCCGCGGCCTTCCTCATGCCGCTCGCGTATCCCTCCACAATATCTTTTAGGCGCACCATTAAAGCCCGCTCCGTACCCCATATATCCCTCAGCGCTTCCAGGCTTGCCGGAGACAGGCTTGTCCCCTCACGCCCGGCCGCTCCCATATCAAAACTGTAATTCTCTCCCGGGCCCCGGTTCAATATCCTTTTTCTTCTACCTTTCCGGACAATACCGTCCATCCTGTCGACGAATGTCTCCAATCTCCCTGCTTCCCCGTCTATTTTGTCCAGGCAGGAAAGAAATTCCCCGGCAAGCACAGCACTGTCACCATCGAGAATCAACCCGAAAAGAACAGTAAAAATGTCAGTCGTTACGATATTTCTTGTAAGTATGTATTCCCGTGTTATCTGCTGTTTCTGTAGCTTTTCTACCGTAGAGATAAGACCATCCACGCCTTCTCTGTAATCCTTGTCCTTCTGCCAGCCTTGAGGAAGCACCAGGCTCCCTTCTTTCAGACCCCTCAGGACCTCACGTACGTTCCTCGCGGTAAGCCCGCCGCCTTCAAGCGCCTCAAATACCTGCCCCGCCAGTTTTTCATCGGACGTTAACCTCTTCAGGACGAGAGCGTCATCCGCCTCACCCTGCTGTAGGCTTCCCTTAAGCGCCTCGGTAACGGCTCTAAGTTCCTCCTTGAGTCCCCTGATCTCCGAAACTTCCCGTTGCATTTCTTTAAGGATAGCGGCCATCTCCACCACTGCCGGTACCGCCCCTCTGGCAAAAGCTTCCCTCTCCGCTTTTGTCGCCGGGTTGAGGTCGAAATACTCTTCCCCTCCGGTTTCTTTCTTACGCACAACGGTTATGAAATTACCCTTCTCGGGATCGATAGTAAGGTCCTGAATAACGGCAACGCTGCCCACCATGATAGGCCTTATTTTTCCCAGATATTCCGAAAAATCCCGCGGGGTAGCGCACCTTCCGTATATTTCGTTTCTTTTATCGGCCGGGATCGAGTTATATCCGGCTTCATAGTTAGCTACCCATTCTTTTTTCACCGATTCTATATCCCTGTCCCCGATGTCGAGCACAGCTTCTCCCATCGCGTGGAAGATCATGGGTTTAAGCCGGGTAAGATCCCCGTCATAACCGTAAAAATACGCGGAAACGGCCAACTGGTACTGTCCCGACTCCAGGAGCTTTTCATACGCCTTCTTCTTATTGGTAAGTATCGCCACGTAAGGCCTTTCCCTGCCTCCCTCGAATTTCGGTACGACAACAAGATAGGACAGCCCCTTCTGTTCCATGATGTCGGACAACCCTTCGGTATGGTAGCCCCCGGTTATGAGCGCCGCGACCTTTTTC
>JBDRFA010000126.1:0-6041 GCA_043819235.1 Candidatus Omnitrophota bacterium | reverse complement strand
AAGGCCGTAAAAGACGGGTTTTATGACCTGGCGGAATCCAAGTTAAATTTCCTTTTGGCCCGGGACATTCCCGATGACGTCGAGGCGGAGGCGCGTTTTCTCCTGGGTATGGTCTACTATGAAAAAAAGTTTCCCGCCAGGGCGCTCGAGGAGTTCAATATGGTCCTTGAGCGTTTCGGGGACGGGGAGTTCGGGGCACAGGCCGCTTACTGGATGGGGGAAGTGTATTTCAGGGAAAATAATTTTCGGCAGGCGCTGGAATATTACCAGACCGTCATAGAGAAATATCCCACGTGTGAATATGTGCCGTATTCGTGTTATTCCCAGGCGTGGTGTTATGAGAAATTGGGGGAGCTTTCGACGGCAGTTGAGGTATTCCGGGACGTCGCTGAGAGGTATCCCGATAAGGGATTGGCGGTCAAGGCCGGGTACAAGGCCGCGGAGATATTGTATATGACGGGGAAATATGCCGACGCGGTAAAGGCGTTAAAGGCGTTCACGCGGGATTATCCGGTAAACGAGCAGATATTCGATGCCTACTTCATGCTGGGCGACGCGTATTATAAGATGAACGATATGGACGCGGCGGCAGAAAACCTCAGGGATTCGTTAAAAGGCGCCGAAAATAAGCCCTGGAGGCCGAACGCGGAGTACAAGTTGGGGAAGGTATATTTAGGGAAAGGTGATACCGTGCAGAGCGAGGCGTATTTCATGGGAGCGATGGAAGACAGTAATGACCCCGTCCTGAAAAGCGCGGCGCTGATGGGTATGGCGCGTGTTTATATCCTGGGAAAGAGGACGGAGGACGCTTTAGCGTGTTACAGGAAGATAACCGAGGATACCGCCGGGAATGAATGGACCGATGACGCTTTTTACTGGATGGGGGAGGCGTTATACAAGGACGGAAGGGTCCCGGAAGCCATAAGTGTGTATGAGAGGGCCCTTAAGGAACTTCCGAATTCTGAACTATCCTCGGAAATACATTATAACCTCGCGTGGGCGTATCTCATTTCAGGGGATGAGGACAAAGCGTTGAACGAACTGGACAGGACGGTGGAATTGTCCGCCAATGAGGACCTGGTCGTGAACGCCCTGTGCACTATCGGCGGCATTTTCCAGGACCAGGGAAAGAATGAAAGGGCGATCGACATGTACGACCGCGTGCTGAAGGATTTTCCGGACAGTATACTGGCAGATCACGCGCAGTACGAGCTCGGCGCGGTACTGGAGGGGACCGACAGGGAGAACGCGGCCATACTCGCGTTCCAGTCCATGGCCGTGAACTTCCCGGGATCGGCGCTGCTTGACAAGGCGTATTTCAGGCTTGGGCAGTTATACGCGGATAAGGGTGATCATGAGGCGGCGGTAGCGCAGTTCGACCGCCTTCTCGAGGAGTTCCCGGGAAGCGCCCTTAAGGGGGAAACGCTTATCCGGAAAGCGAACGCTTTTACCAACAGCGGCCGGTATGAGGACGCCGCCGGTATTTATAAAAAGATAATGGCGGACGCTAAAGACGATGACATGTTTCTCAGGATTAAGTATGACCTTGGATGGACGTATTACAAGATGGGAGAAGAGAAAAAAGCCCTCGAAACTTTCGAACAGATACTGGCGAAGGATAAGAAAAACCATTTTACTCCCGGGGTGAAGTTGTGGTTCGGTGAATATTATTACGTTAAAAGGGACATGCCAAAAGCTCAGAAATATTTTTCGGAAGTGATCGCGGAGTTCCCGGACAGCGCTTTTTCGGATGACGCGTCATACTGGCTCGGATGGGCTCTTTATGACGATAATAAGATCGCCGAGAGCCGTGTCCTGTTCGAGAATATCATAAACAGGGATCCCGGCAGCAAGTGGGCGACGCATGCCATACTGGCGCTGGGGGACATACATAAGAAGAACGGCGAGTACGATGAGGCGATATCACGTTACCGGACGCTTATCCAGGAGTACCCCGATAATAAAATAACCAATATTGCCAATAACAGGATAGGCACTATTCTTGTGGACCAGGAGAAGTATGTTCTGGCCATAGAGTATTTTAAGATTGCCCTCACGGCGGAAAATACGGAGACGAACGCGCAGATACAATTTGACATAGCCGACTGTTACGAAAAACTGGGCAAAGAGGATGCGGCAATTGAAGAATACCTGAACGTGGGATATAAGTATCCTAAAGGCAAATTCTGGGTCATGAGGGGGCTTTTGAAATGCGCGGAGCTTCTGGAAAAACAGGGAAAGGACGAAAGGGCGTTAACCCTGTATGAAAAATTGGCCGAAGGTGAAGGGCCGGAAGCGGATGTGGCGAGGGGGAAACTCAGGTACATGGGGAAACTCAAACGGTAATGTCCTGATCCTCTAGGACAGGGATCGACCGGGAATGTAAGCAAAAGGGAGGAGATATGTGGGGATTGATAGTGAGGGGCGGGCCGTTGATGTTTATCATACTTCTGTGTTCCGTGATCGCGTTCGCGGTCTTTCTGGAAAGGTTATGGTACTTGCGGCGCGCTAAGATCAATACCGAAGAGTTCATGGAGGATATATCGGAAACATTGAGAAGGAACAAGATCATGGACGCTATCGATAAATGCAATGCCATACAGGGGCCGATCGCGCGCATCCTCAAGGCGGGCATTCTTAAGCATGACAGGACGAGGATGGAGATGAAGGAGGCCATAGAGGACGCGGGCCTGCATGAGGTGCCGCGCCTTGAGCGAAATCTCGGTGTCCTCGCTACGATCGCGCATATATCGCCGCTTCTGGGGCTGCTCGGCACGGTGGTCGGTATGGTGAAGGCTTTTCAGGTGATAGAACAGAAAGCCGTCGCGCTCATGCCGGTAAATCCCGGTGACCTGGCAGGGGGTATATGGATCGCCCTTATTACCACGGTCGCGGGGCTTTCGGTCGCGATACCGACATATGTCGCGTATAATTTTCTCGTGAGCAAGGTGGACGGTTTCGTCCTGGAGATGGAAAAGAGCGCTACGGACCTGGTCAATATCCTGGGAACGAAAAGGGAAGAAAATGAGATTTAAACGGAAAATATTCCTGGAAAAAGGGCAACTGGATATCGCGCCGCTGATAGACGTAGTGTTCCTTCTGCTCATATTTTTCATGCTTACGTCGAGTTTTATCTTTCAGCCGGGGATACGTGTCAACCTGCCCAAAGCGGTGACGAGCGAGGTGCTCCACAAAGAGCTGCTCATAATAACGGTTACCGAAGGCAACGAGGTCTTTATAAACGAAAGGCCGGCCGACGGGGAAGAACTCACCTCGCGCATTACCATGGCGGCGAAAGACGGTCAGCCGCTCCTGATCCGGGCGGATAAAAAAGCGGACCTGGGCAAGGTCATCGAGATCTGGGATATTTGCAGGAAAATGGACGTGAAACAGATAAATATAGCCACGACTCAATGATCTGGAGGCGCTCAGGCGGGTTAGATCATATGATAAGCAGGGGTTTTCAAATAGCGTTACTTGTGTCGCTGGCGGCGCATATCCTCATCATGTCCGTTGTGACGATAGTGACACCGGACGATGTTAAAAGGATGCGGCCTTATACCCGTATCGATTTTCTCGGGTCGATCCTGCGTAAGACGGCTTTTGAAGTGATGCTGGAGAACATTGACGACGGGTCGGTCCGGGATATCGGCAGGCGTCCGGGGGAGAGGGAACGGCCGGATCTTCTGGCAGCGGATGTTCGCCGCAGCGAATCGATCGTCAGTGAATTTCCGGAATATCAGGAAAAAAGTATGGAACGCGCGGCGCTCGGATCTTTAACGGGGCGTAAAGAAGTTCCGGGGTTCGGTATGCGCTTTGGGTCCGGCGCATACGCGTTATACAGTGACGATAACGCGAAGGGACGCGAGATACTTTATCGCCCGGCGCCTCCGTACGTGATGAAGGGTCTTTACGGCCGGAGGGAGATGTTTCGGATGAAGGTAAAAGTGCTGGTGGACAGAGACGGGCGGGTAAAAAATGTGGAGCCGCTTACTACCACCGGCTATCCGGAGGTCGATATCATGGCGTTAAAGTTCGTTAAAGGCTGGATATATGAGCCGGACAGGAGCCCCGGGATGCGGGATGAGAGCCTTATTGTAGATATCCTTTTGAACTCGGGGGAATGAGAATGTGAAGGGATATAGTAAAGGTTTAAAAGTTAAAAAGTTAAAAGGTTAAAAGGTTTCTACGGGAAACAGGGATTTAGTTCGAACTTTTTAACTTTTACACTTTTAAACTTTTTAACTGTTATACGTTCCCACCGGAGGCGGGATGACGTGATTATGATAAAGCTTGATATTTCTATCGCTCTTTTTATATACTTGTTCTTTTCGGCGGTGGCCGTTCTGATAATATGGTCGTTTTTCGACCTGGGAATCGGGCTCAAGACTTTTTCATCGGACGAAAAATATATCTGGCATTGTTCGATCTGCACGCTGACGTATATCGACAGCCGGCACGACGATATTTCCAGATGCCCGCGCTGCGGGAGTTATAACCAGAAAACGGGGAATATTGTTCGCCGGGAGAAAAGGTAAGCTGGTCTTTTTGGGCGTTGGATGATACAATATCGCCGGTATTGTGGACGGATCTTAAGCATGTAAAACCGCGAGCATAGAGGGTAACCCGCGGTACGGAAAAGGAGAGATCATGATCACCCGAATCGGTATAGTTGCAGGAGAAATATGGAATTACCTCGAACGACATAACGAGCCCGTCCGGATGGAAGATATAGTGAAAGACCTGGGGAAGGGCAGGGATCTCGTTATGATGAGCCTGGGCTGGCTCGCGAGGGAGGGGCATATCGTGCTGGAAATGGAAACGCCGAATTATATGGTGCGCTTGACCAGCCACTAAGGCCCGGTAAGTTCGCCCTGTGCCGTTCCGGGAAGGTCATTAAGAAGACAACGATCCCATAAATACGCTCTTTATGTTTTTCGAAAATATGTTATAATACCTTCAGTTTCTGGTATACGCGTCATAATGTGTGGGGCTGTAGCTCAGCTGGAAGAGCGCCTGGTTCGCAATCAGGAGGTCAGGGGTTCGAGCCCCCTTAGCTCCACCACTAAATTAAAAAATCCGGCCTTGATAATGGCCGGATTTTTTGTTAATTCGGTGTTTCATAGGGGGAAACTGGCGTTTCCCCCTCTTGACAGTCGCTATGTTATGGTTAACCGGGATTTTTGGAAAGCAAAATCCCGGTTAAAATAATGCGCTCCTTGTCACCCCCTTCACATAGGTTTTATGAATTATGCTATTTTCTGGATCAAAGAAGAAGGGGGAGCATGTCCCCCTTCTTCTTTGGATCAATAACCCCCTAATGTTGTGCGGCCTTCGGCCGCGGCGGGATTCTTTTCGGACTGCTTCTTATATCGCTACGGTGGTCCTCAAAGAATTTCATAGGGGGAACTTACAGTTCCCCCTTTTGACGCTCGCTCTATCGCGGAGTTAAATGATGAGTCGATCGCTGTCACCCCCTCCGGTTTGGTAGCATTTCATATTATTCTTCTGTATAAAAAGGGAAAGGAGAGGTATGTCTCCTTTCCCTTTTTGAATCCTTTTTCTCTCAGGTTGTGCGGCCTTCGGCCGCGTTGGATTCTTTCGGAATCCTAAAGCTCCCCTGGCAGTTTCTTGAGCGTAAACGGTTTTATGTGCGGTGTATATATGGTATAATTTCTTGTAATGAGTGGTGGATGCGGGAGAATGGGGAGGGTGGGATGAGAAAGTGGATCGCGGTGGGGTTTGGGGTGTGTTTTTTGTTTGTGGGGGCGGCGGTAGTTCAGGCTAAGCAGGCGGATCTTGCGGGGGCGTGGTATTCGGATTCTCCCGGGGTGTTGCGGGCGGAGATCCAGGGGTATCTGGACGGCGCGTCTGTCGGGAGGGTCGAGGGAGACATTATCGGGGCGGTGGCTCCGCACGCGGGGTTAAGGTTCTCCGGGCCTATCGCCGCGTCTGCGTACAAAGCGATAAAGGTAAAGGGTCCGGCCCTGGCCGTGGTGGTAGGGTTCACGCACAGGAGGTATTTTCCGGGCAGGATCGCG
>JBDRFA010000125.1:0-15329 GCA_043819235.1 Candidatus Omnitrophota bacterium | reverse complement strand
TCAGAGATGGGTATCGGAACATCACCCGTTCACTTCTTTCCGGGAGGAAGATATGGGGTTCCTGGACAGGAAGGAGGACCTTTCAAAGATACGGTCCCTGTCGTACGATCTGGTGCTGAACGGGAGTGAGATAGGTTCGGGCAGCATAAGGATACATAAGAAGGAAATACAGGAGAAGATCTTTGACGTGCTGGGGCTCAGCAGGGAAGAGTGTGCCGGAAAGTTCGGGTTTTTACTGGACGCGTTCCGGTACGGCCCGCCGCCGCACGGGGGGGTAGCGTTCGGCCTGGACAGGCTTGTTGCCCTTTTCAGCGGGGACGCCTCTATTCGTGAGGTAATACCGTTCCCCAAGACGCAAAAAGGTATATGCCCGCTTACCGGAGCCCCTTCCGTCGTAGACAATGAACAGCTGCAGGGCCTGGGACTCCGGATCATTAGGAAGGGAATGTAGGGGCACGGCGCGCCGTGCCCCTACTCGGAACAAGGAATTGTCATCCCGAGCGAAGTGCCTGAAAGGCACGAAGTCGAGGGATCTAACTTGATGCTGAACAAGGGAGGCAATATGAAGGGTATTCTGGTCTTATGCGTAGCGGCGGCTTTTTGGGCCGCGGGGTACGGAAATGCGTCGGCGAAAAGTATAGATATTTACACGTTTAAGAAGGACCGTGTCGATCAGGAGATCAAGGGTAACCAGGGGTATCTTCTGGGAAATCCGCCCGCGCCGAGTGTGGAGAAAAGTGTGGCGAAACGGACCCTTATAGGTATCGACATAGAACTTCCCGGATGCTTTTCCGGTAAAGATAACACAGAGGAACCGGTGCGGAAGGAAGAGGCAGTTACCGAGGAAGAAGTGTGGATAAAATGATAGTAGGCTATAGGTACTTACAGCTTAAAGCTTACAGCTTAAAGGCAGGTTATGGCCATAAAAACAATACATCTCAGCGATGATTCCGAGGCGAGGATGCTTTTCGGGAAGCATGATGAGAACCTGAGGAAAGTGGAGAAAACGTTCGGGGTGATGACCTCGTTCCGTGACGGCGACCTGCCGAAGGGCAGGCGATCCGGGCTTAAACACGCCGAATCGCTTTTGCGGAAGGTCGAAGGCATAAAATTCGTCGTTCTTAAGGGAGAGGATGTTGTCCGGCATGAGCTTGTGCAGAAGATAATACAGATCTATAAAGAAGAAGCCGAGCGTAAACAATGAGCAAAGATAATGTTTTAAAAAAAATAAAGGAAACGGCGAGGCGCAGTGAAACGCTTTCGATCCTCGCTATCGCCGGGTTTCTCGCGGCGGCGCTTTACAGTATGTTCATAAGCCCGCAGTTGTCCCACTGGAGCGTCCATGAAGGGGATATAGCGCTGAAGAACGTATACGCGCCGTACGGTTTTACCTATTCCTGGGAGGTCGATGAGGAACGGACGGCGAAGGCCAGGGAGGACGCCGCGCGCGATACGCCCTTTTCGTTCATTCGCCGGAGAGACGCGGAAAAGCAGATGATATCCGGCCTCGAAGGTTTTTTCAGCGCCCTTGAGGCGGAAAGGGGAAAGGATGCCGCTTTGAGCGAAAAAGTGGAGGGGTTAAAGAACAGGACAGGCGGAACGGTCGCCGAGAAAAATCTCAGGTTCTTTCTCGAGTATCCCGACCAGAAGGCTTTGCGCGAGGGAATGATGAAGATCTCCGGCAACGTCTTTTTGATGGGCTACGCCAGTGAAGATGATATCAATTACGTGAAGGAACAGGGCGGGAGTAAGGCCGTTATCCGGGACGAAGAGACGGGCGCTGAAATACAGAGGGGCCTCGAAGCGCTGCTTGACGCTCAAAAAGCCCGGGAGATGATAGACAGCCGCGCGTCCGCGGAATTCGCGGATGACCGGAAGGCCCCGCAGGCGGTTTCGGCGCTTGTTTCCGCTTATGTCTCGCCGAACCTGAAAATAGACACACAGCGGACGGCGGCGGAAAAGGAACTGGCGGCAAAAAGGACGGAGCCGGTATACCAAAAATGGAACGTTGAGAAGAATGAACTTATCATAGAAAAAGGCAAAAGAATAAACGCGCGGCATATCGCCCAGGTGAAACAGGTCAGGCGTTTCTTCCGGCCCGGGACGACGCCGACGTTCTTTTTCGGCATAATGCTCCTTTTTATGCTGCTGGGGCTTATCGCGTTCATCCAGATATCTGTGATACAAAAGGTGAATTTCCTGAAAGACACGAAAAACGTGGTGATAGTCCTGTTGAACATGCTCCTGGTCATTATCCTGTCCGATATCATTATCCGCTCGCCGCAGCCGAGCTATTTCATCCCTATGGCGAGTATGGGGATGCTGGTAACGTTACTTGTGGGTATTGACGTGGCTTTTCTTTGCGTGGTGCTGGGGAGTGTCCTGATAGCCCTGCTTGCCGGCGGAGGGATCGAGCTGATGCTGGTACTGGTAACGGGCAGCACGGTGGGTATGTTCGCGGTCAGGGACGCCAGGAGCAGGGGTAAGATCGTATTGGCGGGGCTTCTGGTCGGCGTCGTGAAATTTTTCGCGATAGCCTGTATCGGGCTCATCAACGGCATGGACCTGGATTTTTATGTCAGGGACGGGGTGTGGGGTATAGCCAGCGGCCTGTTCTCGGGGTTCATCGTCATGGGGCTTCTTCCCGTATTCGAGTATGTATTCAAGGTCTCGACAAATATCAGCCTCCTGGAACTGTCGGACCTTAACCACCCGCTTTTAAAAAAACTGGCGATGGAAGCTCCGGGGACGTATCATCACAGCATAATGGTCGGGAACCTCGCGGAAGTCGCATGTGACGCCATAGGGGCGAACAGCCTGCAATCAAGGGTGGGCGCTTACTACCATGATATCGGGAAGATATCCAAAGCGGAATATTTCAGTGAGAACGAAATGGGGGTCAAATCGAAGCACGCGAACCTGACGCCTTCGATGAGCGCGCTCATAATCTCGAAACACGTGAAAGAAGGGGTGGAGACGGCCAGGAAATACAAACTGAACAAGAAGATCATCGATTTTATTACACAGCACCACGGCGACAGTACCATAGCGTATTTTTACCAGAAGGCGATCGAGAAAGCGGAGGACGGGACGCCTCCAAAAGAGGAGAATTTCCGTTATCCCGGGCCCAAACCGCAGACCAAGGAGAGCGCTATCATACTCCTCGCGGATTCCGTCGAGGCTTCGAGCCGTACGCTCGACGACCCGACGCCTTCCAGTATCAGGAACCTGGTGAAAAAGATCATCAATAACAAATTTATCGACGGGCAGCTGGAGGAATGCGACCTGACGCTCAAGGATATAAACAAGATCGCGGACAGTTTTGTCAGGGTGCTTATGGGGGTGTTCCATACCCGTCTGGATTACCCTGACGATACCAGGAGAAGTCCAAGCGGAGCATTGAATGGCGAAGCCAAGGGTCAACTGCGAAAACCGAAACAAAAAAAGAAAGATAGGCCTTTCCCGGACGGTGAAGATAGCGGAAGCGGTCCTCAGGAAGCTGAAAAGAAATAACGCGGAGATCGATCTGATATTCTTGAGCAGCCAGAAAATAAGGGCGCTTAACCGTGTATATTTCGATTCGGATACGGCGACGGACGTTATTGCTTTTCCGTCGGGCGGGGAGGCCGGCGAGGCGTTCCATGCGGCGGCGAGGAGAGCGGGCGGCCGTTTTTTTCTGGGTGAAATAACGATATCGTCGGATAGAGCGGCGGTGAACGCCCGTGTGTACGGGACCTCTTTTATGGAGGAAATAACGCTTTACGTAATACACGGCATTTTACATCTTCTGGGTTATGAGGACATTACGGAAGAAGGCCGGAAAAGGATGCGGAGGAAGGAAAATGAGTTCTTACAAGAAGCCGGTAGATACCCCTAAGAGGGGGTTTGTGCATAGCGTGAATGACGCGATAGAAGGCGTTGTCCATACGTTCCAGACGGAACGCAATATGAGGATGCATTTTCTGCTGGGGTTTATCGCTCTTATCGCGGGGGTGTATTTCAACCTCACGGCCGTGGAATTCATGCTGCTGTGTTTCGCCGTGACCTTTGTCCTTGTCGCTGAAATGTTCAATACGGCAGTCGAACACGCCATAGATTTTATCAGCAAGGATTACCACCCGCTGGCCAAGATAATAAAAGATATCGCGGCGGGGGCGGTTTTTGTGAGCGCCGTTAACGCTATCCTGGTCGGGTATATACTTCTGATAAAACGCATAAGCGGTACCATAATAACGGGGGCGTTCGTGTTGCTGAAGCAATCGCAGTGGCACATAACCATGATAACGCTCCTTATAGTGGTGGGCCTGGTCCTGCTTATAAAGGTCTTAAGGAAAGAAAAGTATCTTTTGAAAGGGGGCATGCCGAGCGGGCATTCAGCGGTGGTTTTCGCGGTGTGGGTGGTGGTATCGATGATTTCATCCAACGCCCTGATAAGTCTTCTGGTCTTCTTTATGGCCGTTCTTGTGGCTAAAAGCCGCATGACCGGCGGCGTGCATACTTTCGGACAGGTTCTCGCCGGCAGCATACTGGGAGTGCTCGTGACACTCCTTATATTTCAGCTGCTTTCGTGAAACGGAAAATGGATGGGGGGGGGATATGGTCCTTAAAAGGATATGGAACAGGCTCCTGGTGAATTTCATAAACGGCATTGTTATATTGCTTCCGATAACGGTCACTACGGCGCTGATAAGTTTTATATTCGTGAAGCTGAACAAGATAGTGCTGAACCCGATAATGAACCTTTTCGCGCCGGCGATGCGGGGGCCGGAGCATGTTTACGCGGTAAAGGTGTTGATCTTCTGGGTGGTCATATTCACGGTGGCGCTCATCGGGTATGCGGCCAAAAACCTTTTTATCCACCGGGCTTTCTCGTTAGGGGAGAAGCTGCTCATAAAAATACCGATAATGGGCCGGATATACAACGCTTTCAAGCAGATATTCTCCGCCTTTATCGGGCAGGGTAAGACCATCTTCAAACAGGTCGTCCTCGTGGAATACCCGAGGAACGGCCTGTATTCGTTAGGGTTCACCACGGGCATCACAAAAGGAGCTATAAGAGAACATCTCGGGGAAAGCGCGGTTAATGTGTTCATCCCCACGACACCTAACCCCACAAGCGGGATGTTCATTGTCATCCCGAGAAACGATGTGCATTTTCTGGATATGAGCGTGGAAGACGGCATGAAGCTTGTTGTTTCCGGAGGTTCCGTTTCGCCGGCGCATGGCGGGGATGCGGAGAACGAGGACCGATAAGAGGCGAGGGGGGGGCGGAATAACAGGCGATGGCAGCTCAGAACGCGGAAGGCGTGATACTCCGGAAATACCTGTTGAGGGAAACCAGCTATATTCTGGTTGTATTTACCAAAGAGTTTGGTAAGATAAAAGGGGTAATGAAAGGGGTCCGGAACCCGTACCCCCAGTTTGCCGGAAATTTCGAGATATTTACGCGGTGCCGGCTGCATTTCTATAAAAAAAAGAAAAGCGGCCTTGACCTGATAACACAGTGTGAAGCGGTCGATTTTTTTCTCCCGGTCAGAAAAGATATTGAGAAGTTGACATATGCCGGTTATTTTATAGAATTAGTGGACATAGTTACCAATGAGCATGATCCGGCCGAAGAGCTTTTTTCACTTCTTGTTGACAGCCTTACGATGCTGGGGACTGAGTCAAGCGCGAAACGGGTCTCGAGGATCTTCGAATTGAAACTCCTTGAAAAGCTGGGACTGGCCCCCAGATTGGACGCGTGCGCGGGGTGCGGAGCGCCTCCGGGCAAAGAGATATTCTTCAGCGTTAAAGACGGCGGGGTGATGTGCCCGAAATGCGCCGGGGGTAACATGACGGGAAGGCGTATTTCACCGGGCACGGTGAACTTCATGCGCATGATACAAAAAAGCGATCTCGCCAGGACTTCCAGGATAAAGGTGTCAAGGGAAGTCGGCAGGGAAACGGAAGATGTCCTCAGGATGTTCCTGGATTATCAGATAGGAAGGCCCTTAAAATCGCTTAAATTTTTGGAACAGATAGAAAAAACGGGGGTAATAGGTAGATGACGATGAAAGATATAGCGAATCTCTGCAAGCGCCGGGGTTTTATATTCCAGGACAGCGAGATCTACGGCGGGATGGGAAGCGTCTGGGATTACGGTCCGCTGGGTGTCGAGATAAAAAAGAAGGTGAAGGACCTCTGGTGGAAGAGCATGGTGTATGAACGCAGCGATGTCGAGGGCCTGGATGCCGCCATCCTGATGAACCCGGAAACATGGAAAGCCTCCGGGCATGTGGGGTCGTTCGCGGATATGATGTCGGATTGCCGTGACTGTAAAAAACGGTTCCGCGTGGACCTCCTGAAAGGGAAAAACTGCCCCGAGTGCGGGGGGGAACTTACCGAACCCAAAAGTTTCAACCTCATGTTCAAGACCCAGGTCGGGTCCGTAGAGGGCGATACCCAGGACGTGTATCTCAGGCCGGAAACCGCCCAGGGGATATTCGTGAATTTCGGGAATATCCTTGTCACCAGCCGGCGGAAACTTCCGTTCGGCGTCGCGCAGACAGGAAAAGCCTTCCGTAACGAGATAACCACCGGCAATTTCACTTTCAGGAGCCGTGAGTTCGAGCAGATGGAACTGGAGTTCTTCGTGAGGCCCGGCGAGGACGAGAAGTGGTACGATTACTGGGTGAACGAACGTATGAACTGGTATATCTCGCTGGGCATACGTAAGGAGAACCTCAGGACGCGCGAACACGACAAGGATGAGCTGGCCCATTATTCTAAAAGGTGCCATGATATAGAGTTCCTTTTTCCCATGGGCTGGTCGGAGATAGAAGGTATAGCCAACAGGGCGGATTATGACCTGAGGCAGCATTCGAGGATAAGCGGGCAGGATCTCAGCTATTTCGATACAGCCACGGAAGAAAGGTTCCTTCCGTACGTCATCGAGCCTTCCGGCGGTGTCGACAGGGCGGTCCTGGCCCTTCTGGTGGACGCGTACCGGACCGAGATAGTAAAAGAAAGGGAACGTGTTTATCTGAAACTCGATAAACGTCTTGCCCCGATAAAGGTGGCGGTGCTGCCGCTTCTAAAAAAAATGCCCGAGATCGTGGAAATGGCCCACAGGATACAGGATGATATAAAGGGCGAATACCGCGTCGTTTACGACGACACGGCCGCGATAGGAAGGCTTTACCGGAGGCAGGATGAGATAGGTACGCCTTTTTGCGTAACGGTCGATGTGGAATCCCTGAGCGACGGCAAGGTGACCGTCAGGGACAGGGACACCATGTTGCAGGAACGCGTGGCCGCGTCGTCCCTTAAAGAGTTCTTTTATAAAAGTTTCAACTTTATCTGATGCGGGTAAAGTATTTTAGTGGTAGAATTTTGGGATAAACTGGCAGAGAATGAATTTCTGTCTTAAACACTGAGGAGGAGAGAGGGTAAGATGACTAAGAAAATCGTAAAGAAATCGGCAGCGAGGACTAAAAAGAACGTATATTTTTTCGGCGGCGGTAAAGCCGATGGAAATGGCAGCATGAAAAATCTGCTGGGAGGAAAGGGGGCGAACCTCGGGGATATGGCGGGGCATCCTGAACTTAAGCTTCCCGT
This sequence comes from Candidatus Omnitrophota bacterium, assembly GCA_043819235.1. Classification (GTDB taxonomy): domain Bacteria; phylum Omnitrophota; class Gorgyraeia; order Tantalellales; family Tantalellaceae; genus JBDRFA01. The sequence continues at coordinate 7,730 of JBDRFA010000125.1, read as the reverse complement.
TCCGGCGGGTTTCACTATAACCACGGAAGTGTGTACGCATTATTACCAGAATAAAAAATATCCGGCGGGCCTTAAGGAAGAAGTGGAAAAAGCTCTCAGAAAGGTCGAGTCGGTGATGGGGAAAAAATTCGGCGACCCGGCGAACCCTCTTCTTGTATCCGTAAGGTCCGGCGCGCGTCAATCCATGCCGGGCATGATGGAAACGGTCCTCAACGTGGGCCTTACCTTGAAAACGATAGAAGGCCTTATAAAGAGGACAGGGAACGCGAGGTTCGTATATGACGCGTACAGGCGGCTTATAACCATGTATTCGGATGTCGTCATGGAGAAATCCGCGGGGGTCGAACCCGCCGAAGGCAAAGGCGTAAGGCAGCAGCTGGAAAAATTGCTGGCGAAGAAGAAACATGAAAAAGGCGTTACACTGGATACGGAGCTTGACGTGGACGACCTTAAAGAGCTGTGCGAAGCGTATAAGAAGAAAGTGAAAGAGGTCCTGGGTAAGCCGTTCCCGGACAGCGCCGAAGGCCAGTTATGGGGAGGGATCGGGGCCGTATTCGCTTCATGGAACGGGAAAAGGGCCATATCTTACCGGCGCATAGAAAACATACCCGGGGAATGGGGCACGGCCGTTAATGTCCAGGCTATGGTGTTCGGGAACATGGGGGACAAGTCGGCGACAGGTGTCGCGTTCACCCGTAACCCCGGTAACGGCGACAGTAAATTCTACGGCGAATACCTGATCAACGCCCAGGGAGAGGATGTGGTAGCGGGCACAAGGACGCCGGCGCCTATCAATAAAAATTCCCAGAGCGACCACAACAAACATGAGCTGATGCTGGAGAAGTTCCTGCCCGCGGTGTATAAACAGCTCGATAGCATCCAGGAAAGGCTCGAGAAGCATTACAGGGACATGCAGGATATAGAATTCACCATCGAGAACGGTAAACTCTATATGCTCCAGACGCGTGTCGGGAAACGCAACGGGCCTGCCGCGGTGAAAATGGCCGTCGACATGGTAAATGAAAAGCTTATTACAAAGGAAGAAGCTGTCATGCGCGTTAAACCTTCCCAGCTTGACGAGCTTCTCCATCCGATAATCGATCCGGTCGAAGAGCGGAAGGTGACGCCTCTGGGCAAAGGCCTTCCCGCCGGACCGGGAGGGGCGATGGGAAGGGTCGTTTTCAATTCGGATAGCGCCGTGAAATGGGCGGAAAAAGGCGAAAAGGTCATTCTCGTGCGTGAAGAGACGAACCCCGAAGACGTCGAAGGTATGAGGGCGGCCCAGGCCATACTCACCTCGCGCGGCGGCATGACTTCACACGCGGCGCTCGTAGCCAGAGGGTGGGGGAAATGCTGTGTCGTAGGATGCAGCGAAATGAAGATGGACTATTCCGGGAAGATAGCCAGGATAGGGGACGCTTCACTCAAAGAGGGCGACTGGATCACGCTGAACGGGACAAAGGGCCTCATATACAGCGGTAAGCTGACGATGATGGACGCTACAAAGGAGAACAAGATCCTTAACGCGTTCCTCAAGATATGCGATTCCGTCAGGAAGATGAAGGTGCGCACGAACGCGGAAACTCCGGAAGACGCGAAGAAAGCCCTTGATTTCGGCGCCGAAGGTATAGGCCTTTTCAGGACGGAACACATGTTTTACGGAGAAGGTTCGGAGAAGCCGCTTTTCAAGCTCAGGAAGATGATACTTGCCGGTACGCTTGAGGAGAGAAAGGCCGCGCTCAGCGAACTGTTTCCTTACGTGAAAAAGGATATCAAACAGACGCTGAAAACTATGGCCGGATTCCCCGTAACGATAAGGCTCCTGGATCCGCCGCTTCATGAGTTTGTGCCGCATCAGAAGCAGCAGCAGAAAGAACTGGCCGGCAGCTTGAAGATCGATATGAAAGTCCTGGAGAGGAGGATATCCCAGCTTAAGGAAAGTAACCCGATGATGGGGCATCGCGGTGTGCGCCTCGGTGTGACGTATCCCGAGATCACGGAGATGCAGGCGAGGGCGATACTCGAAGCCACGGCGGAACTCATAAAGGCCGGCAAGAAAGTGGCGCCGGAGATAATGGTCCCGGTCGTCGGCATAGACAGGGAAGTTATCGACCAGAAGGCGATCATAGAACGTGTCCGTAAGGAGGTCCTTGCCAAGTATAAGATGAAGGCCATTCCTCTTATGGTGGGTACGATGATAGAGATACCGCGCGCGGCGCTTACGGCGGACAAGATAGCGAAGGACGCCGAGTTCTTCTCCTTCGGCACGAACGACCTGACGCAGATGAGCTACGGGTTCTCGCGCGACGATATGGGTGGGTTTCTCGCGTCCTATCTGGAGAAGAAGGTGCTTCCCGGAGATCCGTTCCAGTCCCTTGATGTCGAAGGAGTGGGACAGCTTATCACGATCGGTATCGAAAGAGGAAGAAAGGCCCGTCCGGGATTGAAGGTAGGTATCTGCGGAGAACACGGCGGGGACCCTGACTCGATCACGTTCTGTTACAAGTCCGGCATGGATTATGTCAGCTGTTCGCCGTTCCGTGTGCCGATAGCCAGGCTCGCTGCCGCGCAGGCGGTATTGAAGGGGGATAAATAGGGTCAAGGGTCAAGGGTCAAGGGGCAAGGGTCAAGGGACAAGGGACAAGGGGAAGGTAGAAGGGGAAGGTAGGGGCACGGCGTGCCGTGCCCCTGCTTGATGCTTAGAAATTTCAATGTTTTGTCATCCCGAGCGGAGCCCGCCGGAGGCGGGCGAAGTCGAGGGATCTAAGTTCCTAAAGCTGAAAAACAGATACAGATAAAGGGGACATATGGACGCAATAAGGCTTTACCTGAAGGATATCAGAGATCTGCCTCTTCTTAACGCGAAGGATGAAAAAGAAATAGCGAACAGGATCAAAAAGGGGGATAAAAAGGCCACCCAACTGATGATAAAGAGCAATCTGCGGCTGGTCATAAATATCGCCAAAAAATACAGTTATCTAGGTGTCCCGATGCTGGATCTCATCGAGGAAGGTAACCTGGGCCTGATGAAAGCCGTTACCAAATTCGAGCCGGATAGGGGTTACAGATTCAGCACATATGCCGCCTGGTGGATCAAGCAGTTCATCACAAGGGCGGTCGCGAACCAGGGGAAAACGGTCAGGATACCCGTTTATGTCATGGAAATGCTGATGAGGTACCAGAAGGTCAAAAAGCATCTTTCGCAGAAAATGAAAAAGAACCCGCAGGTCAGCGATATCGCGAAAAAGATGAAGATGCCGGTTGCCAGGATCAGGCAGCTTAACCATATGGCTTCGAGCATAGCGAGTTTGAACGCCCCCATAGGTGAGTCAGGCGATTCCGAGTTCATGGACCTTATCGAGGATGAGAGTATAGTCAACGCGCTGGATGAACTGTCGAAATTTCTCCTGCATGAAAGGATAGAGGGGCTTTTGGAGAAGATGACGGAGAGAGAAAAGAAGATACTCAGCCTCAGGTTCGGCATTACCGAAGACGGGGTCGCGCATACCCTGAGGGATACCGCGAAGCACTTTGGGATCACCCGGGAAAGGGTCCGCCAGATCGAGGCGGTGTGTATGCAGAAACTCCGCAAGATGATGGAAGAACAGGAAAAGGAAGCGGAAGCCCGTATCAAAAAAAGTTCCCGCAGAAGGAAGAAAAAAGCAATGCGGCGGTAACGCGATACCTGTGGCCCAAGACTAACCCGTCCCCGTAGCTCAGATGGATAGAGCGACTGCCTCCTAAGCCGAGTACAGGAACTGTCGTAAAACCTTTAAATCGCTGTAATTACGTTGTTTTATAACGGGTTACAGCGATTTTTTGTTTATGCCACTTAATGCCAATTCATACGGTTCAAGGTCTATTATGGACACCCATATGGACACTGACTCCCAATAAACCCGAATTTGCCGAAGAATCCCTCACTGTCATCCCGGAATTTGCGAAGAATCCCTTGCTGTCATCCCGGAATTTGCGAAGAACCCCCTCGCTGTCATCCCGGAATTTGCCGAAAGCAAATATCCGGGATCTGCAAAAAAGCAGCCTTATCATCATTCTAAACATAGAAATTCCCCCTAACATTTATGCAGGTTGACAAAGTGGTGAGGCGGTTTATAATGAAAAAGGATAAAAGATTGAGGACGGATAGGGGGGAGGCTTATTTCTAATTTCGAGGGTTGGACTTCCCCTTTCATCTATTGACAATCACCGCTTTTCGATGTATAAGAAATTTACGATAATCGTTCAATGACTGATAACCGTAAACTATAGGACAATGGGATAAGGAACTTATAAAAGACGCTTTATCGAACCCGCTTCAAGTAAAGCATTTATATAACAAACATGGGTGAGGCGTAAAGAAACAACACCAGACGGTAGTTTCAAGTTGTTAGTGCAACAGGTCAGTTGAGCCCAAGATGTGGGATATATACAGTACCCATGTTTGATGTGAAAGTGGTTGTGTTTGTTTGCGTTATATAAAGCGTCTTTTATGCCATTTATGCCACCAACCGGATTTTATGGAAAAATTGCTGATTGTTAATGATCTATGTGTGCTATTGCAGGGCAAGAAAGGCCTTGTGTATAAATGGGTGCATTATGGCTATGTGCCGCATATAAAGATTGGCAATGTTTTGAGGTTCAAAGAATCATAGATTGAACAGTGGATTAGCAAAAGAGGGCGAAAGGGCAGATTTAGGTATTGTGGAAATATTGGAAGTATTCGATAAAATCCACAGAAAATGAGATATTTTGAAGAAAAATTGCAAAAAACTTGACCAACCAAGCAAAATAGTGGATAATACTATTGTATTTTACTCAAATTTTACTTGGAGGACATATGTTAATTAGTTTTAGTTTAGGAAATTTTCTATCTTTTAAAGACAAGGTTACTTTCAGCATGGTTGCTACCTCAAGGAAAGAACACGAAGATCAAAATGTGTTCAAAGTAAACAAAAAGTTGAAGTTATTGAAAAGTGCAGTTATATATGGAGCTAATGCCAGCGGGAAAAGCAATTTGTTGAAAGCAATGACTTTTGTAAGAAATTTTATTTTGACCTCATCAAAAGAAACTCTATCTGGGCAAAAGATAAATGTACAGAACTTCAAGTTGGACACTTCTTGTGCTAATAGGCCTTCATTTTTTGAGGTTAACTTTGTTTGTGAGGATATATGCTATAGGTATGGATTCGAAGCTGATAGAGATAGAGTGCACAAAGAGTGGTTGTATTTTGTTCCAAATATAAAAGAGTTACTATTGTTTGAGAGGAACGGTGAAAAATATGAAATTGGTCCTAAATTTCTTAAAGAGGCAAAAGGACTAACTGAAAAAACCAGAAACAATGCTCTCTTTCTTTCAGTTGTGGCTCAGTTTAATGGGGAAATATCTAAAAAAATATGCGGGTGGTTTTACAGATTTAGGACACTTTTTGGAAAAGAAACAGATACTATTGTGATGGATTTTACATTAAATAAGCTGGAGGAAGATGGTTATAAAGAAGAAATACTAAAATTTTTGAAAATAGCGGACTTGGGGATTGAGGACATTTCTGGCAAAAGAGTAGAAGTTGACACTAATAGTATTCCACAAGATTTGAGAGATATGATTCTCAAATCTAACGAACATTTGTTGAGGAGGGAAATACGCACGACTCATTCTAAGTATGATTCTAATAGTGGTGAAAAAATCCCAGAGTTATTTAATTTAGAAACGGAGGAATCAGAGGGAACAATAAAGCTTTTTTCTATATCTGGTCCGATAATACATACTATAAAAAGTGGTGATGTTCTTTTGTTCGATGAATTTGTATCAAATCTGCATCCAATGCTTGCAATTTCTATTATTAAAATGTTTAATTCTGTAGCGGGGAATCCGAATAATGCTCAATTAATTTTTGATTCTCACGATACTATCTTACTAGATAGGTCAATATTAAGGAGAGATCAGATATGGTTTATTGAAAAAGATGAAAAGGGTACTTCTAATCTGTTTTCACTTGTTGAGTATAAAGTAAGAAACACTGCTTCTTTTGCAAAGGATTATATGTTGGGGAAATATGGGGCAACTCCTTTCATAAAAGAATATAACTGTCTTGAAGAATAAAATGTCTGACAAATATTATAAGAGAAGAATTAGTGATAGAAAGTTAAGAACTAAAATCTTGCTAGTTTGTGAGGGTGGGAAGACTGAACCAAAGTATTTTAGAAAATTCCCTGTTGATAAAGAAGTTTTGGAAGTAACAATTAGTGGCGAAGGCAAAAACACGGATTCATTAGTTGAAAGTGCTATCGAAAAAAAGAAAAAGGCAGAATATGATGGAGAACCATACAATCAGGTATGGTGTATTTTCGATAAAGATTCATTTTCGCACGATAAGTTTAATAGAGCAATTATTCTTGCTGAAAATAACAAAATTAAGGTTGCATATTCTAATGAAGCATTTGAGTTGTGGTATTTATTGCATTTTCATTATTTTGATACAGGGATCAATAGAGCCGAGTATTATGTAAAGTTAAACGCATTATTAGAAAAAACATACGAAAAGAGTGCAGACGATATTTATGGTGTGCTTCGTGGAAAACAAAAATATGCTATAAGACATGCCACAAAGTTGTTTAGTAGCTACCCTTCATGCAATCCATATAAAAATAACCCTTCTACAACAGTTTTTAGGTTGGTTCAAGAGTTAAATAAGTTCATTAGTTAATGAGAAACAAAGGGGTCAGCCCTCGAAATTAGGAAACAAAGGGGTCAGCCCTCGAAATTAGAAATAACTTGACCGGAGAATCGGAAAAGAAAAAAGAATGTGTGAAAAATAGCGATATATTTAATGAGGGAAATGAGAGGTTTGCAAATAGAGAGATCGGGGAAATTTTTGGGATGAAATATTTAGCTGTGAGCAAAGCCGCTTTGGGAATGGAAAGTGAGATGAAGAAGGATAAAGGGTTGAGGGCGGATATGGGGGGCTTATTTCTAATTTCGAGGGCTGACCCCCTACTTCCCTGTTAAAGATACAGGGAAAATAGAAGGATATTCGGGCCCGATTAGATAAAATAATAATAAAAATGTCTAACAAAAGCAATCCAGTGGACTGTTACCCGCGCCGCTTCGCTCTGCGGGCAACAGCCACTGATTTTTAACGTTAGAACTAAAAAAGGATAACCAATGAAAAAACTAAAATTATTTTTAATTATGTGAAAAGAAGAGAAGACGGCAAAAAATAAGGAGAACCAACAATGAGTCGTAAAGAAATAATAGAATATTTAAAAAAATTCAAAGAAGAAAACAAGGACAAATACCATATAGAACGACTTGGAGTTTTTGGATCGGTTGCTAGAGATACAGCGAATGACAGCAGTGATATAGACATTGTTGTAGTATTAACAAGACAGGATTTATTTGAAATCATCGGCATTAAACAAAGTCTGGAGGAAAACTTAAAATCTCCCGTAGATGTGGTGAGCTATAGAGAAAAAATGAATTCGTTTCTAAAAAAACGAATTGATAAGGAGGCTGTTTATGTATGATAAGGAACTCGCCAGAGAGATACTACAACAAATACAACATGCTATTGAAGTTATTTTAAAACGGTTTAAGTCGATTAAGACTGTCAACGATTTTACAGATACTCCCGAAGGAATTGAAAAATTAGATTCTATCTGCATGCAGCTAATCGTAATTGGCGAAGGCCTGAAGAATTTTGATAAAGTCACAGACAACTCCATTTTATGCC
>JBDRFA010000124.1:0-38369 GCA_043819235.1 Candidatus Omnitrophota bacterium | reverse complement strand
GGCATGGTGGGATGATATAAAAACAAGTTTCCCAATTTCACGTACTATGGACAGTAAGAAATGTTATTCGAAGCCGGACGATGAACTTTTGGAGATTGTAGAGAAATATTTAAGTGCTGATGTGCATTCACCTGATGATCTGCGAAGCATAATATTGTATTATTTTGTTGATCCGGGACTTCCTCTTGGCGACGATACCAGTACTACGAAATTTGCGGATCGATTGGAAGGCTCAAGACCATTTTTTGTGAACTTTTTAGAAAGACTGCATCGTGGGGAATTTGATTTTAATGGTGGAGAGAAAGGTAGAATGTTGCAGATTAACTGGGGTGAAAGGGTTTTGGATTTTCTTGATGATGTGAAAAAAATGAGAAAGCTATTCAAACATAAGAATCTTAAAGTAACAGATAGAGATCTTATAAATGCTGTTAGATTTTTAGAGCAGAAAGAAGATGATGAAGGTAAACAAGAAAGAGAGGAACTTTTTAAATTTTTTGTAGACGAAACAATAAAGAAAATTTCCCAGCTAGGCTATATTTCTGAAAATAGCTTGGCAGAAGAAAAGATTGAGGTTGTAAAACAAATATTGGGACTAAGTGAGCAAAGGTTTCAGGATCGCGAAATGAGGAAGTTCCGAGCTAATATGTCTTTTAATTTAGGAGTTGTGTTTGATGAGTACTTTGATGAGAAAGAGAAAGTTCACTTTGTAGTCGTTATTCTGAATCAGTATAACACAGAAGTTGAAGATAGCGTTATCCAGTCTTGGTTGGAAGAATCCGCTGACCGAAAAGAAGCAGAAGAGTTTGAGCAAAACTTGGGGAAAAAGAAGGAAATAAGTTTTGGGAATTTTGACAATTTAAATGGGTATGAGTTTGAAGAATACTTGAAGGAAGTTTTCAAAGCGTTGGGGTATAAGGCAATACAAACAAAACTCAGCCAGGATCAAGGGGCGGATTTGGTGTTGCTGGATCAAGAAGGTAACAAGACAGTCGTTCAGGCTAAAAAATATAATGGGAGTGTCGGGAATAAAGCGGTTCAGGAGATAGTCGCCGCTAAAGAATATTATAAAGCGAAAAAAGCAGTTGTTGTTATTACCAGTACATTTACTAAAAGCGCTATTGAGTTAGCGAATGTTAACAATGTGGAATTGTGGGATAGGAAGAAGTTAAATAAGGTGATTAAATCTATTTCTGTGTAGAAAGCTAATGGATCGACATTAAAAAGCTATTCCTGCACGTATTTATGGTGAGGGCCAAAGGTATTATTGGAGGATAAGATGGTGGCAAATTATTGGATTTTTCCTCATGTTAATTTGAAATGTGAAAGAGGTTTCAGGGAAATGATAAAAAAAAAGACGTGGCAATTCACAAAGAAGCTCCGCGTCACTCCACGTAAAGGCGACGAAATAATTTTTTATCTCAGCGACACTAAAAAGGAAAAGTATTTTGTTGGTCAAGCTATTGTAGGTGAATTTTCATATACTACAACAAGAAAATCAGTCGATGACAAAACGGGTGTTTGTGAAGTTAAACTGAGTTGTGTCAAAGAATGGAGCGGGAGAGTTGCTTTTGATGGGGTTAAATTGAGGTTAGATTTTATTAGGGAAAGCATGAAAAGCTGCACTAATAATCCCTCAAACGGTATAGGCCTTGCTCTCCGAGGTAAATCAGCGATTAAAATTAATGCTAGAGATTATGGCTTGTTGGTTAAAACAAGTACCTTATTATGAAACGGAAACTTTGAACTGGGATTGTCTGTGCGCCCGCGGGGCGACAAAGGAGTTTAGTTTAGAAATGTATAATCCCGACAAACAGACATTTATCGAATTGTCGAAAAAAGGAAACGTTATTCCTGTCTACCGGGAGATGCTGGCTGATTTTGATACGCCGCTGTCAGCTTTTCTTAAAATAGATGAGGGGGATTTTTCCTATCTTCTGGAATCCGTAGAGGGCGGCGAGCATATGGCCAGGTATTCTTTTCTGGGAAGCGGCCCGGCCCTGGTCATAGAGAGCAAAGGGAAGAATATCAGGATAACGCGCGGAAAAAAGACGGAAGAATACGCGACCGAAAAGGACCCCATAGCGGAGATAAAGTCCCTTATGGAGGGTTTCAAGTTCGTCGCGGTGAAAGGGCTTCCCAGGTTCTCGGGGGGCCTTGTAGGGTACATCGGGTACGATATGGTCCGGTTCATCGAGGACCTGCCGGATAAGAACCCCGAGGATTTTGATATTCCCGATATGCAGATGGCGCTCACTGATACTATCCTTATTTTTGACCATGTGGACCACAAAATAAAGGTCGTTTCTAACGCCGTCATCGAAGGCGATCCCGCCGAAGCATATGACAGGGCTTGCCGCGAGATCGACAGGGTCATGGAAAAACTTAAAAAGAAGCTGGTCGAACCGGTACGCGCCGGGCCGATCAAGGCTTTGTCGGGTCTGGGATCGAATTTTTCTGAAGAGGGTTTCAGTTCCATCGTCGAGGCCGCGAAGGAATATATACGGGCGGGGGACATAATACAGGTCGTCCTTTCCCAGAGGTTCAAAAGGCGCACGCATTCGGACCCGTTCTCCATATACAGGGCGCTCCGGTCGATAAACCCGTCGCCGTACATGTTCTATCTCAAGTTCGGTGACAACCGGATAATAGGGTCGTCGCCCGAGATACTCGTCAGATGTGAGGACAATATCGTCGAAGTGAGGCCGATCGCCGGTACGCGCCGGCGCGGAGAGACCGAAGAAGAGGATATGAGACTTGAAAAAGAGCTCCTGGCCGATCCGAAGGAAAAAGCGGAGCATATCATGCTCGTCGACCTGGGGAGGAACGATATAGGCAGGGTATGCGAGTACTCCAGCGTGCATCCCGGGGAGATAATGACGATCGAGAAGTATTCACACGTGATGCACATAGTAACGGATGTCACGGGTAAGTTGCGGAAGGATAAGGATATTTACGACCTTATGAAAGCGGTTTTTCCCGCCGGCACGGTGTCGGGAGCCCCGAAAATCAGGGCCATGGAGATCATAGACGAGCTTGAGAATACGCGGCGCGGGCCCTATGCCGGTTGTGTAGGTTATATAAGTTTTTCGGGGAACATCGATATGTGTATAACCATAAGGACGATAGTCATGAGAGGGGATACCGCCTGCATCCAGGCCGGGGCCGGGATAGTGCTGGATTCCGAACCGGAGAAGGAATACCAGGAGACCCGGAACAAGGCGATGGCGATGATAAAGGCCATAGAATTTTCCGAGGAAGGATTGGAATGATAATCGTCATAGATAACTACGATTCATTTACATATAACCTCGTGCAGTATCTGGGCGAGCTAGGCCAGGACATCGTCGTCTATCGCAACAATAAGGTCGGCATGGAGGAACTTGTATCCCGTTCACCCGAAAGGATAGTTATCTCGCCGGGTCCGGGCCGTCCTCAGGACGCCGGTATATCGGAAGAGGTTATCCGGAGGTTTGCCGGAGAGGTGCCGATACTCGGTGTGTGCCTGGGGCACCAGTGCATCGCCGAGGTCTATGGGGCCAGGGTCGTGCGCGGCGACACTATCATGCACGGGAAAGTAAGTTCTATCTATCATGAGGGAGAAGGTATTTTCAGAGGGATACCGTCCCCTTTTACCGCCACAAGGTACCATTCGCTGGTCGTGGCCCCTGACAGCCTTAAGGACCCTCTGGAGGTTACGGCCCGGACCGGGGACGGGGAGATAATGGGGGTGCGGCATAAAGATAAGGCCGTCTGGGGGGTGCAGTTCCATCCGGAATCGATATTGACGACGGAGGGAAAAAAACTGCTGAAGAATTTTATCGAGATAAAATAGCTGAGGGGTAAGGGATGGATATAAAGAGAGCGATAGGGAAAGTTGTTCTGTTCGAGAACCTGACGGCCGAAGAGACCCGTTCGGTGTTCGATGAGATAATGAGCGGCCATGCGGCGGCGGCCCAGATAGGCGCGTTCATCACGGCCCTCAGGATGAAAGGCGAGACCGTCGATGAAATAACGGGCGCGGCCCTGGCCATGAGGGAGAAAGCTTTGAAGATAAACCCGGCCGGCGCCGGCGCGGTACTGGATACCTGCGGTACGGGCGGTTCGGGGACCGGGGTTTTCAACGTTTCCACGGCGTCGGCCTTCGTCATCGCGGCCTGCGGCGTTAAAGTGGCCAAACACGGTAACCGGGCGGCGTCCAGCAAATGCGGAAGCGCGGATGTGCTGGAAAGTCTGGGAGTGAGGCTGGATATCCCGCCTGAGTCCGTGGCCGGGTGCATAGATAAGATAAATATAGGTTTTCTTTTCGCCCCGGTCTATCACGGCGCCATGAAACACGCCGCCGCTCCGCGGAAGGAAATAGGGATACGGACGATATTTAACATACTGGGGCCTTTATCTAATCCCGCTTCGGCCGACCGGCAGGTCCTGGGGGTATATGACCGCGCTCTTACGGAGGTCCTGGCGAACGTCCTCAGGAACCTGGGGACAAAACGCGCGTATGTGGTAAGCGGCGATGACGGGCTCGATGAAGTTACCATTACCGGAAGTACCGCTGTCAGCGAACTGAAGAACGGTTCGGTCCGTTCCTTTATGATCGAACCGGAGCAGTCCGGAATAAAGAGAGCGTCTATCGAGGATATAAAAGGCGGTACGGTGAAGGAGAACGCGCAGATAGTGAAAGACGTTCTATCGGGGAAAAAGGGGCCCAAAAGAGATATAGTACTTATTAACGCGGGACTCGGGCTTATGGCGTCGGAAAAGGCGGAAGACCTGAAAGAGGCGGTACTGCTAGCCGCGGAAGCTATTGACTCGGGCGCGGCCATGAAAAAACTGGAAGAACTGATCGCTATGACCAACGGCAGCGGGTGTGAGTAGAGGCGATATGTTTGTGATGTTTGATGGGGGGAGGAAAATAAAAAATGTAGGGGCAGGCCTTGTGCCTGCCCTGAGACTAAGGAGAAAAAATTGATGATATTATCGAGGATCATCGAGGAGAAGCGCAGGGAAGTCGATAAGGCGATGAAAAGGATCTCCTTTAGCGATATAAAGAAAAAAGCGGAGTCGCTTTATATAAAAAGCATGTTCAAAAAGAACATAGCAAGAAAAGGGCACATCAACCTTATAGCTGAAATAAAAAAACGGTCGCCGTCCAAAGGGGTTTTGCGGGTCAATTTTGACCCCGCGCAGATCGCGGTGGCTTATCAAGGCGCGGGCGCCAGCGCGATCAGCGTGGTGACGGATGAACGTTTTTTTGAGGGCCGGCTCGAATATCTGGGAATTGTAAAGGAAAGGGTGACGATACCGGTCCTCAGGAAGGATTTTATCATAGACGAGTACCAGGTCTATGAATCCGCGGCCTCGGGCGCCGAAGCCATACTTCTGATCGCGCATATACTCACCCAGGGGGAATTGAACCGGTATTTCGGAATAGCAAAAGAGCTCGGCATGGACGTGCTGGTCGAGGTCCGTAACGAGGAAGAGGTCGGGAAAGCGCTTGAGAGCCCCGCCGCCATCATCGGTATAAATAACAGGGACCTTACGACGTTCAGTGTGGACCTCTCCGTTACGCAGAGGCTGATCCACCTGATACCCGATACCAAGACGATCGTTTCCGAAAGCGGTATAGAAAGTTACGAACAGGTGATGTTCCTGAAGAGCCTTGGCGTGAACGCCGTATTGATCGGGGAAACGTTCATGAAGGCGGATAAGATAGGCGAGAAGGTCAGGGAACTCATGAGGGAATAGGATATGGAGAAAAAAGCCGCGAGCGATCTTAAAGTGAAGATATGCGGGTTGACCAGCGCGGAGGACGCGTTGAAGGCCGGAACTTACGGCGCGGACCTTCTGGGGTTCATTTTTATACGGGGGACGCAGCGCTGTGTAAATGACCCCTCGGACGTTAAGATCATAATGGCGGGTATTCCGGAAGAACTGAGAACGAGGGTCGGGAGGGTAGGGCTTTTCCACAACGATATTCCGGAACGCATCGCGAGGATAGTTTCGGATTGCGGGTTCAATTACGTGCAGTTACAGGGTGAAGAGACCCCGCATGATTGCCGGACGATCAAGAAGATCCTGAGGGAAAAGTACGGGTCGGAGGTTATGATCATCAAGGCTTTTAAGGTAAAAGAGGACATTCTGCCCTGCGGGTCGTATACCGCCGGGGATTATGATGACGCGGACTATTTTGTTTTCGATACGTTCCATCCCCGGTTGCAGGGGGGGACGGGGACCAGGTTCGATTGGGACGTCCTTGTGAAGGCAAAAGGGGGTTTGACAAAACCTTTTTTTATAGCGGGAGGGCTTACCCCTCAAAACGTGGCGGACGCGGTCATTGCCGTGGGGCCCTATGGTGTTGATGTATCGAGCGGGGTCGAGAAGATCCCCGGCAAAAAAGATGAAGACCTTTTAAAGGAGTTTATCAAGAATGCGAAAAACGCGCAAAGTGCCTGACAGTAAAGGTTATTTCGGGATATTCGGGGGAAGGTTCATCCCCGAAACCCTTATGCCGGCGGTCGAAGAACTGGCTGAGGCGTACGGCAAATTCAGAAAAACACGGTTTTTCCGGGAACGGTTCGTTTATTATCTGAAGGAATACGCGGGAAGGCCGACCCCGTTATATTTCGCGGAAAACCTTACGAAAAAACTCGGAGGCGGGAAGATCTACCTGAAAAGAGAGGACCTTCTGCATACCGGGGCGCATAAGATAAACAATACGATCGGGCAGGGGCTCCTGGCCGTCCATATGGGTAAGAAACGTCTGATCGCGGAGACCGGCGCGGGACAGCATGGGGTGGCTACCGCTACCGTCGCGGCTCTCCTGGGCCTCAAATGCGACGTTTACATGGGGACCGAAGACATCAAAAGGCAGAATCTGAACGTTTTCCGTATGAAACTCCTTGGGACCAGGGTAATACCCGTGGACAGCGGCTCGTGTACCCTCAAGGACGCGATGAACGAGGCTATAAGGGACTGGGTCACCAATGTGCGCGACACTTATTATATTATCGGTTCCGTTGCCGGGCCCCACCCGTACCCGGTCATGGTCAGGGATTTCCAGTCCGTGATCGGACGGGAAGTACGCAGGCAGATCATGAAAAAAGAAGGCAGGTTCCCCACGCATCTGGTCGCGTGCGTGGGAGGGGGAAGTAATTCAATGGGCCTTTTTTATCCGTTTTTCGGCGATAAAAAAGTATCGTTCATCGGTGTCGAGGCGGCCGGCCTGGGGCTGAATACGGGCCATCACGGGGCCGCGCTGAAAAAAGGGAAGCTGGGAGTGCTTCATGGCAGTAAGAGCATGCTCCTGGAAGACAGCGACGGTCAGGTAAAACTCGCCCATTCCATATCGGCCGGGCTGGATTATCCGGGTGTGGGCCCGGAACACGCGTATTATCAGCAGATCGGCAGGGCCGAGTACGTATCGGTGAAGGACTCGGAGGCTCTTGAGGGGGTTAAACTCCTGTCGGAGGTCGAAGGGATCATACCCGCTCTTGAATCCGCCCATGCGGTCTATTACCTGACCAGATTGGCGGGTAAGACGAAGAAGAACGATATAATAGTGATGTGTTTGTCCGGACGCGGGGATAAGGATATAGATATTATCAGGGAAAACCTGGCGATGGATTAGACTGTGACGAAAAAGTCTTCTCGCGTGAGGAGTTCCCTATGCTCCTACCCGGGCCCCTCCGCCCGGTGTGGATCCTCCCGGTACGGAGCATAGGGAACACCTCACGCGAGAAGTGAGGAAGAACCAGACTTCAAGGTGCGAGCCAATTTATTACAGGAGAGGATATGAACCGTATAGATGAAAAGTTCAGACAGTTGAAAGCGGAGGGGAAGAAGGCGTTCATACCTTATATAACGTCCGGGGACCCGGATATGGAGACTACCAAAAGGATAACGCGCGCGCTGGTCAACGCCGGCGCGGATATTATCGAACTGGGAGTGCCTTTTTCAGACCCTCTGGCGGACGGCCCGACCATACAGAAAGCGATACAGCGGTCGCTTGAGGGCGGCTGCACCGTAAGGAAAGTCCTGTTTATGGTGAAAGAATTAAGGAAAACCGTCCAGGTACCCTTCGTTTTTATGACCTATTACAACATTATTTTCAACTACGGTGTAAGCAGGTTTGTCCGGGACGCGAAGGCGGCCGGGGCCGACGGTGTTATAGTGCCGGACCTGCCGATGGAAGAATCGGGGGAATTGAGCCTGGCGGCGGATAAGGAAGATTTTTACCTGGTCATGCTTGCCGCGCCCACCACGCCGGTCGAGAGGTTCAAAAAGATCTCAAAATGTTCGAGAGGGTTCATATATTATATTTCCCTTACCGGGGTTACGGGGGCGAGGAAGTCCTTTTCAGGGAAATTGAAAGGCGAGTTGCGGGAACTGGTAAAAGTGTCGGCGAGGCCCGTATGCGTGGGGTTCGGAGTGTCGGATGCCGTCCAGGCGAAGAGCCTGGCCGAGGCGGCTGACGGGGTGATCGTCGGGAGCGCCATAATAAAACTGATAGAGAACGGCCTGAAGGATAAGAACGCCATGGTGCGGAGGGTGAAAAAGTTCGCGGCGTCTCTTGCGCGGGCTGTACACGAAGCGTGAGCCTATCCCGCCCGGGGTGTTCGCTTTACCCCTACCCGGGCCCCTCCGCCCGGTGTGGATCCTCCCGGTACGGGGTAAAGCGAACACCCCGGGCGGGAAACGCGACGTTTGTGGACAGAGGGTAAAGAAAATGCCGGGAACTTAAGTGGGGGGGTAGAGTGTCAAGGTGTCAGAGGGGCAGGGGGATGACAACTCTCTGTCCCGATCTCGGGATGACAACTCTTTGTCATCCCGCTTGTCCCGAGCGAAGCCGAGGGGAGCGAAGTGCCCAAAGGGCACGAAGCCGAGGGATCTAAGTTCACAGGATTAACTATGAGAATAATGGGGCTGGATATCGGGACTAAGAATATCGGGGTCGCGGTCAGCGATGAGTCGGGGACGATAGCGCAGGCGCGGCAGGTCGTAAAGAGGGTGAGCGACGAGAAGGCTGTCGGCGAGATACAGGTTATTGCCGGGGAATTTTCGGTAAAAGAGATAGTCGTAGGGCTGCCTGTACATATGGATGGTTCCATGGGAGAACGTGCTGAAGACAGCAAAAGGTTCGCGTCGCTGCTTGAGGATAAGCTCTCGCTGCCCGTAGTGATGTGGGACGAAAGATTGAGCACGAAAGAAATGGAAGAAGTCTTGATAAGCGCTTCCGTGAGGAGAAAGAAGAGAAAGATGGTTATCGATAAACTCGCGGCACAGATCATCCTGCAGGGATACCTGGACAGCAGGAATCGGGAGGAGACGGATGTATAAAAAATTGCACGCGAAGAACGGGCTGACGGCCATAGTATCTCCCATGAACCAGATGGCGTCGGTCTCGATAGGCATCTGGATAGGCGTGGGCGGGCGTTATGAATCGGCCGCGCAGAGCGGGATAAGCCATCTGGTCGAGCATATGTTGTTCAAAGGCACTTATATGCGTTCCGCGAAAGACCTGAAAGAGGCCATAGAGGGGGTAGGAGGGTCGTTCAACGGGTTCACTTCGGATGAAGTGACGTGTTATATGGTAAAGGTCCCTTCGAAATATATGGAACTCGGACTGGACATCCTGGCCGATATGGTCATGAACGCGAAATTTGATGAAGAGGATCTGGCGCGCGAGAAGTTTGTGGTCTGCGAGGAGATAAAGATGTACCGGGACCAGCCGTCCGAACATGTCCTGGACGTTCTCAGCGGGATAGTGTGGCCGGACAACGCGCTTGGACGTCCGCTGACGGGGAGCGCCGGGAACGTTAAAGGTTTTAAGCGGCAGGAACTGATAGCATTCAGAGAAAAGAACTATCATCCCGGCAATATAGCCGTTATAGCTTCAGGCAAAGTCAACACCGAAAAGTTCTTTGCTTCCGCCACGGAAAAGTTCAAGGATAGAAAGAACGGAAAAAGACAGCCGTTACACACGCCGAAAATAAGGCAGAAAGCCCCGCGTGTGAAGATCTGCGGCGGCAATTCGAAGCAGGCGCATATCGCCATGGGGTTCCATGCCGATTGCAATAACACGAAAGAGCGTTTCGCGGTAAAATTGATGAACGTGATCCTGGGGGGCAACATGTCTTCCCGGCTTTTTGAGGAACTGCGCGAAAAATACGGCCTTTGTTACGATATATCGTCGTCATACAAGAGGCACAGCGACCTGGGGGAACTCCAGATACATGCCGGTGTGGATAACAGTAAAGCGTTGCGGTCCGTCACGGCGATACTGGATGAGCTGAAGAAATTAAGGGACCTGGGCGTGACCGAAGACGAACTCGCGCGCGCGAAAGAATACACGAAAGGGCAGTTCCTGCTGGCGATCGAGGGGACGTCAAGCCGGATGCTGTGGCTCGGGGACAGGATCATGGTGCACCGTGAAATCCCGGCGACAAAGGAAGTGCTTGATAACATCGACGGCGTGAGCACGGCTGAGATAATGAAGGCATGTGACAGGATCTTCCGCGCTTCGTCCGCCAACCTGGCGATAATAGGCAAGATGACCGGCGGCGTTAAAGATAAAATAAGGAAAGAACTGGGTATTTTATGAAGGGTATATTTCGTCTGGCCAGGATATTCGGGATAGATATAGATATCCATGTGACGTTCCTGTTGCTGCTGTTCTTTTTCTTTGTCATGATGGGGGTCAAGGGTGTTGTCCTTATCACAGGAGTGTTCTTTTTTGTCACGGTCCACGAACTCTGTCACGGCCTGGCCGCGGCGTATTTCGGGATAAAGATAAAAAGGATAACGCTCCTGCCGATAGGAGGCGTGGCGTCGATGCCTGAGGAACCCAAAAAGCCGTTACACGAGCTGGTCATAGCCGCGGCCGGGCCGTTGTCCAACGTGCTTGTCCTGCTTATTTTCTATTACCCGCTGTATCTGCTGCTGGGCAGGGAGACGCTGCTATACCCTTTTCTGGCGATCACCGGCCAGGTCAAATACGCGGGGAATTTTAACGTGATCGCGCATATTTACTGGATCAACCTCGTGCTTGTGGTTTTCAACATGCTGCCCGCGTTCCCCATGGACGGCGGCAGGGTTTTGAGGGCGGTACTCTCGTATCGCATGGGATATAAGAAAGCTACGGCCGCGGCCGTGCGGTTCGGGCACATTTTCGCCATACTGTTCGCTTATCTCGGGATCGTGTACGGGCACATTTTCCTTATTCTCATAGCTGTGTTCATTTATATGGCTGCTTCGAGCGAGGGGCTCCAGGTGGATGTGGACGAGACGATAAAGAGGTATTCCGTCCAGGACATCCTGTCGGGGGATTTTGTGTCCGTGGATACCGGAACGACTCTATCGAAAATACTGGAACTCATATTCCATACCCATCAGGAAGATTTTCCCGTAATTGAGAACGGGAGCCTCGCGGGGTTCATAACGCGTGGAGAGGTCCTGCGCGGCATTCATGAAGGGGGTAAGGAAATAAACGCGGGCAGTGTCATGAGAAGGGATATACCGGCGGTCCGCGCTACGGACGGGCTGCATGTCGTAAGAAAGCTCATGCAGAAACATAATACACGCGCTTTGCCTGTGGAAAAGAACGGGACAATAGCGGGCGTGGTCACTCTGGAAGACATAAACAGGCTGTATGTGATGGTGAATGAGAACGTGGCTTAACCGTTAAGGAAGGAGTCCTGGATGAGGCCGGATAAAGTATTGATAGCGCCGAGCATATTGTCGGCGGATTTCAGCAGGCTGGGCGAAGAGATCCATTCTATTGAAAAAGGAGGCGCCGATTGGGTGCATATCGACGTTATGGACGGCGTTTTTGTCCCCAACATCACGATAGGGCCCCAGGTGATCGGGTCAATAAGGCCGGTGACCGGACTTTTTTTTGACGTGCATTTGATGATAGAAGACCCCGTAAAATA
Organism: Candidatus Omnitrophota bacterium; assembly: GCA_043819235.1. Classification (GTDB taxonomy): domain Bacteria; phylum Omnitrophota; class Gorgyraeia; order Tantalellales; family Tantalellaceae; genus JBDRFA01. The sequence goes on along the minus strand of JBDRFA010000124.1, from coordinate 26,439 downwards.
TATAGACCAATTTGCCGATGCCGGGAGCGATCTTATCACGTTCCACATGGAAGCCTGTGGATCGCCCGGGGATGTCGTAAAAAAGATCAGGCAGAAGGGGAAAAAGGCGGGTGTTTCCATAAAACCGGGAACGGATGTTTCCGTACTCTGGGACATTCTGGAGAAGGTAAATATGGTCCTGATAATGACCGTCGAGCCGGGTTTCGGAGGGCAGTCTTTCATGGAGGAAACGCTGGAAAAGGTGAGGGCGGTACGGGGCAGGTTCGGCGGGTCTATAGAGGTAGACGGCGGGATAAACGCGGACACGGCAAAAAAGGCGGTCGATGCCGGCACGGACGTCCTTGTCGCGGGCACTTCCGTTTTCGGCGAGAAGGACTACGCGAAAGCGATAAAGGGGCTGAGGGGGCTGTAGGGGCACGGCGCGCCGTGCCCCTACCCGGGCCAAGCGAGGGATGAAAAAGAGTTGTCATCCCGAGCGGAGCGCCCGAAGGGCGCGAAGTCGAGGGATCTAAGTTCATAACAGAAGAATCGGAGGGTAAGGATGTCTAACATTAAATTCGGAACGGACGGGTGGAGAGCTATAATCAGCGAGGATTTCACGTTTGAGAATGTCAGGGTAGTCGCCCAGGCGGTCGCGGATTTTATCAACTCCAGAAAAGAACCGGTCTACCGGAAAAAGAAAGTAGTGGTGGGATATGATACGCGGTTTTTGTCGGATAAGTACGCGGAGTTAATATCCGTCGTTCTGGCGGCTAACGGTATCGGCGTTATTTTGTCCGACAGGCCGAGCCCGACTCCCGCGGTATGCGTATATATCAAGGATAAGAAATTGAGCGGCGGTTTGATGGTAACTGCCAGCCATAACCCCGCGCAGTATAACGGGATCAAATATAAAGGTTATTTCGCCGGGTCCGCGGGCAGTGATATCATCGGCGAGATAGAAAAGAGGCTTTTCAAGACGCGCGTAAAGACCATGCCGTTCGGTGATGCCGTAAAAAAGAAAAAGATAATGCCGGAAGATATCGTGGGGACGCAGGTCAGGTACGTGAGAGAGTATGCCGACATGAAGCTTCTGAAGAACTCCGGGCTCAAGGTGCTCGTGGATTCGATGAACGGCGCCGGGGAGAGGTACCTCGGGGAAATACTTAAAGACACATCCATAAAGACGGAGTTCATGTATACGGACGTTAACCCCGGGTTCAACGGAAGGCCTCCGGAACCCAACGAAAAACACCTTAAGGAGCTTATAGGTAAAATGAAGGAAGGCGGTTACGACATGGGAGTCGCTACCGATGGCGACGCCGACCGCCTGGCCATAGTCGATGAAAAAGGCGGTGTGTTGACGGGGCATACTATCATGGCGCTTCTTCTTCTGCATCTTCTTAAGAACAGGAAGATGACCGGCGGCGTCGTTCAAACCATCTGCGGTACGGTCCGGATAAACAGGATATGCGAAGATCACGAGCTCGAAATGATAGAGACGCCGGTCGGTTTCAAATATATATGTGATATAATGACGAAAAAAGATATACTTATCGGCGGGGAAGAGACGGGCGGCATAGGTTTCAAGGATTATGTGCCGGAACGTGACGGTTTCCTGTCGGCGCTTCTGCTCATGGAACTTTTAGTGAAGGAAAAAAAGACGTTATCGCAGGTGGTAGCCGGGATGAACAGGGAATACGGGAATTTTGAGTACATGAGAGAGGATCTCAGTTTCCCGGAATCGAAAAGGGCTAAGCTGGAAAACGGCATGAAGAAACAGCCCCTTAAAAAGGTACTCGATAACCCGGTCGTTGAGGTCAAAAGTTACGACGGGACCAAGTTCATCTGCGGGGACGGCAGCTGGATACTCCTCCGGTTGTCGGGAACGGAGCCGAAACTCAGGATCTATTGCGAGACGCATTCGAAACGGGAGTCGTTAAAATATATCGATTTTGGGAAAAAGTGCGCTTTATCGTTGATGTAAGATGGCACGAAGTCGAGGGATCTAACTTGGAAGAGAGAAGTTAATAAATGAATGAACTGGACAGAATAAGAAATTTTTGCATTATTGCCCATATCGACCACGGTAAATCGACTCTGGCTGACCGGATAATCCAGATAACCGGCGCCGTTGACGGCAGGGAATTCAGGGACCAGTTCCTGGACAATATGGACCTGGAGAGGGAAAGGGGCATAACGATCAAATGCAGCGCGGTAAAGATAATTTACAAGGCGAAGGACGGCAATACCTATCTTTTGAACCTTATCGATACCCCCGGGCATGTCGATTTTTCCTACGAAGTATCCAAGACGATAGCCGCGTGCGAAGGCGCGCTTCTTTTGGTAGACGCGGTCCAGGGGGTCGAGGCCCAGACGATCGCCAATCTTTACCTGGCGATGGAGCATAACCTCAAGATAATCCCGATCATAAACAAGATAGACCTCAAAAACGCCAGGATAGAAGAAGTGAAACATCAGATGATAGATATCCTCGGGGTCGAGGATGAAGATGATATACTGCTTATAAGCGCGAAGGAGAATATCGGCACCGAAGACGTGCTCGAGGCTGTCGTCAGGGACGTGCCGCCCCCCTCCGGGAGCCCTGACGCGCCGCTGCAGGCGCTGATATTCGATTCCGCCTATGATACTTACCGCGGGGTCATCGTGTATGTACGTGTCAAGAACGGCCGTATACGCGCGGGCATGAATATCGAGATGATGAACAGGGGCGCGAGGTACGAGGTGAAGGAAGCGGGTGTGTTCGCCCCGTTCGAACAGCCCGTCAGGGAACTCGGCTGCGGGGAAGTTGGATATATCGTCTGCAACATCAAAGAGGCGAAAGAAGTGGTCGTGGGCGATACCATAACGGGCATGGATAACCCGGCGGATAAGCCCTTGCCGGGCTACAAGCAGGTGAAACCCATGGTTTTCAGCGGTATTTATCCGGTGAGTAACGAGGATTACGAGAACCTCAGCGGGGCGATGGAGAAACTGAAACTGTCGGACGCGTCCTTCCTCTATGAACCGGAAATGTCCGCGGCGCTCGGTTTCGGCTACAGGTGCGGTTTCCTGGGCCTTCTGCATATGGAGATAATACAGGAAAGGCTGGAGAGAGAGTTCGACCTGGACCTGATAGCGTCTTCTCCGAGCGTTAGTTATAAGGTCAAATTATCGGGCGGCGACCTCATAGATGTGGATAACCCCACGAAGTATCCTGACAGGGAAAAAATAGAATACGTGGAGGAGCCCTTCGTGAAATGTTATATTTTCGTTCCGTCGGAAGCCATCGGCACTATCATGAAATTATGCGAGATGAAAAGGGGAGAGTTCGTGAGCACCCAGTACCTCGACCCCACGAGGGCGCAGCTTACCTATGATATACCGCTGTCGGAGATAGTCATAGACTTTTACGACAAGATAAAATCGTCGACACAGGGGTATGGTTCCCTGGATTACGAGATCACGGGTTACAGGAAGTCCAATATAGCCAAGCTCGACATATTGATCAACGGGATAGCCTGCGACGCGCTTTCATGCCTTGTGCACAGGGACAAGGCGCGTAAGCGCGGGCTTGATCTGGTGCAGGAACTGAAAAAGTCCATACCGAAACACATGTTCAAGATAGCTATACAGGCCGCCATAGGCGGGGAGGTCGTGGCTCGCTCGGACATATCGGCATTAAAAAAACACGTGACGGCGAAATGTTACGGTGGAGATATAACGCGAAAAAGGAAATTATGGGAAAAACAGAAAGAAGGTAAAAAGAAAATGCGCAGGATCGGAAAAGTGGACGTGCCTAAAGAAGCCTTCTTGAAAGCGATGAGGATATCATGAAATTTAACAGGAAGACCCGGGAGTATCTGTGGGAAGAATGGGTCAAACCCATACTGGTGGCGGCGGTCCTCGCTATGCTCATACGGACGTTCGTGGTCCAACCGTTCAAAATACCTACAAGCTCCATGTATCCGACGTTAAAACCGGCGGACAGGATATTTGTCAATAAGTTCATCTATGGCGTCAAAGTGCCGTTCACCGATATAAGGCTGCCCAGGCAGCGGACGCCCGAAACGGGGGATATAGTTGTTTTCACGTCCCCGGTGGAAAAGAAAAAATATCTCGTAAAAAGGTTTATCGCCGGCGGGGACCAGACCGTCCGGATAGAGGACGGCAAACTGGTCATCGACGGTAAGACGGTGGGCAGCGTCCCTTTCAACCGGTTCTATTATTATAACCGTGGGGAATACGGGGCCGAAGGCGAGGCCTTACACGTGCCGGAAGGTTATTTTTTCGTATTGGGGGACAACAGTAAAAATTCCATGGATTCCCGGTACTGGGGATTTGTCCCGGATAAAAATCTCGTCGGAAAAGCTTTTCTCATCCACTGGCCGATAAAGCGCATACGCCTTTTGCGGGAAGGCGATTAAGAGTACGGGTAGGGGCACGGCGCGCCGTGCCCCTACATATGTGTAACGGAGACACAATGAATTGGGCTAATCGATTGACCATATGCCGTATAGTGCTTGTTCCGGTATTTATAATGGCTGTTTTTTACCAGCGGCTTAATATCGCTCTCGTCATATTCATAGCCGCTACCGTAACGGACGGGCTGGACGGTTACATAGCGAGGGCGCGTAAGGAAAAAACCAGGCTTGGCGCCATAATGGACCCCATTGCCGATAAGATGCTTATAGGCAGCGCCTTTATCAGTTTCAGCCTGGTTTCAGGCCTCCCGTCATATCTGAAGATGCCGGTGTATGTCCCCATAATCGTTATTTCCAGGGACGTGATAATACTGATGGGAGCGGTAGTGATATATCTGCTCGCCGGGAAGATAGACATAAAACCCACCATTACCGGAAAGATAACCACTTTTTTCCAGATGTTCACTATAATCGCCGTTCTATTACGTTTTATTTTTTCGAGCTGGATGTGGAACATCACGGTAGTGTTAACCGTCATTTCCGGGCTGGATTACATCAGGATAGGGTCAGGGCAAATAAATGGAAAAACATAAGTCTGAATTCACCATATGCATAGCCGGCAGGCCTAATGTCGGAAAATCCTCGCTTTTCAACTGTCTGCTGGGAGAGAGACGCGCCGTGGTCGTAGCGGAAGCCGGCACTACGCGGGACAGCGTGGAAGCGGTAATGTCCCTGGGAAAATTCAAGGTTAAGCTCATTGATACGGGAGGGTATCTCCTGTCCAATAAGGACGAACTTTCCATGCAGGTGAAGGACCGGATATACGGGTCCATACAGGAAGCTTTGATAGTTATCATCATGGTAGACACGATGTCCGGGATCACTCCCGCGGATGAGGAGTTCGCGCTCCTCTTGAGGAAATCGAACAAACATGTTATCGTTGTCGCGAATAAAGCGGATAACGACAAGTTCAAGGGCGATACTTTGGAATTCTATAGATTGGGGTTCGGGGAACCGTTGGCTGTTTCCTGCCTTCACCGCAGGGGCATACGCAGGCTTAAGGAGATATTGCTGGAACATCTCAAGGGGGTGGGGGAGCGTGGAGGGAGGCATCTCCCGGAAGCGGAGCTCAGGCAAATCAGGATAGCCGTTGTAGGCAGGCCGAACGTCGGGAAGTCGTGTTACGTGAACAATCTGTTAAAACGCGAACGTGTTATCGTCAGCGACATTCCCGGGACCACCAGGGATTCGATAGATACGCGTTTCACTTACGAGGGGGATGAATATGTCCTGGTGGATACCGCCGGCATCCGGCATAAAAGGAAGGTCAAGGCCGCCGCGGATGTTTACAGCGTTATCCGGTCGAAGGAGGCTATCGAGAAGGCGGATGTGTCGGTTCTGCTCATAGACGTCGCTGACGGTATGACCAGGGATGATATGCGGATAATGGACTTTATCGAAGAAAAAGGGAAACCATGCCTTGTGCTTGTCAACAAATGGGATCTGGCTGAAGAGACCCCGGACATCTCCGGCGAAGAGTATAAAAAAGAGCTTGTCAATTCTTTCGAAAAATTAAAAAAGTATCCCATGGAGTTTATCTCCTCAAAAACCGGGAAAAACGTGCTTTCCAGTTTTGCGATGGTCAAGGTCCTGGACGCGAACCTTGACATTAAAGCGCCGACGCCGATGTTGAACAAGATCTTTGAAAAAAAGGACCCCTCGAACGTAGCGGTACCGCGCAGTAAAAAACGCCCGAGGTTCTATTACATTACACAGACCGGGCAAAGGCCTGTGGAGTTTAAATATTTCGTGGATGATACCTCGGCTGTGATCCCCGCGCATATCAGTTTTATCGAAAATCAGCTGCGGGCGAATCTGCCGCTTTCGGGAATACCTTTCAAAGTAATATTCAAAAGGTCGAATAGGGAGAGAAAATGATATATTTATTTGTCCTGACAGTCCTGGCTTATCTTATGGGGTCGATCCCGACAGCGTATATTTTCGGAAAGGTGTTAAGAGGCATTGATATACGCGAGCATGGAAGCGGTAATGCAGGCGCCACAAATGTGTTCAGGGTTATAGGCCTGGTGCCCGGGATCATTGTGCTCGTACTGGACCTTTTAAAAGGAGCCGTGTCCGTTACCGTTCTGCCGGCGGTGCTTGGCAGGATCATCCCGGACAACGGCGTCAGTTCTTATGGGTACGCGTACATATTGCCGGGAGTCGCGGCGATAGCCGGACATATATGGACCGTTTTTCTCAGGTTCAAGGGAGGAAAAGGTGTCGCGACCGCGGCGGGAGTGATGGCGGGGTTAGCCCCGGGTATTTTACTGATCTGCCTCATCATCTGGGGCATTGTTCTCACGATATGGGGGTATGTGTCGCTGGCCTCCATTGCGGCGGCCGTCGCGTTACCGTTCTTCGCGCTGGCCATGGGGAAGAGTTTAGATTTTATCCTCCTGTGCGCTGTAATATGCCTTGTCGGGATTTATTCTCATCGTTCGAACATAAAGAGATTACTGCAAGGTACGGAAAAGAAAGTGTTAAGGTTTAAAAAAGATAGATAATTTTACTTGTTTTCCCTCCTTTATAGTGTATAATCAAAGTGTTAGCATTAGAAAAAGTGTTTTTGTGAAATCACTTTTTAAACGCATTTTAAAAGTTTTAACAGGGAGAGGGTTATGAGAGAACTTTTCTATAAAAACAGGATGGGGGATAATCCAAGAAAACACGAAGTTTCCATCGAAGAGATCTGTAATAAACCCGAGATTAAAATCTCTAAAAGGCGGTCTTGTAAATATTTTATAAAGGAAGCCTATACTTCTTCTAATCCCGAAGACCTTAAGAATTGGATAACGATAAGGAAGGAAAATGGATATAGGCAGAATAGTCACATTCTTAGAAAAGGGAATAGGAAAACCGGAGAAAATAAGATAGCTTGTAAGATCCTCGGTGAATTCTTTGTAATTTCCGGCAGAACCGCCTATAGGGTAGTTTATGTGAATTCCATCAGGATCCAGATCGAGAATGTTAAAGAAAATAACAGAGGTGTAAAATGGATGTCACAGTAAACAGGATGTCGCGGATATATTCCATATTTAGAGCTATCGCTAAACTGTGTTTGTTGAAATGCCAGATGTTATTTGTGGAGATGATCCTGAAGAAATAACGTGAAACTGTACCAACATGCGGTTTCATGCCTCCAGAGTGAAAAGGGGACGGTATTTACCGTCCCCTTTTCTTTATAACCCGCGTTACTTTACTCTTATTATTATTGACTCAAAAAATCAGATATGTTACACTTTGGAAAGTTATTATGAGTAAAAAAATCAGTATAATAGGAGATGGCGGGTGGGGGACGGCGTTGGCCCTTTTACTGCATGCGAAAGGCGTTGATACGGTCCTTTGGAGTGTCTCTCCGCAATATGCCGAATTCCTGGACAAAAAAAGGGAAAATGTTAAGTTTCTTAAAGGGATACCGTTGCCTGAGGGCCTTAAGATAACGTCCGATGATGACATAGTTAAACGTTCGGAATACGCTTTTTTCGTGGTCCCCTGTGAGTATCTGAGATCGGTAGCGGACAGGTTCCGGGAAGCGGGTTTCAGCCATATCATAAGCGCCACTAAAGGGATTGAGAACGGTTCTTTGAAAAGGCCCTCTGAAATACTGGAAGAGTTTTTTCCCGATACCAGGATAAGCGTTATATCCGGCCCCAGTATTTCATTTGAAGTTGCCGCGGGTATTCCGACGACGGTCGTGGTCGCCTCGAACGGAATATGGAGAAAAGACATACAGGAGCTATTGTCTACCGACCGGTTCCGTGTTTACACTTCAGGGGATATCAGGGGAGTGGAGATGGGCGGCGCGTTGAAAAATATCATCGCGATAGCCGCGGGTATTTCCGATGGACTCGGGTTCGGCACTAATTCCAAAGCGGCGATATTGACCAGAGGGCTGGCGGAAATAACGCGCCTGGGCGTAGCGGTCGGCGCCAAAGAGAGTACCTTTAGAGGTTTGAGCGGCATGGGGGACCTGGCCACTACCTGTATAAGCCTTAAGAGCAGGAACCGATGGTTCGGTGAACAGATCGGTAAGGGCCGGAAAGTATCCGAGATCCTGAAAGAGACCGAGATGGTGGTGGAAGGTCTCGCAACCTGCCGGTCGGCGTATGAACTGGCTAAAAAACACGGCGTCGAGATGCCCATAACGCAAAAGGTATACGAGGTCATTTACGAGGGGAAAAACCCCGCAGCCGCGGTAGCCGAGCTGATGACGAGGGAATCGAAGGAAGAGGAGTGAAACAGTCGGGACGTGGCGCAGTTGGTAGCGTACTTGTCTGGGGGACAAGTGGCCGCCGGTTCGAGTCCGGCCGTCCCGACCAATTTTTCAGGGGCAAGGGTCAAGTCGCATGGGTCGAGGGATCTAACTTGTAAGGAGCGGACATGAGAACGGTTAACATAGGATTGGTCGGTCTCGGCACCATCGGCAAAGGTGTGTATGACGCGGTCGTCAGTAACGGGGACTTGATCTCGCGGCGGACAGGGCTTTCGCTGGTGATAAAAGGCGTATGCGACAAAGATAAGAAAGCGCTGGAAAGCGTCGGCGCGGGGGAAGAGGTACTGAAGACAGCATGTGCCGACGACCTGATCGGGAACAAAGATATAGATATAATCGTCGAGCTGATCGGCGGAGTGACAGCCGCTAAAGACGTAGTGCTTAACGCTTTGCGGAACAAAAAACATGTTGTCACGGCGAATAAAGCGCTCCTTTCGAAGTGCTGGAAGGAGATATTCACGGTTGCCTCAGAGAACGAGGTCTTTGTGAACTTCGAGGCCAGCGTGGGCGGCGCTATCCCCGTTATCCGGACCTTGCGCGAAAGTTTTGTCGCCGATAACATCAATACCGTCTATGGTATCCTGAACGGCACCACTAATTTCATATTGACCCGGATGTCGGAGAACGGACGTTCTTTCAGCGACGCGTTGAAAGTGGCCCAGGAGAAAGGTATAGCCGAGAAGGACCCCGAGCTCGACATAAGCGGTAAGGACAGCGCGCACAAACTGGCCATACTTTCCAGGATCAGTTTCGGGATGGATATATCGCCCGACGATATTTATACCGAAGGTATCGCGAATATAGGCCCCGAGGATCTCAAGAACGCCGCAAAGATGGGTTACAGCCTGAAGCTTCTAGCCATAGCGAAGGACACGCCTTACGGGCTCCAGCTGCGTGTGCACCCCACGCTGCTCCGGTCGTCGCATCTCCTTTCGGACGTGAGAGGGGAGGATAACGCGGTTTATATCAAAGGGGATCTTATAGGGGAGTCGCTTCTTTTCGGTAAAGGCGCCGGCAGGAAGCCCACTTCAAGCGCGGTGCTGGGGGATATCGTCGGTATAGGAAAACATATCGCGTTCGTCGGCGATGAAAATACTTTACCGTGCAGGATGCATTACGCCCCCGAAGATAAACAGATAAACCGTATGGAAGAACTGAGGATATCTTATTACCTGAGGTTTTCAGTCATCGATAACCCGGGTGTTCTGGCGGGGATATCTTCCATTCTCGCGGAGAACAACATAAGCATCGCCAGTGTTTCACAGGAAGAGAGGAAAAAGGGCGAAAAGGTGCCCGTCGTGATAATAACGCATAAGGCCAGGGAAGGCAGCATGAGGGAAGCTATCGGAAAGATCGATACCCTGGAGTACGTTTCGGACAAGACGGTAGTGGTCAGGATCGAAGAGTAGTCGGGGGGGCGTGGATCGTGAATGGTGAATCGTGGATCGAGAGAGGGTGACGAATGGGTATCATAGAAAAGTACAGGGAATATCTTCCGGTGACCGCGAGGACGCCGGTCATAAGCCTGGAAGAAGGGGATACGCCGCTTATAAAGGCTGACACGATAGCGGAAAGGATCGGGCCCGGATACAACGTGTGGCTCAAGTATGAAGGGCTTAACCCGACCGGCAGTTTTAAGGATAGAGGCATGACCATGGCGGTCTCGAAGGCCGTGGAAGAGGGCTCGAAGGCCGTGGCCTGCGCGTCTACGGGGAACACTTCGGCTTCCGCCGCCGCGTACGCGGCGCGTGCGAGGATAAAGTGTATAGTTGTTATTCCCGAGGGCGCCATAGCGCTTGGTAAGCTGGCGCAGGCGCTTATTCATGGCGCCAGTGTCATAGCGATAAAAGGGAATTTTGACCAGGCCCTTGAAATAGTGAAGGAACTGACGGAAAAATACCCGATAACTCTTGTGAATTCCATAAACCCTTACAGGATAGAGGGGCAGAAGACCGCGTCTTTCGAGATATGCGACCGTTTAGGGCACGCGCCGTGTTATCACGCGTTACCCGTGGGGAACGCGGGGAACATTACGGCTTACTGGAAGGGGTACAGGGAATATAAGGAGAAAGGGAAAATAGACGCTCTTCCCAGGATGCTGGGTTTCCAGGCTGCCGGCGCGGCGCCTATTGTCGAGAAACGCGTTATAAAGGACCCGAAGACGCTGGCGACCGCCATAAAGATAGGGAACCCGGCGAGCTGGAAACAGGCGGAAGAAGCGCGGGACTCCTCAGGCGGGCTAATTGATAAAGTGACGGATGACGAGATCATAGAGGCATATCGCCTGCTCGCGGGCGAAGTCGGCGTGTTTGCCGAACCCGCGTCGGCGGCAAGTGTGGCGGGTATCCTGAAGAAGTCGAAAGAAGGGTATTTCCCGCCGGTGGACCCCGCGTCCGGGAAAAAAGATATAGTTTGCGTTCTGACGGGCCATGGGCTTAAGGACCCTGACCGCGCCATAAAATGCCTTGAGTATCCGGTGGTGGTGGAACCGGCGCTTGAGAATATTGTAAGGGCGGCGGGATTATTATAAGAACAGGAGGATCATGAAGTACGTTATACTTGTACCGGACGGTATGGCAGACCTGCCTTTGGAAGAACTGGGTGACCGTACATGCATGGAAGCGGCGAACGCCCCGAATATGCACGCGATCGCCAGGCGGGGCATAGTCGGACAGGCCAGGAACGTGCCTAAAGGCATGACTCCCGCCAGTGACGTGGCAAACCTGTCGATACTCGGGTATGACCCGGTAAAGTATTATTGCGGGCGCGGTCCGCTGGAAGCGGCGAACCTGGGAGTGGAACTCGAAGAGAACGACATCGCTTTCAGGTTCAATATGGTCACGGTCTCGGACGGTAAAATGGTGGATTACAGCGCCGGCCATATTGCGACCGGGGAAACTTCCGTACTGGTCGATCTGCTTAACAGGGAGCTGGGGAGCAGGAAATTCAGCTTTTATACCGGTACAAGTTACCGTAATCTATGCGTCGTGCGGTGCGATTCCGCCAAAGAAGCGGAAACGCTGTCAGGGGTGAAATGTTATCCGCCGCATGATATAACGGATAAGCCCTATGCGAAACATTTACCGAAGGCCCCTGAACTGGTGGACCTGATGGAAAGGTCGAAAGAACTGCTGGCCCACCACGATATCAACAAGGTCAGGATCGATCTGGGGCAGAACCCCGCGAATATGATATGGTTCTGGGGCCAGGGCAGATTGCCCGATATGCCGCTATTCAAGGACGCGTACGGTATCTCGGGCGGTATCATATCCGCCGTGGACCTTTTGAAAGGGATGGGGCGCGTCCTGGGCCTTGAAGTGGCGGATGTGCCGGGGGCTACCGGGTATTACGATACGAACTATGAAGGCAAGGCGCGCGCGGCCCTGGAAATACTGGAAAGGCGCGATATGGTATTCGTCCATGTGGAAGCCCCCGATGAAGCGGGGCATAATGGGGATATCACGGCGAAAGTAAAAGCTATTGAGAACTTTGACAGTAAGATCACGGGGAAAATAACGAAAGAGCTTTCCGGGAGGAACATCGCCTACAGGGTATTGATCCTTCCGGACCATCCCACGCCGATCTGTAAAAGGACCCACACGGCCGATCCTGTCCCGTTCGCCATCGCCGGGGAGGGCATCATGCCCGATGACGTGACGGTCTTTACGGAGAAATCGGCTAGGGCGGGAAGCGTTTCACTGGACAAAGGTTCGGACCTTATGAAGATGCTGCTGAAAGGGAAAAAGTCATGAAGAAGGGCAAGAATATTATAGTGCAGAAGTACGGCGGCAGCAGTATGGCTAACCCGGAGAGGATAATGGGCGTCGCCCGGAAAGTCGCCGCCTGTAAAACTAAAGGGAACGATGTGGTGGTGGTGGTTTCGGCCCTGGGGGATACTACGGACGAACTTTTGGAACTTGCCGGACAGATAAGCCGGAACCCTCCGGAAAGGGAACTGGATATGCTCCTGGCGACCGGCGAGCAGGTTTCGGTCGCTCTTCTTGCCATGGCCCTGCATGAACTGGGGTATGAGGCGATATCTTTTACCGGTTTTCAGGCGGGCATCAGGACCGATTCTTCCTATACTAAAGCGAAAATAGTCAATGTCAACACCGGTAAGATCTTAAAGCATCTGAACTCCGGGAAGATCGTTATCGTTGCCGGTTTCCAGGGGGTCAACCCTGAACAGGAAATAACGACGCTCGGCAGGGGCGGGTCCGACATGACCGCGGTGGCGCTGGCCAAAGTACTGAAGGCGGGAATGTGCGAGATATATACCGATGTCAAAGGCGTGTATACGGCGGATCCCAGGATCGTGCCGGACGCCCGGAAGCTTGAAAGTATCAGTTATGAGGAGATGCTGGAAATGGCGTCACTCGGCGCGCAGGTCATGCAGGCCAGGAGCATGGAGGTCGCGGGTAAATTTAACGTTCCTGTGCATGTCAGGTCCAGTTTTTCCGATGAAAAGGGGACTTTGGTGATCAAGGAGGTCGAAGCGATGGAGGATGTATTGGTACGCGGCATTACCGCGAATAAGGACGAGGCAAAGGTCACCGTGTGCGATGTTCCGGATAAACCGGGTGAGGCCAGCAGGCTTTTTGAAAGGCTGGCAAAGGCCGATATCAATGTCGACATGATAATCCAGAACGTGTCCCGGACGGGGTCCACGGATATCTCTTTTACCGTGGAAAAGAAGGACCTTAAAAAAACGCAGGATGTCGTCGAGAAGGTCATAAAGAAGATCGGGGCCAAGGGCGCGAAATATGACGACAATGTCGCGAAGGTATCGGTAGTGGGGATAGGAATGCGGAGCCATTCGGGTGTGGCGGCGAAGATGTTCAGAGTTCTCGCTTTACAAAAGGTGAACATAGAGATGATATCGACGAGCGAGATCAAGATATCCTGCGTCGTGAACAGGAAATACGCGGACAAGGCCGTTAGAGCGCTTCATAAGGCCTTTGAGCTTGGAGGGAAAAAGGGATCCAAAAAATAAAAGATAAGGGGAGAGGCAGCCATGAACGCGAAGAAAATATTTATCTATGATACGACACTCCGGGACGGCGCCCAGTCCGAGGGCATATCTTTTACCGTAAAGGATAAGATACGTATCGCGCAGAAACTTGATGAGCTCGGCGTGGATTTCATAGAAGGCGGATGGCCGGGGTCCAACCCGAAGGACGACGAATTTTTCATGGAAGCCCGGAAAGGGCTTAAATTGAAAAAGTCCCGGTTGACGGCTTTCGGCAGTACGCGCCGCGCGGATTCCAGGACGTCTTCCGACCCCGTGATAAAAGGGCTGTTGAAAGCCGAAACCAGGTACCTGACCATCTTCGGTAAAAGCTGGGACCTGCATGTCAAAGAGGTTTTCAGGACCACGCTTGCCGAGAACCTCAAGATGATAGAGGAGTCGGTGGGGTACCTCAGGAAAAAGGACCGGCGTGTTATCTTCGACGCCGAGCATTTTTTTGACGGGTATAAAGATAATCCGGGTTATGCCATGGAAACCCTGCAGGCGGCCGTAAACGGCGGGGCCGAGGTACTGGTGCTCTGCGATACGAACGGCGGCACTCTCACCAGCGGCGTTTTTGAGATAGTCGAGGAAGTGATCGGGAAATTCAAGGTCCCGCTGGGGATACACGTGCATAATGACGCCGATATGGCGGTCGCCAATTCCGTGGCGGCCATACAGGCAGGCTGTACGCATGTGCAGGGGACGTTCAACGGTTACGGGGAGAGATGCGGGAACGCCAACCTCGTGTCGATCCTGCCGACGTTGAAATATAAGCTGGGGCTGGATTGCCTTTCCGATTTCGAATTCAAGGAACTTACCGAAGCGTCCAGGTATATAGCCGAGATCTCCAACGTCAAACAGCAGGATTACCAGCCGTACGTGGGCAAAAGCGCGTTCGCGCATAAGGCAGGGGTGCATGTGAACGCTATCCTGAAGAATTCCAGGACGTACGAGCATATCGAACCCGAGAAGGTGGGAAATAAACGCAGGATGCTCATATCGGAACTTTCCGGAAAGTCCAGTATCGCGGGGAAAGCCGTGGAGATGGGGATAGAGATCGAAAAGGCTTCGGACAGCGCCAAACGGATATTGGAGCATGTCCAGGACCTGGAAAAAGAGGGGTACCAGTATGAACTGGCGGAGGCTTCCCTTGCCCTTTTGATGAGGCGGGCGTCCAAAACTTTCAGGGAGCATTTTGAGGTGGAGGATTTCAGGGTCATCGTGGAGAAGAGGAAAGATAACAGCGCCCCGATCATCTCCGAGGCCACGGTCAAGCTCAGGGTCGGCAAGGACCGGCGGCATACCGTTTCTCTCGGGGACGGGCCTGTCCATGCCCTGGACCAGGCTGTCCGGAAATCGCTTGTCGAGTTTTTCCCGTCCCTGAACGAAATGCATCTTTCGGATTTCAGGGTCCGGGTCCTTGATGAAAAATCGGCTACCGCGGCGAAGGTCCGGGTCCTTATCCAGTCCCAGGATAAGACCGATTCATGGTGGACCGTGGGTGTTTCGGAAAATATCATCGAAGCGAGCTGGATGGCCCTCAAAGATTCGATAGAATACAAATTCATGAAAGATGAAGACCGCCGCAAAAAGAAGTGACCGGCGCGGGAAGAAGCGGGAATGACAGGAATACCTACCAGATATGACCCAAAAACGATAGAAGCGGGGATCTATAGCGCGTGGTCCCGCGAAAGGCTTTTTCACGCGGATGAAAAGAGCGGGAAAAAGCCTTATTGCATCGTGATCCCTCCTCCCAACGTGACGGGCATCCTCCATATGGGGCACGCCCTCAATAATACCCTCCAGGACATACTTATACGGTGGAAACGCATGCAGGGCTTTAACGTGTTATGGATGCCGGGTACCGACCACGCGGGCATAGCTACGCAGAACGTCGTGGAAAGGGAAATAGCCAAAGAGGGGCTTAAAAGGGCGGACCTGGGCAGGGAGAAATTCCTTGAAAAGGTATGGCAGTGGAAGGAAGAGAGCGGGAGCACGATAATCCGGCAGCTTAAGCGGCTGGGGTGTTCATGTGACTGGGACCGTACGCGGTTCACGATGGATGAGGGGCTTTCGAACGCCGTTAGAGAGGTTTTCGTCCGGTTATATGATGAGGGCCTGCTTTATAAAGGGGACTACATCATAAACTGGTGCCCGCGGTGCGGTACCGCTCTCAGCGATGAGGAAGCCGAACACCGTGATGTGGACGGCATGCTGTACTACATAAAATACCCGGTGGCCGGCAGGGAAAAACCGGAAAAGGAGAACGAGGACTATGTCGTCGTGGCTACTACCCGTCCGGAGACGATGCTCGGGGATGTGGCCGTCGCGGTCAACCCGAAAGACCCCCGGTATTCCGGCCTTTGCGGAAAGAAGTTCATCCTGCCCATACTCAAAAGGGAACTGGCGCTGATAAAGGACGATACTGTCGACCCGTCGTTCGGCACGGGGGCTCTCAAAGTCACCCCCGCGCATGATCCCGTCGATTTCGAACTCGGCCAGAGGCACGGCCTTGAAAGGATAAACGTCATGCGCCCCGACGGTACGATGAACGAATTGTGCGGGGATTATGAGGGTATGGACCGGTTCGAGTGCCGGGAAGCGATAATAGAGGACCTGAAAGAAAGGAAGCTTTTCGTCAGGACGGAAAAGCACGCGCATTCCGTCGGGCACTGTTACCGCTGCCATACTGTCGTGGAGCCGCGTCTTTCAAAACAGTGGTTTGTGCGGATGAAACCTCTCGCGAAGGAAGCTATAGAAGCGGTTACCGGCGGCAGGATAAAATTCTACCCGGAACGGTGGACCAAAGTATATCTTAACTGGATGGAGAACATAAGGGACTGGTGCGTTTCGCGCCAGATATGGTGGGGGCACCGTATACCCGTCTGGTACTGTAAAGATTGCCTGAAATATGATAACGTGCGGGACGTGGCCGTCGATAAACCGGGTATCCCCGGTATTTACTCCGGCACGGAGGCCGGCAAAAAATGCGCCTCATGCGGGAGCGGTGATCTCGAACAGGACCCCGACGTCCTCGACACGTGGTTCAGTTCCTGGCTGTGGCCCTTTTCCACCCTGGGTTGGCCGGATAATACGCCGGAACTCAAAAAGTTCTATCCGACCGATGTGCTGGTCACGGCGCCCGAGATCATCTTTTTCTGGGTCGCCAGGATGATCATGTCGGGGATCAAGTTCATGGGGAAAATACCGTTCAGCGACGTGTATATCCACGGGACGGTCCGTGACGTCACGGGGACAAAAATGTCCAAATCCCTGGGCAATGTCATAGACCCTATCGACGTCATAGACGAGGTGGGCAGCGACGCTTTACGTTTCAGCGTGATATCCATCACGTCACAGGGCCAGGACGTGTTCCTGTCCAGGGAGAAATTCGAGCTGGGACGGAATTTCGCGAACAAGCTGTGGAACGCCTCCCGGTACGTGCTGATGAATATCGACGGGGCGGACATATCGGGAGATATCGACATGTCCCGTGCCAGCCTGGCGGACAGCTGGATACTCGACAGTTTGAACAGGGCGAAAGAGAAGGTCACGGAAAGCCTCGGCATGTACAGGTTCAACGACGCGACGTCCGCGTTGTATGATTTTATATGGCACAAATACTGCGACTGGTACCTGGAATGTTCCAAACTTTCCGCCAGCAGGGAAACTACGCGGAAGATACTGGTGAAGGTACTTAAGGATATCCTCGGGCTTTTGCATCCCTTCATGCCGTTCATAACGGAAGAGATATGGCAGAAAATACCGGATGATCCGGGGACGGCCGGAAGCGGTGAAAAGAACGTAAAATGGCTGATGTTGTCTTCCTGGCCGTGCGCGGAGAAGAGGTACGATGATGAAAAAGCGGCGGCGGACATGGAAAAACTTATCAGCGTTATCGCGGTTATCAGGAACGTCAAGGCTTTCTGGAACATATCGCCGGCGGATAGAATAGAGGCCCTTCTTAACACGGCGGCTCCGGAGGACGCGGTTTTACTTAAAGAGAACGCCCATTATATCGAACAGATGGCCCGCTGCAGGGTCACGGCGTCGGGCGGGAACGTCCGGAGGCCCGCGCAGTCCGTCGCTTCTCTCGCGGGGACGATAAAAGTGTTCGTGCCGCTCGGCGGGACGATAGACGTGGATAAAGAGAAGGCCCGTATCGAAAAAAAGGTCATTGATATACGCGCTTATCTCGGCGGCATAGAAAAGAAACTCGCTAACAGGGCGTTCGTGGACAACGCGCCGGAAGACGTCGTCGCCAAAGAGAAAGAAAAAAAACAGAAATTCACGGAACAACTCAAAACGCTTGAAGATAACCTGGCGGCGCTGGAGTGATGTCGTGAATAGTGAAGGGAACACCCGCCAAAGGATGGCATATGCCCATATGGACACGCAGACCTCTTAACGGATCTTTTCTGACTTTCGAGGGGTGTAAAAGAAACTCGCCCGTTTCGCGGGCTCAGACAGTCTTTTACACTTTTTCCCTCAAAAGTCATAAAAGATCCTGAGATCTGCTAATAGTCCATATGGGCATATGCCATCCTTTGGCGGATACAAGACGTACAAATATGGTCTATGGCCGGTTGGAAAACAGGGATCGATTAAACTTATGGACAAGAGATTGCAGACAGTATTGGCGCACGCGGGGGTGGTTTCCCGGCGGCGCGCGGCGGAGCTTATCGAAGACGGGAAGGTCAAGGTAGACGGGGCCGTGGTCACCGAAAAGGGGTTCCGGGTAGACCCGTCGGCCCATGAGATAGAGGCCGAGGGGCGCGTTATATCCCGCGAGGAGAAAAAGTATTATTTTCTTTTCAACAAGCCGCGTGGTGTTATTTCCACGGTCACCGATACGCACAGCCGCAGGAAAGTGTCGGATTATTTTAAAGGCGTTACCGCGCGGCTCTACCCGGTGGGCCGTCTGGATAAAGATACGACGGGTATCCTCCTTGTGACCAATGACGGGGACCTTACTCATAAGCTTTCCCATCCTTCTTTCGAGATAGAAAAAGAATACCTGGCGGTGGTCGGGCCGCGGGTCCCGGAAAGGAACATACGTCGTCTGGAAAAAGGCATAGATATAGAGGGGAAAAGAACCTCGCCGTGTAAAATAAAATTCGTGAGAACGGATCCCGGCGGGGAGGTATACAGGATAATCCTGCACGAGGGGCGGAAGAGGCAGATAAGGATGATGTTCGAAGCCGCGGGCGCCAGGGTAGTGGACCTGGCCAGGGTAAGATACGCCGGGCTCACGCTGGGGTCCCTGAAACCGGGCGAACACCGGGCACTTACCGCCGAAGAGGTGGCAAAGCTGAAGAAGGCCAAGAGAGGGGCTTGATCATGGATCGTTTGGACCGGAAGAGGATAGACACGATAATACGGTTCGCGCTTAAAGAAGATATATGGACCGGGGACATCACGTCCCGATCGGTCATCGATGAGGCGTCGGTCATCGACGCGGTCATCCTGTCTAGGGGGAAAGGCACGATTTGCGGTATGGATATCGTCGAGAGGGTCTTTGCCGCGGTCGACACGGACCTGAAATTCCGGCCCCAGGTGAAGGACGGCGACAATATCGCCCCGGATCAGGAGATCGCCTTTGTGGAAGGGAAAGCGCTGTCCATATTGAAAGCGGAAAGGACGGCTTTGAACTTCCTGGGGCTTTTAAGCGGCGCCGCTACCTCGACGCGTGAACTGGTAAGCCTTGTCGAAGGCACGGGTGTCAGGATATACGACACGCGTAAGACGATCCCGTTACACAGGTATCTCCAGAAATACGCCGTTACCGTCGGCGGCGGGGTTAATCACAGGAAAGGGTTGTGGGACATGGTCCTTATAAAGGACAACCATTTGCGGGCTTTTGAAATGCAGATCAGGACCCGCGACACCCGTACGGTCATAAAGGAGATCATCCGCCGGGTGAGGGGCGCGGTGCAGAAAAATATCCGGATAGAAATAGAGGTCGAGACCCTTAAAGAGTGCGAGTACGCTCTTGAAGAGCGCCCCGACGTTATCATGCTGGACAACATGTCACCGTCCATGATCAGGGACGCTGTCGATATGCGGGAAAAGAAGGGCCTTAAAGGGAAAGTGTTTTTCGAGGTCTCGGGCGGGATAACCCGCGACAATATCGCGGATTACGCGTCCACGGGCGTGGACATCATCTCTTCAGGCTCTATCACAGGCTCCGTACGCCCGGTAGATTTCAGCCTCGAAGTCCTATTGAACCGCTGACGGTCCGGTACAGGCGTTCCCTGCGGTACGTGGCGCCGGGGCCGGCTGCTATGGCCCTACCCGGGCCCCTCCGCCCGGTGTGGATCCTCCCGGTACGGGCCATAGCAGCCGACCCCGGCTTGGGATACCCGGCCCGGCTTAGGATACCCGGCCCTCCTTGAGAAGAAAGTTTCTCAGATGAGGTATAATGGGGCTTTGCATTCAACCGTTTTAAAATGTTTTGTCATCCCGAGCGGAGCGCCCTTAGGGCGCGAAGTCGAGGGATCTAAGTTCCAGCAACAAGGCCAGGTATGGATAGATTTCAACTTATTAGCGATCTGAAACCCGCGGGGGATCAGGCTGAGGCTATCGATAAACTGGCCGGTTCTATCCGCCGGGGTGCGCCGGCGCAGACGCTTCTGGGGGTCACCGGGAGCGGGAAGACGTTCACTATAGCGAATATCGTGGAACGCCTGAATAAACCGGTCCTGGTCATCTCGCATAACAAGACCCTGGCGGCTCAGCTTTACGCCGAATTCAAGGGGTTTTTCCCGAAGAACGCCGTCGAGTATTTTGTCAGCTACTATGATTATTACCAGCCTGAAGCGTACGTGCCGCAGACGGACGTGTACATCGAAAAGGACGCTTCCATAAACGAGGATATCGACCGGCTCAGGCTGTCCGCTACCAGTTCGCTTTTTTCGCGGAAGGACGTGCTCATAGTGGCGAGCGTCTCCTGCATTTACGGGTTGGGGTCCCCGGAGGATTACGCGGGTATGCTGGTCAAGGTGGAAAAAGGGCAGGGCCTGGCCAGGAAAGAATTGCTGAAGCGGCTGGTGGATATACAGTATGAACGCAGTAATATAGAGCTCCAGCGCGGAAAGTTCCGGGTGAGGGGCGATGTGGTCGAGATACTGCCATCCTATAAGCAGACGGTTTTCAGGGTGGAGTTCTTCGGTGATACGGTCACCCGCGTATCCGAGGTGCATCCCGTTTCGGGAGAAGTGATCGCGGACCTGGACAGGGTATCGGTCTATCCGGCGAAACATTTTGTCACGACGGAAGACAAGATAAAAAAGGCCGTTGTGTCCATTTCGGAAGAACTGGAAGAAAGGCTTGAGGAACTCAGGAAAGAAGGAAAGGCCCTGGAGGCCCAGAGGCTCGCGACGAGGACAAAGTATGACCTGGAAATGCTGAGCGAACTGGGTTACTGTAACGGCATCGAGAACTATTCCCGTCACCTTTCGGCACGGCCGGCGGGCTCGAGGCCGTGGTGCCTTATCGATTATTTCGGCGACGATTTCCTGGTCGTCATAGACGAGTCGCACGTTACCCTGCCGCAGCTCCGGGCCATGTATAACGGTGACCAGGCGAGGAAAAAGACGCTTGTCGATTACGGGTTCCGTCTGCCTTCGGCGCTGGACAACAGGCCGCTCAAGTTCGAGGAGTTCCTGGGCATCACGAAACAGATCCTGTACGCTTCCGCCACGCCGGGCGATTATGAGATATCCGGAAGTTCCATGGTGGCCGAGCAGATAATACGCCCGACGGGCCTGGTTGACCCTCTTATCATTGTCCGTTCCACCGAAAACCAGATATATGACCTTATCGATGAGGTGAAAAAGCGCGCCGCGAAAGGCGAACGGACACTCGTAACCACCCTGACCAAACGTATGGCCGAGGAACTCACCCGGTATCTCGCCGAGATGAAGCTCCGGGTGAGGTACATGCATTCCGAGATAAACGTGCTGGACCGCATAGAGATAATACGGGACCTCAGGATGGGCGAGTTCGATTGCCTGGTCGGTATCAACCTGCTCCGGGAGGGCCTTGACCTGCCGGAGGTCTCCCTTGTAGCCGTCCTCGACGCGGATAAGGAAGGGTTTCTCCGCAGCCATACCTCGCTGATACAGGTAGCGGGCAGGGCGGCGCGGAACGTGAACGGGGAAGTGATATTCTACGCCGACAAGATGACGGGATCCATGGAAAAGACCATCGATGTTACGAACGCGAGGAGAGAAAAACAGGAGAAGTTCAACGAGGAACACGGCATAACCCCCGAAACTATCATCAGCGCCGTCAAGGAAGGCATAGAATCATACAAGGCCGCTAAGGAGATAGTCAAAGGTGTGGTGAATATCAGCGAAGAGGAATATGACATTCATGAGGTTATTTCACAACTGGAATACGAAATGGAACTTGCCGCGAGAAACCTCCAGTTCGAAAAAGCCATCGTGTGCCGAGACCAGATAGGCAAGCTGAAAAAGATGCTGGAGCAATAACCGGGTGATAAGGGGGAACACCCACGCCAGGCGTTCCCGCGAAAATGGGATAAATTGATACGGGTATATCCGAATGGGGATGAGCGCTATGCTCCGTACGGGGGAGGATCCACACCGGGCGGAGGGGCCCCCGGTAGGAGCATAGCGGTCGTCCCCGTTCGGATGATCTGTAATATTTGGCTAGCAAGAGAAGAGCTGGATTTGAGAGAGTATTTCAGGAGGAGGAGTATGCAGGGTGTTCACATAGGGTTGATAGGGGTCGTTGCGGGGCTGTGTACTACGGTATCGTTCCTGCCGCAGATCTTGAAGATAGTCAAGACCGGGCAGACCAGGGATATTTCGCTGTGGATGTATATTATCCTTACCAGCGGTATCCTGTTGTGGTTCGTATACGGTATCCTGATCGGGGAATTTCCGATCATAATGTCGAACTGTCTATCGTTCGTACTTTGTCTGTATATAGTTATCAGGAAGTTCAGGAACAGGCGGGTGGAAGGGAAATGAGGATGATCGTAACGGGCTCGACCGGTTTTATCGGGAAGCGCCTTGTTGAACGCCTGCTTGAGGAGGGCCATGAGGTGGCCTGTACCGTCAGGGTGACAAGCGACACCGCGTTCCTTGAAAAGGCGGGCGTAACTCTGGTAAACTGTGATATAACAGATGCCGGGGCGGTCCTTGAAGCGTTCGCCCGTAACCGTCCCGAAGCCGTTTTTCATTGCGCCGCTTCCGTTATGGAAAAGGACGAATCCAGGCTCTTCCGGACGAACGTCACAGGCACGCGCAATATCTGTGAAGCGTGCCTCAGGGCGGATGTAGGGCGGCTCATCTACTTAAGTTCCGTCGCGGTGGTCAGCGGGAACAGGGAAACGCCCCTGACGGACGATATGCCCCGCAGGGCGAACAACGCGTACGGCCAGTCGAAGCTGGAGGCTGAAAGGATAGTGGCGGAATACAGGGAAAAGGGCCTTAAAGCCGTGATGATCAGGCCCTGCATGATCTACGGCGAAGAAGAACCGCATGCGCTGGGCAGGATCCTGAAATTGGCGTCATCGAGGCGCATACCGGTCCTCGACGTGCCGGCGATGGACTCGAAACTTCAGCTGGGTTACGTCGGGAACGTCGTCCAGGCGCTTATCCTCGCGCTCAAAAACGACGCGGCCCTTCAGGGCACGTTCATCGTGGCGGATGAAGAGGCCATAACATTAAGGAAATTCGTGGAACTTATCTACGACGAACTCGGCAAAGGGTATCCGCCCGTAATACCGGCATGGGTTGTGCGGATCCTGGCGGCCGTGCCTTTTTTGAGAAAAAAGATAGGATCCATAGGAAAGGACCGGGCCTACGATATTTCCCGGTCACGCGAGATCCTGGGATACGCGCCTTCCGTCCCAACAGAAGAAGCCCTGCGCCGAACAGTCCGCCATTGGAAGGAACGGAAAGGCTCTGGATCGTGAATGGTGGATCGTGAATGGTGAATGGTGGGCAGATGGTCCACACGATTCACGATTCACGATTCACGATCCACTGATACGGAGGAGATATGTCGAAAATACGGATCACTATGCTGGGTACTACCGCCGGTGTGCCTACGGTCGAGAGGGGCCATACGGCGATACATGTCGGTTACGGCGATGAGAAGACATTTAACTGCCTTTTCGACTGCGGGGAAGGGACACAGAGGCAGATGATGAAGGCCGGGCTGAATATCATGAAAATAAAAAGCGTCTTCATAACGCACTGGCACGGGGACCATTGCCTGGGCCTGCCGGGCCTCGTCGACACCATGGGGTTTGAAGGCCGGAAGGAATCTCTCGATATTTACGCTCCGGAAGTGTCGCGTCTCAGGCGGTGCCTGGGTTTCAGTTATTCCTTCGGAGATTTCAGGGTCAAGGCGCATAACGTCCCCGCGAAAGGGAAAAAGCCGGCTACCCTCCTTGACGCCGGCCGGTTCCGGATCGTATCCATACCGGGCAAACACAATATACCGTCGGTGTCATACGCTTTTATGGAAAAAGACAAAGCCGGTATCGACCGCGAAAAAGCGGCCGCCCTGGGTTTGCCTGAACAGGGAGAGATATATAAGGAGATAAAGGAGAAAGGTGAGATCGCGTTCGGCGGGCGGCGTATCGTTCTCGGTGATATTTCGGTCGTAAAGAAGGGGAAAAAGGTCGTTTATTCCGGGGATACCGAGATCTGTGATAACCTGAGAATACTGGCGAAAGACGCGGACCTCCTGATACAGGATTGCACTTATTTCGATAACTGCGCCGGGGAGAAAATATACGGCCATTCATCCCTGCCTGAGATCGTAAAGATGGTAGAGGAGTCCGGCGTTAAAAAGACCGTCCTTACGCATGTGAGCAGGAGATACCAGGACTCCGGGCAATTGAGAGCGCTGGTAGAAAAACACAAAAACATGACCCTCGCCGAAGATTTTCTAACGGTGGAGGTGTAGAGGGTGAATAGTGAATCGTGAATGGTGGATAGTGGATGGTGACCGGGAAGGCGCGTTGTAAGGGGGCGATATGAAAGCTTTATTGCATGTATGCTGCGGTGTATGCGCTTCTTCGGTAGTGGAAAGGTTGAAGTGCGACGGGTTTGAGGTGACATGTTATTTTTATAACCCGAACATCCATCCCGTCGATGAGTACCGGAAACGCCTGGAAGCGGCCCGCAAAGTCGCCGAAGAGTGGGGCGTCGAGTTCATAGAGGGGCCGTATGACCGCGAGAACTGGTTCCTGGCGGTCAAGGGTAAGGAGTACGCGCCCGAGGGCGGGGCACGGTGCGATATATGTTTCGAGATGCGGTTAAAGAAAACATATGAGTATCTCAGGAAGAAGATGTTCGACAGGTTCACGACGACGCTGACAGTCAGCCCGCACAAAGATGTGGCCAACGTGAACCGTATAGGAAGGGAAATAGACGAAACCCGTTTTATCTGCGCGGATTTCAAGAAAAAAGGCGGATATGAAAGAACAATGGAGCTTGCCCGTGAATGGGGACTGTACAAACAATGTTATTGCGGATGCGTATACAGCCTGGAAGAGAAGTATAAGAGGGAGGATAAAGCCGCGAGGGATAAAAAAAGACAGGGTCAAGGGTCAAGTAGCAAGGCATAGGAGTGATAATATGAAACGGTTGTCATGTTCGGCTTTTTTGAAAAGGGTGCGGGATACCGTAAAGCAGTATGATATGCTGGACGACGGGGACAGGGTCCTTGCGGCCGTATCCGGCGGGGCGGATTCCGTGTGCCTGCTGAAGGCGCTGCTTGATATCCGCCGGTCCGTCAAAATAGATGTGATCGTGGGGAACATGGACCACTGCCTCCGCGGCGCGGAAAGCGCGAGGGATTCGTCTTTCGTGAAAGAGCTTTGCGGAAAGCTGGGTGTTGGGCTCGTATATAAGAAGATCGACGTCAGGCCGCCCGGAAAAAAAGGCGCGTCGCTGGAAGAACGCGCCCGGGAAAAGCGGTACGCGTTCTTTCGCGAGTCGGCCCTCAGGGAAGGGTGCAACGTCATCGCGACGGGGCACACCATGGACGATCAGGCCGAAACGGTGCTTATGAGGATAATTTACGGTTCTTCACTTTCGGGGATAACGGGTATACCACCGGTCCGGGAAGACGGCGAGGTGAGGATCATCAGGCCGCTGATAAGGGTAGAGAGGCGGGAAATACTGGATTTTCTGGAAGGGTCCGGCCTGGGATACGTGGAAGACAGCACGAACCGTGATGTGAGGCTCAAGAGGAACAGTATCCGCCGTGAGATCCTGCCGTTCCTTGAAAAATACAACCCGCGGATAAAACGTTCGCTCGTCAATATATCCGACACTTTAAGGGAAGACCTTATCTTCCTTAAGGGGGAAATGAGTAAGAACACAGGCAAATATGCCGATGTGCCGTCGGAAACGCCCGGGATAAAGGTCAAGGATATCATCCTTCAGCAGAAGACGGTGAGAAAAGAGATATTCAAAGAACTGTTCAGAAAGGCGGGAGGCGATATCAAAGGGCTTACGTACAGGCACTGGATGGACCTGGACTGTTTTCTCCGTACCGCGGAAAAGAACAGTTCCCTCGACCTTCCCGGGGGCATAAAGGCCGTCAAGGATAACGGCAGGCTTACGTTCATGTTGAAATCACGGGATGACAGCCGATGATCGAGCGACGAGAGACAAGCGACGAGCGACGATCCGACT
>JBDRFA010000123.1:0-2844 GCA_043819235.1 Candidatus Omnitrophota bacterium | reverse complement strand
AGCGGGTTCGGCCCGTTACCTATCGCTATGACGACCGTATCGACGTCTATCTCGAACTCCGATCCCTTTATGGGAACCGGCCGTCTCCTGCCGCTTTCATCAGGCTGAGCGAGTTCGTTCCTGAGGCAGACCATTTTACTGACATTCCCTTTATCGTCCCCGACGATCCTGACAGGATTGGTCAAAAGGCGGAACTCTATACCCTCTTCTTTCGCGTGATGCACTTCGTCTATCCTGGCCGGCATCTCTTCCTCGCTGCGCCGGTAAACTATATAGACTTTTTCAGCGCCCAGCCGCAAAGCGCACCGCGCGGCATCCATAGCCACATTCCCCGCGCCCACGACAGCGACCGTTCTGCCGACGTTTATCGGAGTATCATATTCCGGGAACTTATACGCCTTCATCAGGTTCACGCGCGTAAGAAACTCATTTGCCGAATATACGCCGATCAGGTTCTCTCCCTCTATCCCCAGAAAATACGGGAGCCCCGCCCCCGTCCCTATAAAGAACGCCTTGAACCCCTCACGGCGGAGGTCCTCGATCTTTTTGGTACGGCCTATGATGTAGTTATATTTTATCTCGACGCCGAGTTCCTGTATTTCCCCCACTTCCCGTTCCACTATATCCTTCGGCAGACGGAATTCCGGGATACCGTACGTAAGCACCCCTCCGGGTTTATGCAGGCTCTCGAATACCGTGACCTCATATCCCATTTTGGCCAGGTCCGCGGCGCATGTCAGGCCCGCGGGCCCCGCGCCGATCACCGCGACCTTCTCAAGAGTGGCCGGCGCGCGTTTCACAGGTTCCGCCGGTCCCTGCGCGTGTTCCTTTTCCCGATCCGCGGCGAACCTCTCCAGGCTCCCTATATTTATGGGCTTACCTGTCTTTATGAGAACACACATTTTCTCGCATTGGTCCTCCTGGGGGCAGACCCTCCCGCAGACCGCGGGCAGATTATTGGTCTCTTTTATTATGGAAATGGCGTCCTTAAAGCGCCTTTCCTTGATAGCCTTAATGAAACTCGGGATATTGATATCCGCGGGGCACCCTTTGACGCACGGCGGGTTCTTGCACTCAAGGCACCTCAAAGCTTCTTCGACCGCTTCCTCTTCCGTATATCCATAAGGGACTTCCCTGAAATTCTTTACCCGTTCTTTAGGATCCTGCTGTTTCATATTATTTTCTCCATAAGTTAGATCCCTCAACTCCGCTCGAGATGACAACTTATTGTGATGGAATCGTTTACTATGCTCCGTACGGGGAGGATCCACACCGGGCGGAGGGGCCCCGGTAGGAGCATAGTGAACGGTTCCATTCGGTCAGCGGACTTGAAATAACAATATCTGTCAGTCTTAAAAGGCATAACTCATTGAATTTCCTATACAACAAGTTAGCCCGCCTCCGGCGGGATCTTTTCATCCCTCGCTTGCCCCGCTTGTTAGCCCTATCTTACAACGCCCCTCATGATTCTTACGCGCGAACTCTTCCTTATCCTTATACCGTTCCCCCCTGCGCATAAGGTCATCGTAATCGACCATATGCCCGTCGAATTCCGGGCCGTCAACGCAGGCGAACCTGGTCTCCTTATTAAATCTTATCCTGCAGCAGCCGCACATGCCCGTTCCGTCTATCATGATGGAGTTCAGGGAAACAAGCGTCCTGATCTTCCCGGGACGCGTCATCTCCGACACCATCTTCATCATGATAACGGGGCCTATCGCGAAAACCAGATCGTACTTTTCCTTTGATATAAGCTCCCTGAGGACATCCGTAACGAATCCTTTTCTCCCTCGAGACCCGTCATCCGTAGTAACATGGACCTTATCGCAGAATTCCCGTATCTCTTTTTCGCATATGACGAGGTCAGCGGTCCTGGCCCCGATTATCACCGTGACGTCGTTCCCGCCAGCGGCCATAGCTTTCGCTATCGGATACGCCTCGGCGGTCCCCACGCCGCCGCCTATGCAGATAACCTTGCCCACGCCGCCGGTCTTCGGCGCGTGGCCCAGCGGCCCGGCGATATCAGCGACCCCATCCCCCTCTCTAAGAGCGCAAAGTTTCTTCGTGCTTACCCCCACCGCCTGGCACACGACCGTTATTGTCCCCCTGTCCCTGTCCCAGTCATAAAGCGTCAAAGGGAACCGTTCCCCGGCCTCGTCCACACGTAATATAACGAACTGCCCCGGATTTGCCGCTAAAGATATATCGCGGGCTTCCATCTCCAAAAGGCACATCTCACCGTTAAGCTGCTTTTTTTTGACTATTCTATACATAACCTTCCCCTTTTTCACGGAGCCCCTTTGCTCCCGCCTGAATATGGCTTCATATAATATTATGCACTTAGACAAAAAAGACGCCTTCATAAGAAGAACGTCTTTGTTCCGTATCAGCAAATTTCCCGTGCCGATATGCCATTATCTATATTTACCCTTTTAACGTCAAGAGAAATCCGGTGCCGTATAATACGGCTTTAACTTGATCTGTATTATAACTATGGCCCAACCCGAAAACATTTTCCTGATGGGACCGTTCACTCTTGCTCCGTACCGGGAGGATCCACACCGGGCGGAGGGGCCCGGGTAGGAGCAAGAGTGAACGGTCCCATCCCGGTTATCATTAGAAATAACAATACCAATCAAGTTTAAACGGTATGACTTGGTGAAGTGGCGGGATACCTGGCGTGCCGCAAGCGTAAATCACGGCTATAGATTTGAGGAAAAGTTTTCTCCGGCGAAACGGCTGTCAAATTCGGACCCGTATGGTTGCACCCAGCCGTTATGGAAATCGAGCTCATCCATCTTTTTTATCACTCTCGCGTAGTCTTCCCCGCTTATCCCGTGCGAC
>JBDRFA010000122.1:0-2308 GCA_043819235.1 Candidatus Omnitrophota bacterium | reverse complement strand
CGGTACCGCTTAAAATAACGCCGTTCCCGTCAAGTTTGATAAGGTGATACCTGGTGCCGGTCACGCTTCTTGCCCATGTTATCACATAAAGCGCTTCACCGGTCCAGGCCACGCCCGCGGGAAACGCCGGGTCGAACGATACCTCGTGTTCGGCCTTCATCCCGTTATCCTCTATCCTGAAGCGGTACAGTTTTTTTGTTTCCCAGTCCGTAAGCCAGAAAATGCCGTCCCCCGAGTTCGTTATGCCTTCGGCGAACGGGCCGAGCGGTTCTATTTCGGAAATAACAGCGCCGGAGGAGGGGTCCACTATCCACACATTGCCGCCCCTGCCGTTACATACCCAGATGTTCACGCCGTCAAAAAAAAGGCCCTCATGATACCCTTTCGGGAGAGGGATCTTTTTTACCACTTTTACGGGAATGTTCTCTATATATTCTTCCGCACGGGCGGTGGCGGGCGTTTCGGAAAAAACTGGCGTGTTCAGCGGCAGCACCGAAAATATAAGGGGCACGGCAGTCCTCGCGAATAATTTCCTGATCTTCATATTTTCATTTTCCGGGTGTCTGTTACCAATTATGTGTCAGCGACCGGTAAAGTTCACTTCTGGCGAAGAGGGCATAACACCTGTTTCTGACGTTAGATCCCTCGACTCGGTCCCCCGCGTCTTTGCGCGGGGTCCCTCGCTCGGGATGACAGTGGGACAAAGGAGTTTTTGTCATCCCGAGCGAAGTCCCGAAGGGACGGAGTCGAGGGATCTAACGTCAGACACTTCACGCTTCGCTCGGGTCATCAATAAGTCCCCCTGCAATGTTTTCCAGAGAAAACAAAGGGGGGGGATGACACATTAGAGAACTATATTCACGAGTTTTTCGGGGCGGATTATCCATTTGCGCGGTTCTTTATCCCCGAGATGGCTTTTTATCTTTTCGTCGGCCAGGACGATCTCTCTTATCTTATCCTCGCTTATACCGCGGGGCATCTCTATGACCCCGCGCAGTTTGCCGTTGATCTGGACCGGCACGGCCACCGTATCCAGAACAAGCATATCTTCCCGGAACCCCGGCCAGGCGCGTTTGAAAATACTCGTCTTCCCGCCCATCTTCTCATGTATCTCTTCCGCGATATGCGGGACAAAGGGCGCCATGAGAAGTGTCACGGCATTCAAAACCTCACCGAGGCGTTTTTTATCGTAACAAGCGCCGCCTTTTTCGCTGAGGCCCGCGTACACCTGGTTGACCAGTTCCATTATGGCGCTGATCGCCGTATTAAAATGGAACTCGCCGTCTATATCCTCGGTGACCTTCTTTATGCTCTGGTGCATCTTCATAAGAAGTTCTTTAGCGGCCTTCTCATCCCCGCCCGACGCCGGCGCGTCCTCGATCACATCAAGGAGGTTCCATACCCTTTTTATGAAACGGTACGCCCCTTCCACGCCCCTGTCGGACCATTCGGCGTCTTTCTCCGGCGGGCCTATGAACAGTGTGTATAAACGCACTGTGTCCGCGCCGTATTCCGCGATAAGTTTATCGGGGCTCACGACGTTGCCCTTGGATTTCGACATCTTGGCGCCGTCCTTGACGATCATACCCTGGGTAAAAAGCCGTTTGAACGGCTCGTCAAACCCCACATACCCCATATCGTGCAGGACTTTCGTGATGAACCTGGAATACAGAAGATGCAGGATGGCGTGCTCAACGCCTCCAATATACTGGTCCACGGGCAGCCAGTTGTTCACGTCTTCCGTATTAAACGGGTTATCCGCGTTTTTCGGGGAAATATATCTCAGGTAATACCAGCTCGAATCGACGAAGGTATCCATCGTGTCGATCTCGCGCCGCGCCGCGCCGCCGCACGACGGGCATTCGGCCTTCACAAAATCTTTCGCGTACTTCAAGGGCGATTCGCCCGTGGGCCGGAACTCCACGCCTTCCGGAAGAAGGACCGGCAATTCATCGTACGGCACGGGAACGGTGCCGCACTTCTCACAATGCACTATAGGTATGGGCGCGCCCCAGTACCTCTGCCTCGAGATAAGCCAGTCGCGCAGTTTGTAATGCACCGCGCGCTTGCCGATGCCCTTCTTTTCCATGTGATCGGCTATCGCGTCCATGGCGTCGGTATTCTTCATGCCGTCGAACCGGCCTGAATGCCGCAGGACGCCTTCGTCTTCATAGGCCCGGTCCGTCGCTCGCCAATTTCCCGAACAGGGAAATTGGCCCTGAGGATGCAACGAACAGGAGCATCCGAAGGGTCGCTCGTCGCTCGTCGCTCGTTCCGCGGGGTATATGACCGCTTTCACCGGCAGGCC
>JBDRFA010000121.1:0-16484 GCA_043819235.1 Candidatus Omnitrophota bacterium | reverse complement strand
GTCATACTCGCACCTTGAGCACCTGTCCTTGTCGTCCCTCTCCGCGAGTTTCTCGAATTTAAGTCCCTGTATGTCCTTCCACGCGCCCAATATGACTTTTTCAAGCTCCCCGGCCATATCGTCGGTGAGGTCGACTTCGATATTCCGGTATTCCCCTTTTTCCATGTCATATTTTTTTACGGTTTTCGAAACCGGCTCAAGGAACTGCAGCGTTCCCGTCTCGGCCTTATGCCCGCCGGAATTGATGTTCGACCTGTCATACACGAGTTTATACGCGACGAGCTGGCGGTAATAATCATCACACTCATGGCTTGCCAGCGAAAGGCACCCCGTATATTTGATCGCTTTGATGTGCGTATCCGGGCTGCCGGTCTTATAATCGACCACTTTCACCCTGCCTTCTCCCAGGGACTCTATCTTATCGAACTTACCCTTGAACACCACCCCGCCGTCCAGTATGGTCACCAGGTCCTTCTCCAGGGACTGGGGCATGACAGGGCGCCGGGACTCATGCTTATACCAGGGTTCAAGCGTCTTCAGCCTGTCAAGGCACCAGTTCCGGATGGAACTTGTAACGCCCTGGAACGCGAGTTCCTTCATGAAAGCCTTTCTGAAATATTCGAACGCGGGGAACTCTTCCCTTTTCATGAAATACCGGTACACTTCCTCGAGCGCTTTATGCGCGCAATTGCCGAAGGTAAGATGCTGGTTTTTCCTGCCCGGGAGCGCGAGCACGTAATTATATAAAAATTTCCGGCGGCAGCTTATGTAAGTGTTCAGTTTTGTAGGGGTCAGCGCCATGTTCCCGACCATCTCGGCGAGCGCCGCGGATGTCGCGGTTAAAAGGTCCTCCCGCGGCCGCTTCTTAAGGAACTCCGCGAGAAAGGCCGCTTCGTCCACGGGCGTACCCGTCCGCGGCTCGATATCGAGCCCCAGGAGGAACGGGCTCGCGATAGCCTTCTCCGCGGGCGTCGCGGTATAAGTAAGATACGCGCGCGCCCTGGTGGACGCCACGTAAAACAGCCTCAATTCATCGTACTGCTTCAGAAGTTTCAGTTTCCCTTTCTCATCGATACGTTCCCTGCCCCCGGATATTTCAGGCGGCAGGGGCACAACATCGTTCTTCCCCCGGGACGGCCAGCTTTTTTTATCAAGGCAGAACGGCATGAACACGGCGTAAAATTCAAGCCCTTTCGACCCGTGCGCGGTATAAACGCGCACACCGTCCTGGTTCATCGTCGCGAGTTCCCCTCTCACCGGCATACCCTGTATCTCCCTGAGCTCCATCTCCTCCATAAAATCCCTGAGCCCCATCCCGGGATAAGCGAGATCGGACGATTTTATCATGTTCACGAACGACGCCACCGCGCGCAGGTCCCTTATCTTCAGGACTTCCTTCTCCTTATAACTCTTCAGGATATACCCGTACATGCCGGCATTCTCTATGTAACGCAGCAGGATATCGTGCACGGGACGGTTTTGCGCGTCCGAGACCAGCCGCTTTATTGCCCATGACATCGCGTGCAAAGCATGGGGGACCTCAAGCTCCAGGCGTTTGCTTATCTCCAGGCGGCGGGAATCCTCCTCCCCCGGGCGAAGCGACACATCGGCGTCAAAGCACTTCTGGAATTCCCCGAAAAAACCGCACGCGTAATACTTGTCCAGGTCACCTTCTCTCCTGGCGGCGGACTTCATTTTCTCTACATGAGCCATGAACTTCAAAAGGTCCGGATAAAATACTCCCGCATAATCCGCCGTAAGCATTTTATAAAGTGTCAGCGCTTTACCCTCGGCGTCCTCCGGGCCCATGTTTGCCAGCTCAAGGGCATCAAGAAGCTGCCCCACCCTTTTCTCCCCTCTTATGTTCTCTTTGCCGTCGGTAGCGTAAGGCATCCCTTCTTTGAGGAACACGTTTATTACCTTCTCTATCTGGGCCCGTGTGCGTACAAGCACCGCTATGTTATTGTAGGGTCTCATCCTCTCTTCCCGCGAAAGGGAATCATCGTTCCGGATACCGTCCGCGATGGCCCTTATCTCCCCGGCCAGGAACAAAAGCTCTTCCTCCTCGGTGAGGAACTCAAAATATCTTATATCTTTTCCCCGGTAATCCTTTAAAGACCTCAACCTCTTCTCGGCCACTCTTTCCCCGGCCGGGAGGCCGGCTATGATATCTTCCGATACCTTTATTATCTCAGGCGTAGAACGGTAATTGTTCACCAGGTCCACTTCGCGAAGCGCGGGCATCTTTTCCCGTAAGGCCCGGAAATTGGACAATGTGGCCCCCTGGAACCGGTATATGGACTGGTCGTCGTCACCCACGCAGCAGATATTCATCGTTCCGGGATCCATCACGGAGAACAGGAGCTCCAGCTGCACCCCGTTCGTATCCTGGTACTCATCCACCATGATGTATCTGTACTTCTCGCTGAAATGGCCGCGCAGCTCGTCATTTTCCCTGAGCGCTTTGACCGCCGTAAGGATCATATCGTCATAATCGATGCGCCCTCTCTCGTCGAACAACACACCCGCGTCCTTATCCTTCAGCTTCTCATAATGCTCGTATATCACCGCCACGGCGCGCAGCCGCTCGATGTGCTTTTCCTCAAGCCCCGCCCCGAAAGGGCTGAGGAGTTCGACCTCGCGCTTGAACTCCTCCGGCGGGATGCCTTCGTTCTTCAACTCGCTTATGCGTTTTTCTATCTCGCCGCGGTGTATGTACGGCGCCCCGAAAGGCCTGAGGCTTTCGACGCCTTTGACATTATCGAGGATATATTTCAAAGCGCGCGCTTTTTCCACGTCGGTCAGCTCTATCTTATCCCTTATGAAGTTTATCGCCCCCTCGGACTCCAGCACGACGGAATTCGCGAAACCATGGAAGGTCTCGACGGTCACGTTGTAACCGATATGACCGGCGATCAAAGCGAGGCGTTCGCGCATAGCGCGGGTGGCGGCATTGGTAAATGTGAGGATGAGTATGTTCTCGGGTTCGACTTCCCGCTCGAGGAGGATATTGACCGCGCGTATGGATAAGAGCTGCGTCTTTCCCGTCCCCGGCCCGGCGAGGATAAGCAGCGGCCCGTCGATAATATCGACCGCCTTCTTCTGCTCGTCGTTCAGACGCCCGTACTGTTCCCGGAAACGCTCCCGGTCTATTTTTTTAAACATAATGCTTGCACGGTAGGGGCACGGCGCGCCGTGCCCCTACATGCGCTTTCCCGATATCTGAAATATGGCGTTCAGCGCGAAAAGGTTCGGCATGAAACTGATGATGCCTTTTTTCGAAAGAAAAACGCGTTTTTCGACGTTCACGTCCAGATCTCCGCAGAACCGGCTGAAATCCTTGATGGACAGGAAATGCAGGTTAGGGGTATCGTACCATGAATACGGAAGCGACGCCGTTACAGGAACGTGCCCGCCGAAAAATAACTGGACCCTGGCCGTTATATAGCAGAAATTGGGGAACCCTATTATCACTTTCT
The DNA here is from genome assembly GCA_043819235.1 of Candidatus Omnitrophota bacterium. Classification (GTDB taxonomy): domain Bacteria; phylum Omnitrophota; class Gorgyraeia; order Tantalellales; family Tantalellaceae; genus JBDRFA01. The sequence goes on along the minus strand of JBDRFA010000121.1, from coordinate 13,005 downwards.
TGCCTATCCTTAAAGCTTCCAGTATCGCTTCCCTGGGATGATGCACCTGCTGCATGGTCTGGTTGAATATCACGTAATCAAAAAGCCGGTCGGGATATTCCCTGAGCCCGGAATCTATGTCCCCTTGGGCCACGCTCAGGCCCTTTTCCACGCATTTGTAGATAGCGCTCTCGCTTATCTCGACACCGCTGCCCTTAACGCCCTTGCTGCCGGCAAGGTATTCCAGCAAATCCCCGTCCCCGCAGCCCATATCGATCACCGTGGCCCCGGGTTCTATCATATCGCCTATGATCTTATGGTCAAGCCGCGGTTCTTCCTTCACTTTACCCGTCATATCTCCCTCTCCAGCTTCTTGTGCGTGTTATCGAGAAAATGTTTTATCAGTTTCGTCTCTTCGGCGAATTCAAGCAGAAAAGCGTCATGCCCGCTATCCGTGCTTATTTCACAATACGTAACGTCTATACCGTTCATCTTGAGGGCCTTCACTATCTCTTTGGACTGGGCCGGAGGATAGAGCCAGTCCGAGCTGAACGCGATAGCCAGGAACTTTGTCCTGAGCCCCTTGAAGGCGCAGTGCAGCTTCGCGTCCTTCTGGAGATCGAAATGATCCATCGCCTTCGTTATATACAGATACGAATTAGCGTCGAACCTTTTAACGAAACTGTCGCCCCTGTACCGCAAATACCCTTCGACCTCAAAATCGGACGAAAATTCATAACCCAGCTGCTGTTTCTTCATGGACCGTCCGAATTTCTTTTCCATGGACTCATTGCTCATATAGGTTATATGCCCGATCATCCGCGCGACCGAAAGCCCCGACGAAGGATGCTGCTTCTCGTAATAATCGCCGCTGTCCCAGGCCGGATCGGCCATTATCGCCTGGCGGCCCACTTCGTCAAAAGCGATCTGCTGGGCCGAATGTTTATACGTCGTCGCTATGGGAATGCATGATACGACCGTTTGCGGGTAGTTCAAGGCCCATTGCAGCGCCTGCATCCCTCCCATGGACCCCCCTGAAACGGAAAGTAGTTTTTTTATCCCCAGAAAATCCGTGAGTTTCTTCTGGGCATTCACCATATCGCCGATAGAAACTATCGGAAAGCTTAAACCGTAAGGTTTGCCGGTCTCGGGGTTTATCGAATTGGGCCCGCTGCTCCCTTTACAGCCGCCGATGATGTTGGAACAGATAACGAAATATTTCTCCGTATCAAAAGCCTTGCCGGGGCCGATCATATCGTCCCACCACCCGGGTTTTTTGTCCTCGCCATGATACCCGGCGGCATGCGCGTCGCCGGAAAGCGCGTGACAGATAAGGACCGCGTTCGACCTTCGCGCGTCCAGGCTGCCGTATGTCTCATACGCGATCTTAAGCTCCCCGAGAACAGCCCCGCTTTCGAGGATGAACTGTTCGTCTTCGGGCATATTGTAATATTTCGTTTCGACTATCCCTACGCTGCCTTTTTTTTCACTGTCCGGCATATCTCTCCTCCCATGCCTCTGTCCGCCTTCTATCCCTGCGCATATTCCTTGAACACCCACGTGCTCAGATATCTTTCGCCGCTGTCGCATAGAATAGTAACTATGTTCTTCCCCCGGTTCTCCTCACGCGAAGCGACACGGATACTGGCCGCCACGTTCGCTCCCGAAGATATCCCCGCCAGGAGGCCCTCTTCACGGGCGAGTCTGCGGGCATATTCACCGGCTTCATCGTCTCGAACGGTTATTATCTCATCTATAAGGTCTTTTTTCAAGATTTTAGGCACAAACCCCGCGCCGATACCCTGGATCTTGTGCGGGCCCGGCTTTCCTCCTGAAAGCACCGGAGAAGCTTCCGGTTCCACTCCGATTATCTTTATTCCCGGTTTTTTTTCTTTGAGGAAAGAACCCACACCCGTAATAGTGCCTCCGGTCCCTATGCCTGAGACAAAGATGTCCACGTTCCCGCCGGTATCTTCCCATATTTCCCGCGCCGTCGTCTTCCTGTGCGCCGCCGGGTTAGCGGGATTCTCAAACTGCTGCGGCATGAACGCGTTCGGGGTCGAGCTGAGAAGCTCTTCCGCTTTTTTCACGGCCCCGGCCATCCCTTTCTCCCCGGGGGTAAGGACGATCTCCGCCCCGAATATCCGCAAAAGGGCGCGCCGCTCGATACTCATGGTATCCGGCATGGTCAGGATAAGCCTGTATCCCCTGGCCGCGCTGACAAACGCGAGGGCGATACCCGTGTTCCCGCTCGTGGGCTCGATTATAACGGTACCCGGCCCGAGCTTGCCTTCCGCTTCGGCAGCTTCTATCATCGCCAGCCCTATACGGTCTTTCACGCTGGCAAGCGGATTGAAAAATTCCGCCTTGACCAGGATATCCGCCGGAAGCCCTTTCCCGATCTTCTTAAGACGAACAAGAGGCGTATTCCCGATAGTTTCAGCGATATTATCGTATATCCTCATCGTACCCTCCTACAGCCTAAAGCCTAAAGCCTACAGCCTAAAGCCTAAAGCCTACAGCCTAAAGCCTAAAGCCTACAGCCTAAAGCCTAAAGCCTACAGCCTAAAGCCTACAGCCTAAAGCCTACAGCCCCTACCTACACCCTCCCCAACGCCTGGTCCAGATCGTCGATGATGTCTTCTATGTCCTCTATCCCTATGGACAACCTGATAAAGTCCTCCGTAACGCCGGCGGCTTCCTGTTCCTCCCTCGAAAGCTGCTGGTGCGTCGTGGACGCCGGATGTATCGCGAGGCTTTTGGCGTCGCCTATATTGGCGACATGGCTGAAAAGTTTCAGGGATTCTATGAACTTTTTGCCGGCCTCTCCGCCTCCCTTTATGCCAAACCCCAGAAGGCCCGAATACAACCCGTCCTTAAAATACTTGCACGCCACCAGATGCTGGGGATGTTCGGTGAGCCCCGGATAATTTACCCACGAAACGTTCTTATGCCCTTTCAGGAACCGGGCGACCGCCAAGGCGTTCTCGCTATGCCTGGGCATCCTGAGATGAAGCGTTTCCAGCCCTATGAGGAACAGGAACGCGTTGAAGGGGCTCATGCACGCGCCGATATCCCTGAGAAGCCCCACACGCGCCTTAAGGGCGAACGCGATATTGCCCAGGCCGGGTACATTCCCGAAACTTTCCATGAATCTCATGCCGTGATAACTCGGGTCCGGCTCCGTGAACTGCGGAAAATTTCCGTTGGCCCAGTCAAAATTACCGGAATCCACGATAATGCCGCCTATGGAAGTCCCGTATCCGCCGATATATTTGGTGGCGGAATGTATAACGATATCCGCGCCAAAACGTATCGGGTTCACCAGGAACGGAGTCCCCACCGTATTATCTATGATAAGCGGCAGTCCCTTCCCGTGAGCTATTTCCCCTACTTTTTCAATATCCAGCGTGTCAAGCCTGGGGTTCCCCAGGGTCTCGGCATAGACCGCTTTCGTCTTTTTCGTTATCGCCTTCCGGAAATTCTCCGGGTTGGTCGAATCCACCAGGACGCACTTGATGCCCAGCTTACGCAAAGTATGGTTGAACAGCGTATTCGTCCCGCCGTACAAACTGCTCGAGGAAACGATCTCATCACCGGATGAAACCAGGTTAAGTATCGCGAGGGTTATGGCCGCCTGCCCCGAAGACGTGGCCACCGCGGCCGTCCCTCCTTCAAGCGCGGCTACCCTTTTTTCCAGGACATCCGTGGTAGGGTTCATAAGGCGCGTATATATGTTCCCGAACTTCTTCAGAGCGAACTTGTCCGCGGCATCCTGCGTGTTCTCAAACACATATGACGTTGTCTGGTATATAGGGACCGCCCTGGAACCCGTCGTCGGGTCCGGCGCATACCCCGCGTGTATACCCAGTGTGCCTGAATTCCACTTTTTCTCTTTCATGACCGCCTCCATTTTTTTAGCGTTTAGCGTGCGGGGAAGTCACATTCCCATCCAGTTCTCGTCATTTACTTCCGTTGTACGCAGCGGTTCGATCTTCGTATTCTTGCCGAATATATATCCCGACCCGTAAAAGTTGCGGCACCAGTAAACGGCCTTTTTCCAGAGATAATATGTCGCCCATTCCCACAAAGGAGGAGAAACCTTCCTTACTTCGTACGTCACGTAATCATGGTTGACCTCCACCCTCATATAATGGTGATATCCTCCGTCCTCTTCCGGTATTTCCAGAAGCATCCCCCCGCCGCCGCTTACGAAATAGTCCACGCCGTCGAACCTGGCGTGTTTGAACATGTGTTTGTGCCCCGAAAAGACCATGTCGACACCGTACTTCGCGCAAAGTTTCCGGAACCTGTAAGCCCAGGGGCTGCTATCCATGCTGTACCAATCCTGCTGGTAAGGATCGAACGGGGGTTTATGCAGCGCCACGAACGTGTGGTCATATGCCTGTGCTTCCTTGAGACGTTCCTCGAGCCAGCGGAACTGGGTATCTCTCAGGTCCCCCTGTTCATTGTCCACCACGATGAAATAAGAATTCCTGTCAGCGAAAGCGAATTCACTTTTCCCGCAGAACTCTTCAAAAAATTTACGGCCGTCATGGTTCCCGATAACCGAAATAACGGGATATTTGATAAGTCCCATGATCTTGGCATAATTCATGAAATGCGCGCGTTTCCCGTTAAGGCTTACATCTCCCGTGTTAAGGACGAAATCGACCGGGAGCTTGAGGAACCTGTCCTCCCGGTTCATGTGCCATATTTCCTTGATGGTCACCGCGTCGTTGAATATAAGCCCGGAATGGTTATCCCCGAAAACGAGAAACGAAAAATACGACCCCTTATTATCCTTCAGTTTTTCAACGCTGTCTTCGTTCCGCCCCCGGGAAACGGTATCTTTCGCCAGCCAGAACGAGACCATCGGCAAAAATGAATAGACCAGCATAGCCAGGAATATTATCACAACCAGCCGTTTCCAGCCAACACGCCTCAACGCCATTTTCTCTCCTTTACCTGCGTATCTCCACGATCTCATATTTGATACCCCCCACAGGGGCCTTTATCTCGACAACATCCCCTACCTTATGACCGAGAAGCGCCTTTCCCACGGGCGACGTCGCGGAGATCTTATTAAGGTCGAAATCCGACTCTTCTTCCGAGACCAGCATATAATCGAACTCTTCCCCGGTATCCTGATCTTTGACCCTGACGATCGCTCCCAGAAGGGCTTCGTCTTTCGGCGCGGCGCTATCATCGATTATCCTGGCCCGCATCAGAGTTTCCTCAAGGTCGTTGATCCTCCTCTCGTTCATAGCCTGGGATTCTTTGGCTGCGTCATATTCGGCGTTCTCGCTCAGATCCCCCATGGCCCTCGCTTCCGCGAGCGCCTTAGCGATCTCCCTGCGTTTTTCCCCTTTAAGAAGCTCCAATTCCTTACATAATTTCTCTCTTCCCTCCCGGGTCAACATTATATTGCCGCTGCTCATTCTTCCTCCTTGATTATAATAAAGGCACGGCGCGCCGTGCCCCTTCTTCCCGGATCATATTGGATTATATCGAAATACATTATACATTACAACCAAAAATTAACATCACAAAATCTCACCTCGCATCCTCATGTTTATCCCGTTACCCCGCTCCAGGAATTCGAACGTCCCCGCAGGGACAGCCTGACCGGTGAATAGTTTATGGTGAATGGTGAATCGTAAAAATCGGAAACCGAAAATATCTTGTTATATGGAATTGTTCGCTCTTGCTCCGTACCGGGAGCCTCCACACCGGGCGGAGGGGCCCGGGTAGGAGTGTAGCGAACGATTCCATCCGTTCATCAAAATTGAGACATCAATATCACATGAATGAGAAATGTTAAATATAAAATAGTGTGTTTTTTAATCTTGCTTTTTAGTTTTCTATCAGTAAACTTGCAAGTGTAGCAGGAAATTGTTCTTTCACAGTCTGGTTGTATCAAAACGATAAAGGCAAACTATTCGAAAGAATAGGACAGCAAAGTCTTGAGCCTACATCCCCTTCCGGGACATGGCCGTCGGACCGCCGAATTTGATGTTGGAGCTTTGATGCTTGCTCTAACTTTTTGTGACCCTATTTGACGAGTTTTGCTTTTATCAAATAGGGTTTTTTATCAAAAAGGAGGGCGTCATGAAGCTCCGACAGAAAAACAAAATTAGAAAATTAAGCGCGATGTTAACGATTTTCTTTATTTTCCGTTCCTTTCCCGCTTATCCGGGTCCGGATCCGGAACTTCCCGCGCTGCAAAAAGGCATGAGCTACGTAACGTGGGAAAAAGACGGTTTCGCTTCACAGTATTCCGACGAATCTTTACAAAAACTGGCTTTGCTGGGCGTCGAATGGCTGGCCGTCTGCGTAACACATTACCAGGAAGATTACGATTCCACATCGATACAACGTACCGATAAAACCCCCAGTATCGCCAGCATGATCCATGTGATAAATACGGCGCACGAACTTGGCCTCCGGGTCATGCTTAAACCCCACATAGATCTTCTGGATAAATTTGACGGGACCTACTGGCGCGCGGATATCGGATTCACCTGCGACAAGGATTGGGAAAAATGGTTCAAAGAGTATGAGGAAATGATCCTTTCATACGCGCGCCTGGCGGAAAAACTTAAAGTCGAGTTATTCTGCGTGGGAACCGAACTCTCTTTCGCGGCTACCAGGGAATCGAACTGGCGCCGGATAATCGAAGAAACAAAAAAAGTTTACTCAGGGAAAACCGTTTACGCCGCCAATTGGGACAATTTTAAAAATATTAACTTCTGGGACGCGCTTGATCTTGTCGGCATTGACGCTTACTTCCCTCTCTCCCATGACTCCACCCCCACCCTTGAAAGCCTGAAAAAAGGATGGGAGAAATGGAAATGCGAGATAGAAGCCTGGCAGCCGCAGGTAAATAAAAACATTCTTTTTACGGAGATCGGATACCCCAGCGTCTCCCACGCGCCAAGCACTCCGTGGAAAAGCGGCACTTACGGTAATGCCGACGAAAATATACAGGCGTTATGTTACAAGGCGTTCTTTGAGACCATGTGGCGCCAGCCCTGGCTCGCCGGCGCGTACTGGTGGAAGTGGGACACCAATGTGCGTGCCGGTGGAAAGAACAACCGCCAGTTCACGCCTCAAAACAAGATCGCGCAGCAGATCATAGAGATGAATTACAAAGGAGGAGGGGAGCTCCCCGATTACGCTATGGCTTCGCTCAGGTAGGCACCTGATTAGTTTTGTTATTTCCATGACACCCGAGATGGGACTGTTCACTCTTGCTCCTACCAGGGCCCCTCCGCCCGGTGTGGAGGCTCCCTGTACGGAGCAAGAGTGAACAGTCCCATCGTGAAAATGTTTTCGTTTTGTGCTACAGCAACAATACCGATCAAGTTTAAACCGCATAATACGATAGAACCCCCTGGCACGGTTATTCAGCGAAAGTTTTTTGAATTGGCCCGCCTTTAGCGGGAACTTTCATCCCTCGCTTATCCCGAGTAGGGGCACGGCGCGCCGTGCCCCTACATCCTCCTTTTTTGAAATTCCTATACAAGAACCGTAGGGGCGGGCCTTGTGCCCGCCCTATTATCGGTTTTTCATTGTTCAGGGCGCCCACAAGGGGCGCCCCTACTCTCAATGTTGAAATTCCGTTACAACAAGTCTGAAATAGCCGGAATAATATCTTGCTTTTTCTTTACTTTATTGTTAAAATTAATTTGAGTGGCTTTTTAAGATTTTACTTTAATATTGAAATTCCGTCACAACAAGTTAATCAAATTGTAAAATGACTCAAATCCCAATGCTACATAGAAGTACACGTAAAACAGTATTTTCCGTTAAACTTGTTTTATATTCTCTTATCGTTCCATCGTTATGCTTTCAAGTACTGTCGTTCTCCCCCGGCGTAAAAATGCCGCATGCGCAAAAAGGCATGTGTTACGCGGCATGGGACAAAGACAGATACGCTTCCGAATACTCGGATCGATCCCTGGAAAACCTCGCGAACTTAGGCGCGGAATATATCTCGATCGTTATAACCCGGTACCAGAATAGTTACAATTCGACAAAGATCATCGCCACGGAAAATACCCCGAGCGACATAAGTATTTCTCATGTGATCAGAAAAGCTCACAGCCTCGGGTTAAAGGTGATGTTAAAACCGCACCTCGACCTGCTGGATACCGCGGGTGAAACCTGCTGGCGCGCGGATATCGGATTCGCGGACGAAAACGACTGGAAAGAATGGTTCAAAGAATACCGCCGGTTCATACTTCACTATGCCGGCATGGCAAAACGTTTCCGCGCGGAGAGCTTCTGTGTCGGGACAGAACTGTCCTTCACCTCCCAGAAAGACAACCTCTGGAGAGATGAAATAATATCAAACGTAAGAAAAGTCTACTCCGGAAAATTAACGTACGCTTCCAACTGGGACAATTACCAGAACATAAAATTCTGGGATGAACTTGACTATATCGGTATCGACGCCTATTTCCCTCTTTCTCACAAAAAAACCCCGTCCCAGACCGAACTGCGAAGAGGCTGGGAAAAATGGAAAATGGAACTGCGGATATTCCATTCAAAAATGAACAAACCGATAATATTTACCGAAATAGGTTATCCCAGTTCGCCCTACGCCGCCGCACATCCGTGGAAAAGGGGGATGATCGGAAATTCGGATACAAATATACAGGCAATGTGCTACAAGGCTTTTTTTGACACCATGTGGGACTGTCCCTGGCTCGAAGGCGTCTATTGGTGGAAATGGGATACTTCCATCTATGCGGGGGGGAAGAACAACCGCCAATTCACTCCCCAGAATAAACCCGCGGAAAAGATCCTCAATATGTATTACAAAAAAGGCTCCAAATACGCCTAGGCCGGGCATTATTCTCAGAAACAAAAACAGAACAACCCTGCCCTCTTTAGTCCCACGCCCCCCAAGAAAAGCCCAGGCTATAGGCTATAGGCTGTAGGCTATGGTCTCTCCCAATCAACAAGCGCATCATTCTCATCAAAAAGAAGATAAACTTTTTCACCGGACCAAAAAGACGCCTGGGCGGGTTTGTATACCCATTTCTGACCGCCTCCCTTTTCATCCTGAAGAACGATCACCGGCTCGCCGTATTTTCGTATGATATCCGCAGCGGCCTCTCCCTTTTCGAAACGGCCTTTGTCCAAGGCCTTTCTGACCTTTTCGTACGCCCCGGTCTCCCCCTTAAGCTCCTTTTCCATTTCCTGGTTCTTCTTCCCAACCTCTATCAAAGCCTGGAGGCCGCCCTTGGATTTGACGTATTTGACCTTTTTTTCTTTTTCCCGGGGGGCCTTAGCTTCAGCTTCACCCGGATAGAAAACAAACACCGCGAACAATAACGATATTATAACTATCCAAATCCTTTTCATATTTCTTCTCCCACTCTACCCGCTATCCTTCCCCTTTTCTTTCTTCCGGCTTTCCAAAAGGGCCTTTTCCAGCGTCGTACGCAGGTTATTCAATTCAGCCCTGGTAAGAAGAAAATGGGCGCGGACCTTTTTTTCCACCGCCTGTATCTCGAAAACATCGTTCTCTTTTATATAACGTATATTTATCCGCATACGATCGCTCCCATAAATAAAAACAAAAACATGTCATCACAGTGTAAAGATCAATATTTGCTCAAAACCTCGATAAGTTGTTTCCCCTCTTCAGTAGGCGCAACTTTCCCCGAGAAAAGTATATCCCTCGCGGTCACGCCTTCCCCGTAATATTCCTGGTTGAGGTTCTTCATCGGGCCGACGATGGCCCCCTTAAGTGAAATCCCGGCAAAAAGGCCCTTGCTCCTGGAATATGAGAATATGCCCGATTTTATCAAAACATCACTGCCGATCGACGCGTCCCTGCCAAGCGGCCCGGCGGCGATAGACGCGTCTCCTCCCAGAGTGACATTGCCATGCGAAAGGCTGTCCATCCCCCTTTCATTCATGATGACCAGTATCATATCCGTTGCCTGCCCGCCTATCTGGAACCCGATGCTTGCCCCTCCTATGGAAAGGAACATCGGAGCGCTCCATTCCCCTGTCTTTGCGTCCCTGTTCAAAAGAACTCCCTGTCCGTACTGCCCGCCGATCCCGAATCCCGCTTTAAGTACCGAAGGAAATATCGCGATACCCGAACATTTCTTCAAAAGGTCACGCGGTATCGACGTATCCGGCATATCCTGCATCTCCATGAGGACAAGCCTCGCGTCCTTGACCCTCGAATCCAGTTTCCCCTGATCTTCCGCGGCGCATATGGAAGGTAAAAAAGCCCCACCCAACAGAATAACAGCCGACAACACAACTCCCCAAACCTTTGATACACCTTTCATCCCACCCTCCTTTTTTTTTACTAGAACTTATTCATCTGCCTGGAACGCCAAGTCACTCATAATACGGCTTTAATTTGATCTGTATTGTAGCTATGGCACAAAACGAAAACATTTTTCTGATGGGACTGTTCACTCTTGCTCCGTACAGGGAGGATCCACACCGGGCGGAGGGGCAGCCTGATCCGTGAATAGTTTATGGTGAATGGTGAATCGTAGGAACCGGGAACCGAAAACACTGCGAACCCCATTGTGAACTATTCACTATTCACTAAAGACTATTCACCATTTTAAACGTCCCCATTAGAATCATGCGTCAGCCGGGGCCGAAGAACTCTCTCACATCCCGTATATCATCGGTCTGCCGGCAAGGAGGAAGCGCTTCGATAAATTTTCTGCCGTAGCGGCGGGTACGGATACGCGGATCAAGGATAACGACGACGCCCCTGTCGGAGCGGCTCCGTATCAGACGTCCGAATCCCTGTTTGAACATGATAATTGCCTGCGGAAGCTGGTATTCATAAAAAGGGTTAAAACCTTTCTCTTTCATGGACTCGATACGCGCGGCGTTTACCGGATCGGTCGGAACGGAAAAAGGCAGTTTCGAGATTATCACGCATTCAAGCGCCTCCCCCGGAACGTCGACGCCCTGCCAGAAAGTCGTCGTCCCCATAAGCACACTGTCACGGTCCTTCTTAAATACGTCCAGGAGGACATATCGCGGAAGGTCCCCCTGCCTGAGCATCTTTACATCCGGATGCCCCGCGGCGATAGCGTCGCTGACGGTGTTAAGCATCGCGTAACTCGTGAAAAGCGCGAAGATCCTCCCGCCCATTATCCCGTACAGGTCCACGATATGTTTCCTCACTTCTTCCGCGTAATCCTCAAAATTATCGTTGGGGTCCGGTACGTGCCCGGGCGCGTATATCAGGACGTTCTTCGCGTAATCGAACGGCGAATCCAGCCGCAGTTCTATCGCGTCACTCGCGCCAAGCCTTTTCCTGAAAAACCCGAAATCCGGTTCCCTGCCGGACAAAGATAAAGTCGCGGACGTCATCACTACCGGACAGACCCTCTCAAAAAGATATTCCCTCATCTCGCCGCTGATATCCACCGGGGAGGCGTGGAACGAATAGTTGGTCCCCGTTTTCCCGGTCTTTATTTCTACCCAGCTAACATATTCTTCTTTCCTCCGTGAAAAGATAAAATCCACGGCCGCGGACATCCTGTCACACCTCTCGGCAAAGGCCCTGGCTGTTTCATATTCTTCGGCGAAAAGCGTATCCTCCGTGTCCGCGGCGCCAAGCGCCCACCGGGCATCACCCCCCGTAATATCCGGAGCCCTGTTCCCGTTACCTCGCTCTTTAAGGACTTCCGCCAGCCGCCGTAAATCTCCCGCCGCCTCTCCCAGAAATACCGTTATATCATTTTCGAACAGTTGTATATCATCAAACTTCAGCGTGCCGTTCTCTTCCCCGAAAACCGCCGAGATCTCGTCGATGAAACCTTCGGAGGCCGTTTTAAGGGCGTTCACTTTCTCTCCGGCACGGCGCGCCTCGTCATACACGCCGCTTTGCGGCGCGTGTTTGCGCCAGGCCCCGGACAGAAAAGAAAATACGCCGTCCAGAAGATGCTTTAACCCCGCCGTGCTGAACTCCACCCCGAAATATCCGGTGGCGACATCCTCAACGGTATGGGCCTCATCCAGCACGACCGCCTGAAAATCGGGAACCGCCTGGGCGTCGGAAAGCATGCTCGCGAAAAGAAGTGAGTGGTTGGTGATAAGTATGTGCGCTTCCGACTGCGTTTTCCGGGCCTTCCGGTAGAAGCATTTCGCGCCATACGGGCACCTCCGCCCGCGGCAGATGTCGGCCTCCCGGGAAAACCCGGCCCACACGATTTTATCGGGGACAAAATCCATATCCGTCACAAGCCCCGTATCGGTACGGGATAACCAGTCATTGATCCTTTCCGCCTGTTCAGCGTGTTTTTTAGCGCGGAACAGGTCCTGCATCAGATCCCTGCGGGCTTTCCTGAGGCAAACATAATTTTCAGACCCCATACACATCGCGTATCTGAGATCGGCATCAAGTATTCTACGCAGGAAAGGCAGGTCTTTAATGAAAAGCTGGTTCTGCAGCGCCTTGGTATAAGTGGAAATGACCACTCTCTTATTTTCGCGGACGGCCCACATAATGAACGGCACAAGGTACCCCAGGCTTTTACCCACGCCGGTCCCCGCTTCCACGATAAGGTTCTTCGAATCCGCTATAGCCTCCTCTACGGCCTCTACCATACGGATCTGCTGCGGCCTTTCCTCATACCCCGCGAGGCCGGCGGCTATCACCCCGTTCTGCCTGAATAGTTCTGCGCTGGTCATATAATGCTCTTGGGTTATGGGTTCAGGGTTCATCAAACTCAACTTCCTTGATTATCAGTAAACTTTTTTATCGGGCAGGGTTTCCCAGAATTTCAGGAGCTGTTCGCATTCGGCGCGCATGAAACCGGGTTCCATTTTTACCGGAGACCCGCCTTCCCGTTTCATCCTGGCGGCCGGTATCGTCAACTCATTGAACCCGAGTTTCCTGACATCATCGATAGATGTCCCGTATATCAGCTTATGTATCCGCGCCCAGTGGATGGCCGAAAAACACATCGGGCACGGCTCCGTCGTGGAATAGATCTCACACCCCGACAGGTCGTACGTGCC
>JBDRFA010000120.1:0-15541 GCA_043819235.1 Candidatus Omnitrophota bacterium | reverse complement strand
CTGGCCGCCTTCGGTTATTATCCTGGCGTCTTCCACGCGCACTACGGGCAGCTCTCCTTCCAGTGTCGCGAACATCGAACGGAATTCCATGGCCCCCAGCGCACCTTCACCGACATAGACCCTCCCTTTCACCGAAGCGGTGTCCAGAACCCCCCGGACGGTCATATCCCCGTCAAGCGTCCCCGAAATGTCGTTCTTCGTGTATCCCATTTTTTCAGCGAACTCCGCGAGATCCAGTTTTTTGAACAAAACCCGCATCGCGACAGGATAGTCCCCGGAAAATTTAACGTTCCCTTCCGCTCTTACCGACCCTCCAACGCTGATATCGTCGAAAAATAACATTTTTCTCTCCGGGAAATACCCGCCTTCGACCGCGACATCCCAGAACGGACGTTTATCGATCATAAGGTTTTCGGCCTTCACCGAAAATATGACCAGTTCCGTATTTTTATAAGACATCCGGAGGTCCCCGATGATCTCCGTGCCGAACATATTCACTTTGTCCATCCGGGAATATACTTCTATACTGCCGTCCTCATCGATACGGCCTTCGATCTTGCATATCCCCTTTTTATCCCCGACGGGAAAGAACCCCAGATCTACCCGCCTCGCCGACGGGTCCAGCTCGCCTTCCAGTTTGGACGCGCCGGCCCACAATATATCGCAGCCGTATTTCCCGTCATCGTTCTTTTTAAAAGCACCCTTAATGCCTCTTTTCCCGTATTCCCCGAAAAGGACCGGAGAAATATTCCCGAAAAGCTCGACCCTGTCGGGGTATCTATTCAATTTCACGAACCCCCTCACAAAAGGGTTTTCGCGGCTGAAATAAAGCGCGATGTATCTAAGCGAACGGCCGCCGGCATCTATAAAACCCGCTTTTTCCTGCAACAATTCCCATACGCGGTACGATATCTCCACCCTCTCCATCCGGAAAACGTTCCCCTCGCCGGTTTCCACCGCGTAAAACTCCACATTTTGAAGTATCATATCCTGGAAAAACCCGCCCGATATACTTTCGATACGTACTCTCAGTCTGTTCCCCAGGAATTCCGAAACCTTATCCTCCGCTATCCGTTTTACGAGATGTAACTGCTGGAAATAAAAAAACCAGACCGTCGATAAAACCAGCGCGACGATCAGGAACCGCCTTCTCCTGCTCCAGTAGATAACGCCTCTCATGCTGCCTTCCCCGGGTAAGACCGTGGCCTGTTTCCCCCGACCTCTCACCCCTGATTCGCGGGGGCCTCAGCCTGATTCGTGAACTTCAGCTCAAGCCCGGACTCATACGTTATGGCGACTATGCTCCCTTCCTTGAAGGAACCCGACAATATCTCTTCCGACAGGGGGTTTTCCAGGTACCGCTGTATCGTCCTCTTAAGGGGCCGGGCGCCGAATACCGGGTCAAACCCCTTTTCGATCAGGAAATCTTTCGCTTTCTCGTCCAGGATTATATCTATCATCTTTTCCTGCAATCTGCCGGTGACCTTGTGGACTTCTATATCCACGATCTCCCTGAGGTCTTCCCTCGTCAGGTTCCTGAAGACGATAACGTCGTCAACCCTGTTAAGGAATTCGGGTTTGAACGTCTTTTTTGTCTCTTCCAGAAGGCGCCCTTTCATCCCCTGATACGACTCTTCCTCCTCCTGGCTTTTAAAACCTATGGCGGACGACTTTTTCATAAGGTTCGCCCCGATGTTAGACGTCATGATGAGCACCGTATTTTTAAAGCTCACTTTCCTGCCGTACGAATCGGTAAGGCGCCCCTCGTCCAGAAGCTGGAGAAGCATGTTGAAAACATCCGGATGCGCTTTTTCTATCTCATCCAGAAGCACTACCGAATAGGGCCTGCGCCTCACCTTCTCCGTCAGCTGCCCGCCTTCCTCGTACCCCACGTACCCGGGAGGCGCCCCGACAAGTCTGGAAACGTTGAACTTCTCCATGTACTCCGACATATCGATCTGTATGATCGCGTCCTCGTCCCCGAACATGACCTCCGCCAGCTTCTGCCCGAGAAGGGTCTTGCCGACACCGGTCGGCCCCAGGAAGATGAACGTCCCGATGGGCTTGTTCGGGTCCTTTATGCCCGCCCGGGACCTCCGTACCGCGTGAGCTATGGCTGTTATAGCTTCCTCCTGGCCCACGACCCTCGCCTTGAGGCTCTCTTCCAGCTTAAGGTACTTTTCCGATTCTTTCTCTTCCACCTTAACGAGCGGTATGCCGGTCCAGTCGGAAACTATCGTCGCGATATCGTCCTCGTCAACAACGATCTCCTGCTGTTTCTGCCCGGTCTTCCATTCGGCCCTCAGGTCGTCCATTTCTTTTCTGGCCTTCCTTTCGGCGTCCCGGAAACGGGCGGCTTTTTCGAAATCCTGTTTTTTAACGGCTTCCTCTTTTTCCCTCCTGGCCTGTTCCACGCGCGCTTCTATTCCCTTGAGTTCCTTCGGCATCACCATCGTGGATAATTTGGCCCTTGACCCGGCCTCATCTATGAGGTCTATCGCCTTATCCGGAAGGAACCGCGCGCTTATGTACCTGTCCGACATCTTGGCCGCGGCTTCCAGGGCCTTCTCCGTATATTTAACGTGATGATGCTCCTCATATTTATCCCTTAACCCCCGAAGTATCGCGTACGTTTCGTCCACACTGGGCGGGTCCACGTTCACCGGCTGGAACCGCCTTTCCAGCGCGGGGTCTTTCTCTATGTTCTTACGGTATTCGTCCAGAGTGGTCGCCCCGATACACTGTATCTCTCCTCTCTGCAGCGACGGTTTGAGGATATTGGACGCGTCTATCGCGCCTTCCGCGCCGCCGGCGCCTACCAGCGTATGTATCTCATCGATGAAAACTATAACGTCGGGGTTATCCTTTATCTCTTTCATGACGGCCTTTATCCTCTCCTCGAACTGCCCCCTGTACTTCGTGCCCGCTATCATCATCGCCAGGTCCAGTATCACGAGCTTTTTGTCCTTGAGCGTTTCGGGAATGTCAGCCGTGACTATCTTCTGTGCCAGGCCCTCGACTATGGCGGTCTTCCCGACACCCGCTTCCCCGATAAGTACGGGGTTGTTCTTTTTCCTGCGGCCGAGTATCTGTATCACGCGGTGTATCTCCTTTTCCCGGCCGATAACCGGGTCAAGGACATCCTGCTTGGCCATCTCCGTAAGGTCCCTCCCGAATGAATCCAGCGCCGGGGTCTTGGTCTTTTTCTTGGACTTGATCTCGTCGGCGGCGGCGGGATATCCCGACAGTGACGCCCCCAGGAGATTCAGCACCTCGTTCCGCACGGTTTTCATGTCCAGCCCCATATTGATAAGCACCTGGCTGGCCACGCCGTCCCCTTCCCGGATGAGCCCCAGCAGAATATGTTCAGTGCCGATATAGTTATGCCCCAAACTCCTGGCCTCATCCATGGCAAGCTCTATGACCTTCTTGGCCCGCGGAGTGAACGGTATATCCTTATCGGCTATCTTCCCCGTGCCCGGTTGTACGAGTCTCTCCACTTCAGCGCGTATGTTCTCGGAATCCAGGCCCAGGCTGGTAAGCACCGCGGCCGCAACACCTTCACCTTCGTTGATCAGCCCCAGCAGGATATGTTCGGTCCCGATATAATCATGCCCCAGCCTTTTCGCCTCGTCTTTGGCTAAAAGTATCACCTTTCTCGCCCGTTCCGTAAACCTGTTAAATGCCGGCATAACATCTCCTCCCTTATAAGTTCTCCGTTATAAACATAAAGACACACCATCCCCTCTGGGCACCCGCCCTCCCCTTACGCTTCCCCCATCAGTTTCTGCCGTATAAGATCCGCGCGCTTTATGTCACGTTCATGCGGCGGGATCTCCCTGCCGATTATCTTTTGCAGATGCGCCGGCTGGGTGAAAAGCAGCACCTCGTTGACCTTCGCGATATCTATATCTTCCACTATTTTCAGGTCCACGCCCAGGCGTATGGCCGATAACAATTTTATCGTTTCGCTGGAAGTTATTATCCTGGCGCTTTTCAACGTACCGTATGACCTGGCGATCCTGTCGGCGACCTCATCTTTTTTCTTTTTTAAAAGGTCCATCCTTGTCTCTTCTTCCCGCGCTATTATCTTGCCGATTATCCTTTCCAGGTTATCGAGTATGTCGATCTCCGAATGCCCCAGCGCGACCTGATTAGATATCTGAAAGAAATCCCCCAGCGCTTTGGTCCCTTCCCCGTAAAACCCCCTCATCGTAAGCCCCAGTTTCGAGATCGCGTCAAAAACGTTGGCTATCTGATCCGTCATGGCCAGCGCCGTAAGGTGCAGCATGACGGACGCCCTGAGCCCGGTGCCGGTATTAGTGGGGCAGGAAGTCAAATACCCGAACCTGTTCGAAAAATCGAACGAAAGATAATTCCCCAGATCGGTATCTATGCTGTCCACGATCCTCCATGTGTCCATCACGTCAAACCCCGATTTCATGACCTGCAGGCGTATATGGTCCTCTTCGTTTATCATGGCGCTCACCATTTCCCTGTCTTCCGTCACAAGCGCCTTATGCGTGATATCCGTCATGTGTTCCCTGCTCATCAGGTGCCGTTCCACAAGGAAATTCCGGTCCAGTTCGGAGATGGACCTGATATTGACGATAAACGCGTCCTTGAGCATCCTGCTTTTCTTAACGGCCGCGGTAACCGCCGCGAGCGTAGCCTCGCGCTGTTTATTATCCGCCCGGTTAAAATAGAGATGCCCCTCTATGTTCCTGGCTATCCTCATGCGCGTGGATAACGCTATGTTCGACCTGGGCCCTTCGCCCTTCAGCCACTCGCTTCTGTTACTCAGCAGTTTGTCCAGTTCCATATCACCGAATCCCGTTTAATTTTGAATTTTTTCTTCCATCTCTCTTATCCTGTCCCTTATGAGCGCGGCCTTTTCAAAGTCTTCCGCCTGCACTAGCTCGTTCAGTTCTTTTTTCAGCCGCTGCAGGTCTTCCTGGTCCTTCAGGACCTTTTTTCCCCTGAACGGCATCTTGCCCGTATGCTTATCCGAACCGTTGATCTTCCGGAGAAGCTCGCTTAACTTCTTCTTGAAAGTAACGTAACACTTCCCGCAGCCCAGCCTTCCCGTTTCCTGAAAATCATGGTACGTCATCCCGCAGCCCGGGCATTCCACCAGGATCCCTTTCGTCTCCTGGCCTTCTCCCACGGCGGGGTTTAAGTCCATCAGCCCCGTCAGAAGGTCCGTCAAACCGAAATGCGACTGCATTTCCGCGCTCTTTGTCTTCGTGCATTCTTCGCAAAGATGAAGTTTGGTGACCTCATCATCGATGACTTCGGTCAAATGGACCGTCGCCTCACGTAAACCGCAAATATTGCATTTCATATATATACACTCCTTAAGTAGGGGCGGGTTCCAAATCCGCCCTGAGCCTAACCTTGAGCCTAACCCTGAGCCTAATACCCGACCCCTTCCACCCCCGTCAACTTCCTGAAATCCGCCAGCATCTGTTTCGTGATCTTCCCGGGCTTCCCCGTACCGATAAGTTTCCCGGATATTCTCACGACAGGTATGATCTCCGCCGCCGTCCCCGTCAGAAAACACTCCTCGGCCCCATATAGTTCTTCAGGCAGCATTTTACAGAACTCTGTCACGATACCCCTTTTCTTCGCGAGCTCTATAACCGCTTCCTGTGTTATCCCTTCAAGAGAACCCAGATCGCACGGAGGCGTAGCCAGCTTTCCGTCCTTGACGATAAAAATGTTGTCCCCGGTGCACTCTACAACATACCCTTCAATAGAAAGCATTATCGCCTCGTATGTCCCCGCGTCCAAGGCGTCTATTTTGCCGAGTATGTTATTCAGATAGTTCAGCGATTTCACCTTCGGGTTCAGCGCGCTGGGATGGTTACGCCTCGTTTTCGCTATGATGATATCCAGTCCCGTTTCGTATAACGCTTCCGGATACAGGGCGATCTTGTCGGCGATTATGAACACCGTGGCGGTCTTACATTTACGCGGGTCGAGCCCCAGATCCCCGACGCCCCTTGTCACGACGACCCTTATATACGCGTCATTCAGGTTGTTGACAGCAAGCGTTTCCAGTATCCTCGCCTGGAAATCCTCCTTATCCAGCGGTATCTTCAGCCTTATGGCATCCGCGCTCTCATATAACCGGTCCATATGTTCTTTAAAGCGGAACACTTTACGCCTGTATGACCTTATGCCTTCGAACACACCGTCCCCGTAAAGCAGCCCGTGGTCGAAGATAGACACCTTCGCGTTCTCTTTATCGACGAATTCCCCGTTAAGAAATATCTTAAGCCCCATGTGTTGTCCTTTTCAGAAATAAGTGTACCTTATTATGTAACAGTTAAAAAGTTAAAAGGTTAAAAAGTGCAAAGACGCAAAAATGAAGAAGGTTTGGAATATCGCTTTTTTTATCTCCAAAACCTTTTAACCTTTCAACCTTTTAACCTTTTAACTGTCACTCTCCGCCTTTTACCTTTTACACCGTAACAACGTGTTCCATAGTCCTTGCCGACTTCTCCAGTATCCCGTCCTTCATCACGTATTCACTATGGAAAAAATCCTTATCCACATCCTGGTGGGATACCACGACGACGCTCATGCCGCTCTTGTCGCTGATATCCCTGATAAGCGCGTAGATCTGCGCGCTCATAGCCGAATCAAGGTTACCCGTGGGTTCGTCGCAGAAAAGCGCCGCGGGTGAATTTATCAGCGCCCTCGCGATAGCCACCCTCTGGGCTTCCCCTCCCGAGATCTCTGACGGTCTGTGTCTCAACCGTCCTCCCATACCCACGGTCTCAAGGAGTTTCACGGCCCTTGACCTGATACCCCTCTTCGGCTCACCGCCCTTTATCATCGCCGGCATCATGACGTTCTCAAGAACGTTCAGTTCCGGCAGGAGATGGTAGAACTGGAAGATAAACCCGAAACACCTGTTACGTACCCTGCTCCTCTTCCACTCGAACATGGCGTTTACATTCCGCCCCCTGAACGAAACGCTCCCCGAGGTCGGCACATCCAGCCCGCCTAATATATGCAGAAAAGTGGACTTGCCGGCGCCCGAGGGCCCGTGTATATACACGCGCTCCCCTTCGGAGATACGCATATCCACGCCCTTAAGCGCATGCACGGCGTTCACTCCCCGCATAAAAGTCTTATTTACTTTCACCGCTTCCAGCATAAACGTCTGCTTTAAATTTGTTTGGTTTCTGATATAAACTCTGTTCACCCAACATCCGAATGGGGATGGCCGCTATGTTCCTACCGGGGGCCCCTCCGCCCGGTGTGGATCCTCCCCCGTACGGAACATAGCGGCCATCCCCATTCGGATATAACCTCATCAAATTAGCCCACTGTTACTACGACGACCGTCCACACCCCTACTCATACCTGATCGCTTCCACCGGGTCCAGCCTGGAGGCTTTCCACGCCGGGTATATGCCGGCCAGAAGCGCAAGTACCATAGCCGCACCTATGACCACGCCGATATCCGGCATGTTTATCCTGACCGGTATCTCCGTAAAATAATACACGTCACTGGGAAATATCCTTATCCCCCAAAGCCGTTCGATAAAACCCGTTATGCCGTTAACGTTCCGGGCTATGTAAATACCGGAAAGGCCCCCTATGACAACGCCCGACAACCCGATCATGGCCCCCTCGAGGAGAAAGACGAGGCATATCCCCCGGGAGTTGGCCCCTATAGCTTTAAGTATACCGATATCCCTTGTCTTTTCCATTACCATCATTATGAGCGACCCCGAAATGTTGAAACACGCGACCATGACTATAAGCATCAGCACGATGAACATCATCTTCTTTTCCATCGCCAGGGCGTTCACCAGGTTGCGGTCAAGGTCCATCCAGCTCTTCACCACATAGGGATATTTCAACCGCGACTGCAGGTCATGTTTTATGCTTTCCGTCCCCATCCCGTCTTTCAGCCGGACGCCTATCCCGCTCACAAGGCCCTTCAACCTGAAAAGTTTCTGCGCCGTGGCGAGGTCCACGATAGCGATGTTCGCGTCATAATCGTACCGCCCGGAATTGAAACTCCCCACGACCTTAAGCTTCGTCGTTTCAAGGTCCAGGAGGGAATACGGAATGATGATCTCGATCGTGTCCCCGGAGGAGATATTCTCGTTCCTCATCAACTCTTTCCCGAGGATGATCGTATCGGGTTTGAGGTCTTCCCCCGACCCGCCCGTGTATTTTATGACCTCCGTCACGGCGGATTCTTTCCCTGTATCTATCCCTTTCAGAAGTATCCCTACGACATCTTTTTCCCGGCGCAGTATGGCCTGTCCGCTCACGAACCCGGAAGCGCCCGACACTTCCGGCATATTTTCGATCACGGAAACAAGCCCTTCATGGTCCGGTATCCCGCCTTCTTTCTGGACCATTATGTGCGCGTAAGTCCCTATTATCTTATCCCTGACCTCGCTGTCGAACCCGTTCATGACCGACAGCACGATTATAAGTGACGCCACACCGAGGGCCACACCGATAACGGATATCCCCCCGATAAGAGGTATCATCCCTTCCCGTTTCCTGGTCAAAAGATATTTAAGGCTTAAAAATAAAGGCCACATAATCCTTCCCACCATTCACGATTCACCATTCACTATCCACGATCCACGCCCTATTCCGCCCGCATATGCGGGAACAGTATTACTTCACGGATATTCGCCGAATCGGTGAATATCATCGAGAGGCGGTCTATACCTATGCCGAGCCCGCCTGCGGGGGGCATACCGTATTCAAGCGCCCTCACAAAATCAACGTCCACCATGGCGTCTGGGTCGGCCGCGGCCTGTTCCTCGAACCGCGCGCGCTGGTCCACGGGATCGTTAAGTTCCGAGTACGCGTTCGCTATCTCCATACCCCCCATGTACAGTTCGAACCTTTCGACAAGCCCGGGAGCGTCTTTCTTTTCCTTGGCCAGCGGGCTCAGTTCCTTGAACATATCGACGACGAATACCGGATGCGTTTCGGTCTCCGGTTCCACCAGTTCGCCCACTATGTTGATCAGCTGTGTCTTGCTGACCTTATCCCCGTCGATCTCTATCCCGCGGCTCTTAAGCTTATCGACCCATGCGTTCAAAGGGTCGTCCGCCTTTATGTCGAAATTCTTTTCCATGAGTTCCGCGAAAGAAACCTTTTTCCAGACGCTGAGGTCTATGTCCCTCCCCTGGTATGAGAACTTTTCCGTCCCGAGAAGTTCCCGCGCCGATTTACGGATAAGTTCTTCTGTAAGCCTCATCATGCCGTCGCAGTCGGAATACGCCTCATAAACCTCCATCATGGTGAACTCCGGGTTATGCCTGGCCGATATCCCCTCGTTACGGAAAGACCTGTTTATCTCAAAGACCTTCTCGAACCCGCCGACAAGAAGCTTTTTCAGGTAAAGCTCGGGAGCTATCCTGAGATAAAGGTCCATGTCCAGCGCTTCATGATGCGTCTTGAAAGGCTTGCCCGCGGCCCCGCCCGGAACGGGATGCATCATCGGCGTCTCGACCTCGAAAAACCCTTTCCCGTTAAGGGTCTCCCGGATACTTTTGATCAGGTTTATCCTCGTCCTGAACTTATCCCGCGCCTCATCGTTCACGATGAGGTCGACATACCTCTGCCTGTACCTCGTTTCGATATCCTTCAGGCCATGCCATTTCTCGGGAAGCGGCAGGAGCGATTTGCTCAAAAGGAGGTATTTTTCGACAAGCACGGTTATTTCACCGGTCCTCGTTTTGAAAGTCCCGCCATCGACACCGATAATATCGCCTATATCCAGGCTTTTAAATAAGTTGTAAGCTTCTTCCCCGACAGTGTCTTTCTTGATATAGGCCTGTACCTTGCCCGTGAAATCCTTTATATCCAGGAAAGCGCTCTTCCCGTGCTCTCTCCTGGCCATTATCCTGCCGGCTATCCTTACCTTACGCCCTTCCTCATAATTATCCTTAAACGGACCAATGCTTTCCACCCCGGGAAAAGCCCTCCCGAACGGTTCCACACCGGCCTTTTTGAACTCATCGAGGTTCTTATACCGCTGTTCGATTATCTCATTCTTCTCTTCCATTCGACTCTCGCTTTCTTATAAGTTAGCCCGTCTCCGGCGGGAACTTTTCGTCCCCCGCTTGTCCCGAGTAGGGGCACGGCGCGCCGTGCCCCTACATCCCCCTTTTATTGAAATTTCGTTACAAGGATGTATAATAATAAAAATATTGTCTAACAATTATATCTTCTATATTATGCGATGTCAACGTAAACTCTATAATAGGTTAGTTTCTAAACCCTTCACCTTTTTGATCCCAAAATGAAAGAGAGCAGGAAGGTAAAGAGGCACCTAGAGGGGCAAATTGTTTAAGGGGACGTTTCACCCTTCCCTAACACATTTATTTACATGAATTTACGATACGACACTTGATGTTTTTCCGGAAGGTCCCCTTCAGGTGAAGAGTTTTTTGAAGTCTTCTTCGGTTAGAACCGGTATTCCGAGTTTGTTGGCTTTATCGAGTTTTGAACCGGCTTTTTCTCCGGCGACCACAAAGTCCACACCGGCGCCTATGCTTGAGACGGCTTCGCCTCCTTCAGATTCGACTATGGTTTTCGCGTCTTCCCTTGTCATACTGGTAAGAGAACCGGTAAAGGCTACCTTTTTGCCCGAAAGTTTACTCCCCGCGGCTTTTTTGTATTCGCGGATAACGACACCGTTCTTCCCCAGTTTTTCTATTTCTTTAATGTTCCTGGACGCGCTGAAAAAATCAACTACGCTGTCGGCGACCTCCGGTCCTATTTCTTTTATCTCCATCAATTCTTCTTTTCCCGCCGATATCAATTTTTCAAGACTGCCGAATTTTTCGGCCAGTACAGCCGCTATATGTTTTCCGACGTTCCTGATTCCCAGGCCGAAAATGAATCTGTTAAGCGGGATATCCCTCGCCCTGTCTATCACCTCCAGAAAATTATCGGTCTTTTTCTCTTTCCACCCTTCAAGCTCAAGAAGGTCCTCCCGCTTCAGGGCGTAGATGTCGGATACGCTTTTCATGAGGCCCTTCTCAAAAAAAAGTTCCACGCTCTTATCCGAAAAACCTTCTATGTCCACCGCACCTTTGGAAGCGTAATGAGAGATCGCCTCTTTAAGCTGGGCAGGACAGGCTAATCCCGCGGGGCACCGGTAAAATACGTCTTCCCTCTCGAGGGGCGTTCCGCACGCCGGGCATTTTTCCGGCATATGGAAATCCTTCTCTTTTCCCGTACGTTTTTCAGTGATGACTTCCGACACATACGGTATTACATCCCCCGCCCTCTCTACCTTCACGTAATCGCCTATCTTAAGGCCCAGCCTGGCCACCTGGTCCATATTATGTAAAGTCGCGCGCGACACCGTTACCCCTCCCACCTCGACAGGCTGTAATAACGCCAGCGGCGTTATCACACCGGTCCTTCCCACCTGGACCGCGATATCCTCGACACGCGTTACTTCTTTCCTGGGCTTGAATTTGTACGCCACGGCCCATCTCGGGTTGGTCGTCCTGAACCCGATCTTTTCCTGGAGGGAGACATCGTTAACCTTGATAACAATACCGTCTATCTCGTAATCAAGGTCGTCTCTTTTTGCCTCAAGCTCATGATGATAAGCGACGGCTTCGGCGATCGACCGGCAGTGTTTAACGCCGGGAGCTGTCCTGAAACCCAGTTCTTCCATCAGCTTGAGCGCTTTTTCCTGCGTGGGCGGCATATCTCCGGATATATTAAGGATACGGTAACAGTAAACATGAAGTTTCCTGGACGCGGTCACCCTCCAGTCCAGCTGGCGCATGGAACCGGCCGCCACGTTTCGCGGATTGGCGAAGCCTTCTTTCCCCAGGGACACCTGAACCCTGTTAAGCTCCTGAAAATCCTTTATATGCATCATACCTTCGCCGCGCACCGCGATTCGCGCGGGAACGTGTTTACCTTTAAGCTGTTTGGGCACACTGGACACCGTGCGGAGGTTCAGCGTCACGTCCTCGCCGACCACACCGTCGCCGCGCGTCGCCCCACGCGTGAATACGCCGTCATCATAAACAAGTTCTATGCTGAGCCCGTCCAGTTTGGGTTCGCACATATAATCCACTTCCATACCGGCGTCCTTGACGCAGGTATCGTCAAAATGCTCCGCCCCGGCCTCATCGTTGACGCTGTCAAGGCTGAGCATTGGCGCGGTGTGCTTCACTTTTTTGAACTTGTCCGGTACGGGCGCGCCGACGGTCCGCGTCGGGGACTCCGGGGACACGTATATGGGGTGTTCCGCCTCCAGTTTCTTCAGCTCCCTGACAAGCTCGTCATATTTCCCGTCCGATATCTCGGGTTTTCCTTTTGTATAGTATAATTCGTTATGCCGCCGTATCTCCGCGGCAAGTTCGTCTATGCGTTTTTTTATGTTCTGCGTCATCCTGTCATCCCTGTTCGATTTATGTCATCCCCGCGAAAGCGGGGATCAAATAAAAATAATATTTACCTTTGTTGGGTCCCCGCCTTCGCGGGGATGCCCTGATTTCATATCCTTACCTCTTGAGCGCCTTCAGCATTTTATCGAGCGGTAACGTATTAAGTACGTCTTTCTTTTCCAGCCATCCCCTGCGCGCGGTTATCACGCCGTACATCATAAGGTCCAGCTGAGTTATATCATGGGCATCGGTATTTATGGCAAAACTGACGCCCAGCTCCTTCGCCCTCCTCGAGTTAACATCGTTGAGGTCTATACGCTCGCCATGCGTGTTGATCTCGAGGAAAACATTGTTCTCCGCGGCTTTTCTGAACACCCGGTCAAGGTCCATATCGAGCCCCGTGCGGCTTGTAATAAGCCTGCCCGAAGGATGCGCCAGGATGTTGACGTATTTGTTGTCCATGGCCTTCAGAATACGCGCGGTCTGTTTATCCCGCTCAAGAGTGAACGCGGAATGCACGGCGGCGATAACTATATCCAGTTCTTTAAGCGCGCGGTCCTCAAGGTCAAGGCTGCCGTCGGTAAGTATATCGACCTCAACACCGGCAAGGACCTTTATGCCTTTAGTCTTCGCGTCAAGCTTCCTTATTTTTTCGGCATGTTTGAGAAGGCGTTTTTCGTCCATGCCGTGCGCGATCCTGATAAGCTTGGAATGGTCGGTGATCGCGATATACTTATATCCTTTTTTACGGGCCGCCTCCACTACGTCTTCAAGCGCGGAGCTCCCGTCGGTTTCACTGGTGTGTATATGGAGGTCCCCGATAATGTCCTTTATCTCAAGAAGCCTCCCGGGAAGGAGCCCCTTTAAAGCGGCCTCGATCTCTCCCCTGTCCTCCCTGAGTTCCGGCGGGACCCACTGCATGCCAAGCTTAGCGTACACTTCTTCCTCGGTCTCACCCGCCGCCATCTTCTCTTTCCCGGACGTTTTGGACACGGTGAATACCCCGTATTCGCTCACTTTATACCCCATATCCTTCGCGAGCTGCCTTATCTTCACGTTATGGCTCTGGGACCCCGTGAAGTATACAAGCGCCGCCCCGAAACAGGATGAGTCCACTATCCGAAGGTCAACCTGCGGGCCGTCTTTCAGAGAAACACTGGCTTTCGTCGAGCCTTTGGCTATTACCGTTTCGACTTCGGGATAATTCACGAAGTGATCCATCGCCCGGGCGCTGTCTTTCGCCACAGCGAGGATATCAAGGTCCCCCACAGTTTCCCTGCCGCGCCGCAGGCTTCCCGCTTTCTCTATTTTTTTGAAGCAGCCCGACGAAGATAAATAACCTACGACCTCATCCGCCGTACGGTTTGCCTCGCCGAGCAGCATTCTGCCTTCAGCCTTCCTGAAATGTTTTATCGCCTCGAGGAACTTCTCCTCGGTCCTTGAGCCCATACCTTCGACATTCTCAAGCCTGCCCTCCCGGCAGGCTTTCTCCAGGTCATCGACATTATTGATCCCTAATTCCTCATGCAATTTCTTTATCTTTTTAGGCCCAAGCCCGGAAATATTAAGCATATCAAAGAACCCGGCCGGAAATTCCTTCACGATCTCATCATAATACCCGAGCCGCCCTGTCCCGATCATCTCCATGATCCTGGCCTTGAGATCTTTGCCTATCCCGGGAATATTCCCCAGCTTCTCGGGGTCTTCCTCAAATATATCCTTAAGCTGGCGCGGCAGTCCTGAAATATTCTGAGCGGCAGTGCGGTAAGCCCTGACCTTGAAAATATTTTCACCCTTTATCTCCAGGATATCGGCGATACGAAGAAATATGTTCGCTATCTGTTTATTGTCCATCGGCTTTTAAGAGGGATTTGGGGTCAGGGCTTGAAATGTGAAATTTGACCTTCTATTTTCCTCTTTACCTTCCTGCTCTCTTTCATTTCTTGTTCCATACTACTATACGCCTTACTCACTGCCGTATGACTTATGTCAAACATTTCACCGATCTCTTTATTCGTCTTTCCTGTCAGTCTTTTTAGTAAATATATGCTATTCTTCTTCGCCTGATTCTGCTTATTCTTGCTTTTTAGCAATTCTTCCCTACCTATCCTGTGTTCTCTAATTATATATTCCAAAATCCGCTCTTCTTCTATTTCCTCTATGTATTTTTCATTATAGGCTATGTTTTTACTCTCTACCTGTATTTTTAAACCTTTTATCTTTTCCTTTATAAAATCTACTCCCCCTAACATACTTCCCGCATATACATCTTTAAATATTTTCTCTTCTTTTCCTATTCCCCGGTATACATATTTTTTATACTCTTCAATACTCATTCCAAGGACTTTATCTATATCTCCCCTATCTATAAAACCGTCTCCTTTTCTGCTTATGTATCCCTTATAACTCGACCATTCATATTCTTCAGGTTTATCCGCTATTTTCGCTCTCACTGGATTCAAATGAATATATCTTGTCAGCTCCTTGAAATAGGTATCCGCATCAACTATCAATGATTTATAACGGCCTTGAAACACATGTCCGACATTTCTGTTTACTTTGTTATAATACGTCGTATACACGCTGTTTATGTAATGCATTATTTTGGGCAGGTTTGCTTGCAGTGTCTGAATTAACAGATGATAATGATTTGGCATCAAGACATACGCGTATAACCGGAAGTGATATTTCTCTTTGGCTCTTAGTATATACTCCAGGAACTTTTTATGATCTCTTTCCCTCTCATATATATTCCTGCGCCCGTCTCCTCGACTTGTTATATGATAAAATGCGCCCTCCCCTAATATTCGGTATTGTCTTGCCATATCTGCATTTTATCATATCGATCCACCATGTCAACAAATTTCACATTTCAAGCCCTGACCCCATCCCCCCCCTACAATTTGCGGACCAGCTTCCCCTTCCACTCACGAAACGCAATGATCTGTTTGTCTATACCGCTTATCTTATCTGCGAACTTTTTTCTTCTTTCAGGATTATCCATATCCATCCATATTTTTTTCACCCCATGCTTCCACTTCTTTATACGGATATTTATCCAGCGCGCCGAATCCCGGCGATCTTTTCGCCCGCAATTTTGTCAACACCGGCGAATTTACCCCGCACAA